>NZ_LVJW01000003.1:1963833-2263833 GCF_001708965.1 Candidatus Thiodiazotropha endoloripes | reverse complement strand
CTGATTGATGCAGATGATTCAACCAATTGGCGCTGTTTGGATCTAAAAATCATTCAGACAGTGACGCAAGCCATTTTGCCAATACGGCAATCTCTTCGTCACTCACCAGGTGCATGACATTTTGCATCGCGACAGAATGTGCGTTTGTCCTGTAACCGTTCTTGATATCTTTCATTTGCGTCAAGAGATAGGCCTCAGCTTGGCCGGCTAATTTTGGATACTCATCCATCACAGGCTGTTTGCCATTGGCGCCATGGCAGGCAATACAGGTTCGTTCGTGATAGAGCTCCGCTGCATCCATGGCCATTGTGCAGACCGGTAATATAAAAAGGACGATAAATAGAGTTGCGCTGATCATTCTGGGTTGACTTATCATGACAATTTTCCGTGTATAAACTGGATAGGATCCGAGTATGGAGTAAACGAGCCTTGCTTTATAAACACTGGATTCATCGTATGTTATTTGAATGCATAGATTCAGCCTGTGGCATCACTCATGACCTGTTTCATCCGGGTGTGCCCCATGATGCATCCGTTCGTGATCCGCATTGACCATTCCCTTGGGCAGGTTAGGCGCCGGTTCTGGACGTAACTGAGCAAAGCCTGAGTTTCTCTCCTTCTGTTCAACGTCGTGTGGATTATGACATTCAGTACAGACCCACCAGCGTTTCTTTCCTCCTTTGTCCCACATACCGATACGCTTGCCATGGAGACCATCCCGCCAGGCCCGATAGACCTGCCCATGGCATTTTCCACACAGCTTCTGGGGCTGGTTGAAACTGATTGAGTAACCGAAATTGTCAATCAGTTTGGTGCGTTCCACCAGATGGTGACAATCCAGACACCAGATGTTTCCCTTACCATGCTTGAGATTCATCGCATCTGGTACCGTGTCCAGATGCATTTTAAGTGGGCGTGGAGTCTTGCTATGGGGAATCGGTACATAGTTGCCATCATGACAGGCCATGCTGCATATGGTCAGCATTTTATTTTTATCGAGTTCTGGCTCACGGGGTTTCACCACCGCCTCTTCATTGGAGTAATCTGCTTCGATATCCATATCTCCCATAGGAATGGTGCCTGCAAACGGGTCACCCCACCAGAGAACGCCCCCGGTGGTTGATGAGCACTTGACATTAACCAGCCCAGGGCTGATTTCACGAACCCTGACCTGTGACATGCCGTCCCGGCTCTCGAAACACTCCTGGTCAGTCTGATTTTCTGTGGCCAGCAGAGGGCTGGTGAATAGAAAAAGCAGCAGACATAAACCAAACAGTGTCTGATGATTTCGATAGCATGTCATGTTTTTCTCCAAATCGAGTATGCCTGTTCATTCCAAGCTTCATTCACTCAGGTTGCTGCTTCTGCCTGCTGCTCTGAAACTGCCTGTTTGCTGGTTTCGGTTCTGTAACGAACCTCTCCCTGCAGTACCGCCACTGCGCCTTTCAGCATGAAGGTGAGCAGGAAGAAACCAATTGCCCAGATACCACCCACCACCATCAATTCAATATGGCTTGGGGTATACTCTGCGAACTCGCCAACCGGGGTTGGAATCACGCCGGGCAGCATCAATCCCATACCTTTTTCGATCCAGATGCCGACGAATGCGGCAATACAGACGAACGGCAGCAGGGTAAGATTTTTTCTTATCCTGGGGATCAGCAGCAGTATGAAGGATCCCACCATCAATGAGAGCGCTGTCCAGAAAAAGGGCACCAGACTATTCAGACCATTGTGTCCAAACATCAGATATTGTAGTCCCAGGGAGTGTTCGGTCGCGGGGTAGAGTTCAGTCACAATTTCCGACATGGTCAGAAACAGTGCGATACCAAGACACCAGACCACAATCTGTGAGAGTAGATGGAAGGCTTCATCGGCGATCTTCATGGGGGTGAAACGGCGTACCAGTAAAAACACAACAATGATGAGTGATGGTCCGGCAGCAAATGCGGTGGTGATGAACTTGATTGGCATCATCGAATGGAACCACATAGGACGTGCCGGCATGGTATTGATCAGGAATGCAGTCACAGTGTGGATACTCAATGCCCATACAATGGCAATATAGACAACCGGCAGATAGAAGGATTTATTGATTTCACCACCACTATATTTCTTATAGAGGTAGTAGTAGCCTCCAATGATATTCAACAACAGATAGCCATTCAGCACGATCACATCCCATGTCAGCATGGCATGTGGAAAGTTGAAAATGCCGATAACCGGCAGTAGATGCCAGAGTCGGTCGGGTCTTCCCATATGTGCAATCACAAACAGCAGGCACATGACTACCGCGGCAATGGCGATCATTTCACCCAGCACCACGATTCGATGAAGCTCTTTGTGTTTATAGACGTAGGCGGGAAAAACCACAGTCACTGCAGCCGCTGCCACACCTACCATGAAGACAAAATTGGCCAGATAGAATCCCCAACTGACTTGATCGTTAAGATTGGTGACAATCATGCCATTGGCGATCTGTACATACTCGCCATAACCCCAGAGCATGATGAAAAACAGCAGGAACAGCATCCAGAGCCAGAATAGGATACCGCCGGTAAACCCTGCCTTGAGGTAATCGACCACAAACTGAAGAAAGCGCATTATGGGGTCTCCCATTAATCCATGTAGTAGAAAAACTTTGGATAGGTGTTGAGGTCTGCTCGCAGACGGAACACCTTCTTCTTGGCCAGAACCTTACGGATTTCACTGTTCGGATCCAGCAGGTTGCCGAATTTGCGGGCTCCTACCGGGCAGACCTCGACGCAGGCCGTCCAGCGGCCCTTGCGGGTACGTTGAACACAGAAGCTGCACTTCTCGACAACCCCTTTCATACGTGGACGATTACCAAGATAGTGAGTGACAGGATTCATCTCCTCCTTGGGTAGATTGGGTTCACCCCAATTGAAACGCCTTGCCCAGTAGGGGCAGGCGCCAATACACATACGGCAGCCAATGCACCAGTTGTAGTCGATGACGACGATACCATCCGGATCACGGTAGGTTGTTCGTACCGGACAGACCTTGACGCAGGGTGGCTTCTCACACTGCATACACTGCATGGGAAAATAGAAGGCGTCCTTTTCGGGAACCTGTTCCGGCTCATAGTAGTGTTGGCCTTCCAGTACAACACCGGCTGGTTTGTAGGCATTTCCGCCGACCTGAACGCCAAATGATTCCGGATAGCCATGCTGATCCCTGTCCGCTTCTGAAAACTTTCCCTTTTCCATGCGCAATACCCGGATCCACTCGATCTGCTGCTCATCTCCGCGGGACTGATTATTCTCGGCGACACAGGCCTTCACGCATCGACGACAACCGATACACTTCTGAATATTCAGTGCATATCCGAACAGAACCCCCTCGATGGAGGGGGTGCCATCGACTGTAACCTGTTTGCCGTACTCTTCGGAATAGCGGGTCTCGAGGCGTTCGATGGCCTCTTGTTTCTCCTCGTCTGTCATCAGTCGATAGTTCTTCTGGAAGTGCTCCTCCCAGGTCACATTGGCCTTTGCCGGTTTCGGATCGGAGAGCAGCATTGCTGCGCCGGAGAGTGAGGCCACCGTATAATTTCCTGCACTGCGCAGGAAATCCCGGCGGCTGGTGAGTTTGTTATCTTTTGTTTTGCTCGAATCTTGTTTCGGCATGGTTGTCCTCTGATCGAGTGGCTATCAAATAGGCGTGAACCAGCTCATGCTGCTCAGGTTTTGTTGTTGTAGTTATCAATGAACGATTGCAGCATTGCCTCCTTCTCCCGGTTGGTCATTACCACATATTCTCTCTGACTGAGTTCTGTCTCTCCTTGTGTGGCATCTTGATGGTATTTCTGTTTCAAGTCGGGCTCTGGAACCGCATCGACAACGCTCTTCGCCAATCCTGCGGTTCCAGTGACACCTGCTGCACCGATGGCTGCCTGCCTGAAGAGTCGTCTGCGGACTGGATTGGGCTCATCAGAGCTTTTCAGATCAGATTTCTGCTGATTTTTATAATCACCGAACAACCATTGCTCTATTTGATTGAGCCACTGTTTAATCATCTAGGTCACCCCATGGCCTGTGTCAGTTTTCAAATGATTCTGTTACAGGTCACAATGCCAGCCGGCATCGATTCACTGTTGGCAGTAAGCAAGCCCGATTGGTACAACACGCTGTGATGTTGGCTTTTATGGCAAACGTGCGAACTGATTCATAAGAAAACAGCAAACCTTATGCCAGGTATGCGATGGTGCAGATATCCCTTTGTCTACTATGGAAAAAAATTGAACGGCGGGGATACCATGCAAACCAAGAACATGACAAATTGTCGTGTCAATCCATGGGGTAATTGGTAACTACTTGTTATTTAAAGAAAATTAACATGCCAAATTGGCGGGTCCGGATTTTTAACTGAACGTCCCGGTTAGAGCGCCGCTGTCGTGAATATTCAATGGTTTGTGGCAGGATGATTGATGCATCGGCAAGCCCAACATCAACAATTCGGTGGCGCTGTCACACTTAGAAACAGGAGTTTAAAAATCCGTTCACTGGTAATAATGAAAAAGTGGCCATCGGAAGAGCCTGGCTCAGATTTTACTGATCTTCCGGAGGTGTGAAGTAGGGACATGTTCTGCTCCTGAATGCCTAAAAACCACATGAATGGTAAGTCTATACTTCCAATAGGGTTAACAGAACACCATAAGGGGAGTGCGCCATGTCCAGCTCCAATATCTCGAATCAGATCGCGATAGGAAAAGTTGCTTGGTTCCTGGGAGTGCTTCTCTTATTGACGATCGGTTGTGGAGGGGGTGGTGGAGGTGGCGAGAATAGTGACAGCGATACCCAGACTGATACTGACAGCGTGGATGAGACAACACCGGATACAGACAATCAGTCAACAAGCTTCAATTTCCCGCCACTGGACCTGTCGAAGGTTGAGTTCATACTCCCGCTCGGAGGGATGATCGGTAATCATGTCACTCCAATCGATCACCAGTACTATGTAGCCCCGGATTTTGGTGAGAATGAAGCCATAGAGATCGATGTCTATGCGCCGGCTGATGGTACAGTGACCAGCATTCAACACATGGGGAATTTCAATAACGATGACTACAGGTTTGTTGTCGATCACGCAAACAATCTGCAATCGATCTACATCCATGTGGATAATCTTTCTGACAAACTGGCTCCCTACGCACCGACAGATGGTCAATTTATCAATACCAACATCACAGTCACAGCCGGAGAAGTGCTGGGCAGCTATTCTGGTTCTGTGGATTACAATCTGGTGGATTACAACATGACCCTGACGGGATTCATCAACCCCAGTAGTTACAATGCAGAGCCCTGGAAGATTCACACGCCGGATCCATTTGACTATTTTAACGACACCATTCGTGCCGCCCTGATTGCCAAGTCCCTGAGAACGGTGGAACCCATCGGTGGAAAGATCGATCATGATATCAACGGCCGGCTGGTGGGTAACTGGTTCGAAGAGAATACCAATGGCTATGCCGGCCTGGACCAAAACAACTACTGGCTAGGGCATCTATCTTTTGCCTATGACTATATCGTACCTAGCCACATCATCGCCTCTTTCGGTGACTATGCGGGTGAGCAAAAACAGTTCGGGGTACTGGGAAACTCTCCGGATCCGGCGGAGGTCTCAATTTCAAGTGGTCTGATAAAATATGACCTGGTCAGTTACGACTACTACGACAATGGCATACCCTGGGACAGATCCAGCTTCACTCAGGGACTGGAGATGGATAACTACACGTTTATCGATGCAGTCGTGCTGGTTCAACTGTTGGAAGCGGGGCGTCTGAAAGTCGAGATCTTTCATGGTCAGACCTCTACTGATGTATCCGGCTTCACAGAGGATGCCAAAATCTATGTCAGGTAGAGGTAGCGCTTAAGACGGTCTCGGTTGTTTACTGCCTTAGCCAAGACGAAACTGCTCGTGTCCCTATCGACATCCCAACGAATCTCGGGAATCTGCTGGATCGGCCAACCAATACGAGATCTCGATGGTCCAGGCTAGCGATCAGGCCAGTAGCGATAGTGCCCGGTAATCTGATAGTGGAACAAAATATCCTCGACAACTGGACCGGCACCAATGTTATGCACAATGAGAGGGGTGCGACTACCCTGATCGAGTTGATTACTGACAATGCCGATATGCGGGAGGTTACCCGGTAACCGCCAGGTTACCAGATCGCCGGCCTGATAGTCTGCGGCATTTTGAGTCACCGGCAATGCAATACCGTGTCGGCTAAAGAAGGTTTGTAAAATTGGTACCCGTCGATGATCGATATTCGGATCGGGCCGGGTCAAACCCCAGATTCTGTGTGAAGGGTACTCACTGAAATGTTTGGCAATGTCCTCATGCACGAGCTGTTGCAGATCCAGATCTAAAGCGCGATAGCTGCGAATAACCAGATCGGTGCAGACTCCGGTGTTGGGGGGAACATCTCCACCGGGGTAGGGAATCGAATGGTAGGAGCCATCATATCGCACGCTGTGTTGGGTACGTTCCAATGCGGCTGTTACCAGTGCGGTCTGGAAGGCATCAGCCAATACAGGTGTCGAAAGCAAAAACAAGATGACGAGAATAGAGCCAGTGCAATGTTGTGCAATATAAGGGCTGAAAGGTTTCATGTCGTTACAAAAAAGTGCTCTGGATTATTTGATCTGTCTACTGATGATAATCGTACTTTGAAGCCGAATAGATCGACAACAGTTTGTCAGTAACCGCTTCCGCCCGGGATTGGTTTGAGACTATCGACTGAATTTCAGTGGATAGGGCAGCGTCATCTCCAAATCCGGGAGATGGTCGGCTGAAGGAAAAAGCCAGGTGCTTGAAGCGAGTAGCCTTCTGCTGAAAAAAACTGTTTTGTGGTTCAGGCAACAGAGAGACGATGGGGTATGGGTGAAAACTTTGTCAGCACGCCAAGCAGTGAATTCCTGTCAATACGATAAAAAACAGGTTATAGAAAGTATACAAAAGGAAAAAATATACCTATTAAAACCAAGAAAATGGATGAAAGATAAATAATTACCCATAAAATATTGAGTTTGTGTATGGTTATGGCTAATATAAGGTAAAAATATACCTTTAATGTGTTATTTATCATTATAAAAGGAAGAAAATGACCTCTAGAAGCCTTTATAGGATGAGTGATCTGGCTCTGGCATCGGAAGTGGGGGGGCGCATCGAACAGCTGCGCCTTGAGGCCAATATTACCCAGAAGACGATTGCTGACCAGTTGGGTATAACCGCAAAAACCTACCGCTCGACAATCCAGGGGCATGGCAAGTTTGAGACCATGATCGGAATTTTACGGGTATTGGGTAAGCTGGAACTGGTGGATGCTTTTGTACCTGAGACTCCGTTAAGTCCGCTGATGCTGATGGAACTCAAGGGGCGTAAGCGGAAGCGGGCTGCACCCGCAAAAGAAGAGGTCGTGAGTATGGATGATGAAAAGGATAATCTGGGATGGTAGATAGGATCCAGATAGCTCAAGTGAAACTGTGGGATAAACTGGTTGGTGCGTTGGCATTTGATGAGCAGACGGGGCTGGGTACATTTGAATTCACCAAAGCGTGGCGGGAGAGTGGGCTGCAGATATCACCACTGCATCTGCCAATCAGTGATCGTAAATATCAGTTTCCCGAGTTGAACCGGGCTACCTACAAAGGTTTACCGGCGGCCTTTGCCGATTCGTTACCGGATGATTTCGGTAATGCCGTGATTGATGCCTGGCTGGCGCGTCAGGGAAGGGATCCTGGCTCCTTCACCCCGGTTGAACGGCTGCAATATATGGGGCAGCGAGGCATGGGAGCACTGGAATATTTCCCGCAACCGGGTGATCGACCCAGGAAAGCGGGAGAGCTCAATCTTGAGAGTCTGGCAGAGATGGCTCAGAAGGTGATCGATGGTCGTACCAATCTGCAACTGGATGCAGATACAGATGGTCTGGAAACCCTGTTTCAGGTCGGGACTTCAGCCGGCGGAGCCCGGGCAAAAGCGGTTGTTGCCGTCGACAAGGCTCGGCGTAGAATTCGCAGTGGTCAGGTGGTGCTGGAAGATGGCTATGAGCACTATTTGCTTAAGTTCGATGGGATTGTGGAGTCAAACCGAACCCAACAGACATTCGGCGATCCTCAGGGATATGGCCGGATGGAATATGCCTACTACTTGATGGCCAGAGCGGTCGGTATTGATATCTCTGAGTGTGAGTTGCTGCAGGAGGGGGATCGGGCGCATTTTCTAACCAGGCGATTTGATCGGCAGGGGGATCGAAAACTTCACTACCAATCTCTTTGCGCCATGGATCATGCGGA
The DNA here is from genome assembly GCF_001708965.1 of Candidatus Thiodiazotropha endoloripes. Classification (NCBI taxonomy): domain Bacteria; kingdom Pseudomonadati; phylum Pseudomonadota; class Gammaproteobacteria; order Chromatiales; family Sedimenticolaceae; genus Candidatus Thiodiazotropha; species Candidatus Thiodiazotropha endoloripes. Next base: position 2,255,512 of record NZ_LVJW01000003.1, on the reverse strand, counting down.
TTACAAGCAGCCTGGGCACTACAGTTATGAAGCGCTTTTCGGCGTATTACGCAGTTTACGTTTCAATCGTCCGACAGCATTGGAACTCTACCGGCGGATGGTTTTCAACATCGTGGCTCGCAATCAGGATGATCACACCAAGAACTTTGGCTTTCTGATGCAGGAAGATGGCCGTTGGACTCTGGCGCCGGCTTTCGATCTCGCCTACAGCTACAGAGCGGACTCGAAGTGGGTCAACAGTCATCAGTTGACACTGAATGGCAAGCGGGATGACTTCACCCGGGCTGATCTGTTACAGCCTGCAGAACGATTCAGGCCAGAGGCGAAAAGAATCATCCAGCAGATCACCGACACAGTAGCCGATTGGTCCGGTTATGCAGCAAAAGCAGGGGTACCTAAGAAGCTTTCAGAGGTAATTAAAAAGAATCATCGCCTGCATCTGAATTGAGAAACAGAAGTGAGCTTTTTTTACCTGAACAGGCTATCATTCTATCCTTTGCCGACAATTTGTGGTTTTGATTTAAACCGGTTTCCATGATTGTTCAACAATCTGTCATGCCAGCGAAAGGGGGGAGTTGAAAAGTCTTAAGCACCGTTGTGTTGGGCTATGACCCCTTTGTATACAATCGCGGAGACATTGCGAATGATTTCACTGCGTGAGCGTATCCAGCTGGTGTAGTTCTGAGCGCTGCGCTGTTTTTCTATAATGCCGATCAGAATATAGGGGTAGCGTTTACCATCTGCGCCTTTGACGCTTAAGATCCCCATATCGCCGCAGACTCGCGCGGTGCTGCCGGTTTTATTGTAGACACGGGTTCCCTTAGGGACTTCAGGTACACCGGTATAGATGCGGTCTGAGCTGGGCAGGGCCATCAGACGCTTGATCTCCCGGGCGCCAGCGATCTTTTTGTTCCAGACGGCATACAGGAATCGACTGTAGTCATGTACCGACGCCCTGTTTTTGTAAGTGCGTCCGTTTGCAGGGATATACTCAACCAGCAAGGTATCCTGAAAGATCGCTGGATAGTTTTTCTCAAGAATCTTTTGAACACTTCTGGGGCCTCCAACCTGACGAATCACCCAGTTGGTTGAGGGATTGTCGGAGTGTTGGATCATGCGTTGCATGTGCCGACGGCTTTTCGGTCCATACACCAGTTTTCCCTGCTTCACTTTATGGAAAAACGCGGCAGCGATAAAAGGCTTGACCAGACTGGCGGCCTGGAACTGGGTGTCCTCGTTGATGGTGACCAGTTTCTTACCTGTGGTGAAGTCGAATACGGACCAGCCGGTCCGTTCATCTCTGGCGATCTTGCCGGTACGACGCAACTCACCAATATAGGCTTCCACAGCCGTTTCGAGATCCTGGATCTGCTTGCGTTGCGAAACCGTCTTGACCGGTTTGCTGGAAGGCTCGATCTTCTGGGGCAGGGTGGCGTTACCTGCGAGTTGCCAGTTGCGTGCCTTGATCGGGCTCACGGCATCCAGCCCCCTGGCGCGCAACAGTTTCGAATGGGCTTTAACAACCCGTGTCGTGGATTCGTTGTTGCCGTTACGCCGATAGATCAGGCCATACAGGTCACCCTTGGTGACGACTTTCAGATGTTTGCCCACTCTGGGGCCCAGTATATGGGCAACCTGGTCCCGATAATCCTGAACGCTGCTTAGATTGCGCGACCAGACATAGGAGATATCGTAACCCTGGGCTGCCACGACAGGAAGTGACAACAGGAGTGAGAGTAGCAGAGCCGCCAGAGTGGTGTAATGCTTTGAAAACATGGCCTGGTAATTTTGATATTCAAAATTAAATCAATGAATTACTGATCTATTTTAGAGTAAATTCATGGAAATTGGCAAGTATTGGCCAGCGGACGGCGAAAGATCACACCTGATTGATTAAGAGAGGATCTGGATTTGAGGTGATTCAAGCGATTGAATCCAATTAAATCCGGCACTCTGAAATGGTATACCCAATGCCACTTGCGCAAGCGGATGAAAAATCTGCAGACCAAACAATCGACGTTAAACACAGTATGATGAGTTTGGCGTTTGGTCCCATTCCTTGTGCCGAGTGGGGATCGAGTTCAGTAATCGATCGATATGAGATATTCAGCAACTGTAGTTGACTGACGGGATGAGACACGATGATGAATATATTGGAAATCGCCAATGCTTGGGGCAAGAACATCTTGCTGAGTACAGTAGCCTAAAAATAAGGAAGACTGACTGTTATACGTGTGGTCATCGAGCAGGATTGGGATCATTGAAATAAGATAGAGCTATGGAATTTATCGCTTTAAATAAATTAAGAATGGCTGTCGAGAGCGTCACAAACTACAGACGGGTATCGGACTGGATAGCATCTTCCGGGCAACCGGATGAGAATCAGTTTAAAGAGATCGCTCAAGCCGGCTATAAAGATGGTGCCGAGGAGAGGACTTGAACCTCCACGGGGTTGCCCCCACTAGCACCTGAAGCTAGCGTGTCTACCAATTTCACCACCTCGGCATGATGTGGTTTGCCGATGCTGATCGGCTGGAGACCGCGAACTCTACAAGCAGTTTCGGTGTCTGTCAATCTTTGGTTTGGATTCGTTATGTTGTAGGCTCGCCACAGTGGCCTGCCTGTCCCGGCTCAGAACAATTTAACCTAATAAAATGGACCCGCATATGATCTTCTCATCCAACATCAAAGGCTCATCCTTCCGCGGATTGTTACTCTTGCTGCTGCTGGCGCTACAACCAGCTATGGCGATGACCCTGGAGGGGGATTATGTTCAAGGTGGGATGTTGATCGGTCAGGTTGAGCCGGGCAGTCAGGTATCGGTCAACGGTAAATCGGTAAAGGTCTCCAAAACAGGGGAGTTTCTGGTCGGTTTTGATCGGGACGCCCCATTACAGTACAAGTTGGTGGTGAGCCGGGATGGCGAGCCCAGGCAGACCCGCCAGTTCACCATCAAGGCCCGCGAGTACCAGATACAGCGTATCGATGGATTGCCTCCGAGCAAAGTCACTCCGCCAGAACGGAACTGGGAGAGAATCAAAAAGGAGGTTGCACTGGTCAAGCAGGCGCGCGAGCTGAATGAGGATCGCACCGACTTCCTCAACGGTTTCATCTGGCCATCAAAGGGGGTGATTTCCGGTGTCTTCGGCAGCCAGCGTATTCTCAACGGAAAGCCAAGGCGGCCCCACTATGGTGTCGATGTCGCGGCACCGGTTGGTACACTGGTGGTCGCCCCGGCCGCTGGTGTGGTGACTCTGGCACATTCGGATATGTTCTACTCCGGGGGAACCTTGATCATCGATCATGGTCTGCAACTGTCGTCCTCTTTCCTGCACCTGAATAAGATCCTGGTGCAGGAGGGGCAGGTGGTAAAGCAGGGTGATCCGATCGCTGAGATAGGTGCCACCGGTCGGGTGACCGGCCCCCATCTCGACTGGCGTATGAATCTCCGAGCCGCCCGCATCGATCCGCAACTGCTGGTTCCACCCATGCCTGAATAGGACCAATCGGCACTTGATCGTGACCAGACCCTGATACTTATGGCCTGGTTAGTATGATAAAGTGCCCGTCATTCCAAAATCGATTAATTTCACGTTATCAATGGAAAAACAATGAGACCGACGAAGCACTTGGCGATACTTTTCCTGTTTCTATGGATGCCCCTTTCTCAGGCAGATGACTTGATGTCAGTCTACCGACTTGCCCTGGAAAATGATCCTCAGCTTCAGGCCGCTAAAGAACAGTTGAATTCGGCCCGTGAGTCGAAGAGCCTGGCCCGTTCCCAATTGCTGCCCACGATCGGTTTGGGTGCCACCTATGATGCGGTGCGCAGTGATGTAAAAACCCTGCAGGGCGCCTCGGTGGATGACACCAGCACCTACCGGGAGAGTGGTCTCGGATTGAATTTGACCCAACCGATCTATCGACGGGATCGGCTGGTGCAGCTGGAACAGTCAGACAGCACCATTGCCCAGGCGGAGGCGGACTTTGCTTCTGCTGAGATCGACCTGATGGTTCGCAGCACCACCGCCTATTTCGACATTCTCTCCGCTGAGGATGATCTGCGGGTGGCCAATGCAGAGCGCGAGGCGACCGGAAGACAGCTCGAACAGGCCCAGCAGCGTTTCGACGTGGGCTTGATCGCGATTACCGATGTGCATGAAGCCAAGGCGGCCTACGACGCAGCCCGGGCATCGGAAATTGCCGCAGAAAACAGCCTCGACAACGCCTGGGAGGCGCTGTTCGAAATCATTGGCTCTAAAGCGAAGAGCGATCTCGCCAAGCTAGGGGATGGATTGCTGCTCAATCCACCGGTCCCCAACAATCTTACGGATTGGTCGGATACCGCTCAGCAGCAGAACTACACCATCATCGCTGCCCGTTCCAACCTCAAGGTGCTCGAACAGGAGATTGATGTGAGCAAATCGGGACACTATCCAACCCTTGACCTGGTGGGTGGCTATTCCATTAACCGCAGTGACAGTGATCGGGCAACCGAAGCGGATACCGCCCGGGTCGGCCTCGCTCTCGAAGTGCCGATCTATACCGGTGGGGCTGTGAGCGCCTCAACCCGCCAGTCCCAGGCCAACTATCGTGCTGCCCAGCAGAGTCTCGATCAGACCCGCAGGGCGGTTAACCGTCAGGTTCGGGATGCCTTCCGCGGGGTGCTCTCCACCATCAGTCAGGTGGAAGCGTTGAAAGCGGCCACGGTCTCTGCCCAGAGCGCCCTGGAGTCGACTCAGGCCGGTTATGAGGTGGGTACCCGTACCATCGTGGATGTATTGAATGTGCAGCGTAACCTCTTCTCATCCCAGCGTGACTATCTAAACTCCCGTTATGGCTATATTCTCAACGGATTGGCGTTGAAATCCGCTGCTGGCAATCTCAGTGAGAGTGATCTGGAGACGGTCAACGGCTGGTTGGAAAAGTGATTCCCAAGAGGTAGGTTTCAGTGTCAGGCAATAGTATCGGCAAACTCTTTACAGTGACCTCATTTGGAGAGTCCCATGGACCCGCCATCGGCTGTATCGTGGATGGTTGTCCACCCGGGCTGGCGCTTAGTGAGGCGGACCTTCAGCATGACCTGGATCGCCGCAAGCCTGGCACTTCCCGTCATACCACACAGCGTCGTGAGGCCGATGAGGTGGAGATTCTGTCCGGGGTATTCGAAGGCAAGACCACCGGCACTCCGATCGGTTTGATGATCCGCAATACCGATCAGCGTTCCAAAGACTACTCCGACATCATGGACCGTTTCCGGCCGGGGCATGCGGACTATACCTATAACCAGAAGTACGGTTTCCGTGACTATCGGGGGGGCGGTCGCTCATCCGCACGGGAGACTGCGATGCGGGTGGCCGCCGGCGGTATCGCGAAGAAGTATCTGCAGCAGCGCTACGGCATCCAGGTGCGTGGTTATCTCTCCCAGATCGGGCCGATCCGGGCGGAGCAGTTTGATTGGGATCAGGTGGAGCAAAATCCATTCTTCTGCCCGGATGCCTCCAAAGTGGCCGAGATGGAAGCCTACATGGATGAGCTGCGTAAAGCAGGCAACTCCATCGGTGCGCGTATCAATGTCGTCGCCAGTGGCATGATTGCCGGACTCGGCGAACCGATCTTCGACAGACTCGATGCGGATCTGGCCCACGCTCTGATGAGTATCAATGCAGTCAAAGGGGTGGAGATCGGTGACGGTTTTCTCTGCGTGGAGCAGAAGGGCACCGAACATCGTGATGAGATGACACCGGACGGTTTTCTCACCAATCACGCCGGTGGCGTATTGGGTGGGATCTCCAGCGGCCAGGATCTGGTGGCTTCAATTGCGCTGAAACCCACATCCAGCCTGCGACTGCCCGGCCAGACGGTAAACCGCTCGGGTGAACCGGTGGAGGTGGTCACCAAAGGGCGCCATGATCCCTGTGTAGGCATTCGCGCCACGCCGATTGCCGAGGCGATGATGGCGATTGTGATCATGGACCATCTGTTGCGTCATCGTGGACAGAACATGGATGTGGAGTCCGGCCTTGCAGATCTGGAAAAGTAGGGCCTGGTAAAAACAGGATGCCATACTGGCGCCTCTCCGGTTTCTACTTCTTCTACTTCGCCTCTCTCGGAGCGATGTTGCCGTTCTGGGGGCTCTACCTGCAGGATCGGGGTTACTCCCCGGCAGAGATCGGTGAGTTGATGGCGGTGATCATGGTCACCAAGTTGATTGCACCGAACATCTGGGGGTGGATTGCCGACCATACCGGGCGGCGCATGCCGATTGTGCGTCTCGCTTCCCTGTTCTCAGTGATCTGTTTCATCGGAGTCTTCTTTGTTGAAGGCTACTGGGCACTGGCGCTGGTGATGATGCTGTTCAGCTTCTTCTGGAATGCCTCACTGCCCCAGTTCGAGGCAGTCACCATGAGCTATCTGCATGAACGGATTCAGCACTACAGCCGGATTCGTCTGTGGGGTTCGGTCGGTTTTATTCTGGCCGTACTGGCGCTGGGCTTCATGCTCGAGCAGTGGGGAGTTGGACTGGTACCGAAAGTGGTACTGGGACTCTATCTGGGAATCTTTCTCTACAGCCTGCTGGTACCGGAAAAAGGAGCCGGTGTGGTCCAGCATACACAAGGTTCGATTCTCGATGTGTTGAAACGCCGCGAGATCATCGCCTTTCTGCTGGTCTGCTTTCTGATGCAGGCGAGCCATAGCGCCTACTACGCCTTCTATTCCATCTATATGGAGGAGATCGGTTACAGCAGCAGCCTGATCGGGCAGCTGTGGGCTTTGGGTGTGGTGGTTGAGGTGTTGGTATTCCTGGTGATGCACCACCTGCTGCATCGTTGGGGTGCTCGAACGGTGCTGATTGCCAGTCTGGCAATCGCGGTGGTCCGCTGGATGCTGGTGGCGACAACTTCAGATCAGATGCCCATGGTACTGCTGGCTCAGGTGATGCACGCAGCGACTTTCGGTACCTTTCATGCCGCAGCTATTCATATGGTGCACCACTACTTTGTTGGCAAGCACCAGGGACGGGGACAGGCACTCTACAGCAGCATCAGTTTTGGCGCAGGCGGTGCTTTCGGCAGTCTGTTGAGTGGATATCTGTGGAGCGGCATGGGGCCGGAGGCACCTTATTGGGTTGCTGCTGGTTATGCGCTGATCGCCGTGATCATCGCCATGCGCTGGCTTGATCCTCGTGACGCTTCGTCAGGTCAGGCAGCGAAACAGGGTCAGTGAGTCGAACCGCAAATCACAGCAAAGCATCGCCAATAGGTTGTGTTGCTTTTCTGCTTTTATTGCGCTGCAGTGGTTACTTTAAATCGCAGCTAAACTGTATTTGCGCCAATTCGCGGTGATTCGTGCCCATTCGCGGCCAACTCAAGCTTGACACCATCCAGACAGATGAGTATTTTGCGCATCTGCTGCGCTGCAGCATGGATTTCCAGCCGGCAGCCGCTTTTTCTCAACCAGATTCTCTTCGGAGCCCTAAGCAATGGCCATTGAACGCACTTTTTCCATCGTCAAACCCGATGCGGTAGCGAAAAACCTGATCGGTAAAATCTATGCACGTTTCGAAGGCGCCGGTCTTAAGATCGTTGCTTCAAAGATGCTGCATCTCAGCCGTGAGCAGGCCGGGGAGTTCTATGCCGTACATAAAGAGCGTCCCTTCTATAATGACCTGCTCGATTTCATGACCTCCGGTCCGGTGATGGTTCAGGTGCTGGAAGGTGAGAATGCGATCAGCCGCAACCGTGAGATCATGGGCGCCACCAACCCCCAAGAGGCCGCATCAGGCACCATTCGCGCCGATTTCGCCGAGACGGTTGATGAGAATGCTGTGCATGGATCCGATGGTCCCGATACCGCCAAGGTAGAGATTGAATTTTTCTTTCCCGAAGGGATCTGCGAGCGTACCCGCTAAGCGACCTGAAGATTGCTCTGTGCCAGCAGCTGCTGGCGCATGGCATTTGCCACATTTGAGAGGGTTCGCTTGCGATGAGTCACGATCCCCAGTGAGCGACTCAACTGCAGTTCAGGCACCTCAAGTTTCAGAATCTGCCCCTCCTCAAGCAGTATTTCCGGCAGCAGGCTCCAGCCCAGGCCGATACTGGTCATCATTTTCAGCGTCTCCAGATAGTCTGTTGCCAAGGTGCAGTTGACACTCAATTGTCTGTCGTTGATCGACTGTTCCAACAGTGTGCGGGTATAGGTCCCCTTGGTTGGCAGTACCGCCGGATGGCTGACCAGCTGCTCGACACTGGTCGATTGCTGCTGCGCGAGATTATGATCTGGTCCGACTGCAAAACAGAGCGGGTCATGCCAGATCTTCAATGCATCAAGTGCCTCGATGGGATTGAGGGGCAGGGTGACCACAGCCATTTCCAGCTCACCATGTTCCACCGCCAGGCAGGCCTTTTCCGACTCCATGAAGCGGATATCCAATTCGGCTTTCGGATAGGCATCTGAAAAATTTCGCAGCACCGATGGCAGACGATGCAGACCGATATGGTGACTGGTACCCATCACCAGCCGACCCGAGATCTCCCCGGAGAGATTGGAGAGACCCCGTCGGATATCGGCCATCTCCTGCAGAATCTGCTCGGCTCGTGGTAGTAGTTGCCGACCCGCCTCGGTGAGGAGAACCTGTCTGCCCACCCGGTCGAAGAGGCGTACCGACAGCTCCTGTTCAAGTGCCGCGACCCGCTTGCTGACGGCGGGTTGTGTCAGGTAGAGGCCTTGGGCTGCATTGGAGAACGATCCTTCCCTGGCTACCTGGACAAAAGCGCGTAGTGATGCGAACTCCATAACTATTCCTAAAAAGAATGGAAAAAATGAAAAATATGAATTTGTATTATGTAGCACACTCCCCTATGTTTTGACTACCCGCCGTGACAGACGCTGTACAGCAGACCAGTAACAGGAGCAACAATGAGTGCCAAGACGCTTTACGACAAACTTTGGGAGTCCCATCTGGTGCGTACCGATGAGGATGGTACTGCGCTGATCTATATCGATCGCCACCTGGTGCATGAAGTGACTTCGCCCCAGGCCTTTGAAGGTCTGCGTCTGGCCGGGCGTAAACCCTGGCGTACCGAGGCCAATCTGGCCACCCCGGATCACAATGTACCGACCACCGAGCGTTCGGGCGGGGTGTCGACCATTGTCGATCCGGTCTCCCGGCTGCAGGTTGAGACCCTGGATCAGAACTGCCGGGATTTCGCAATCACCGAGTTTGAGATGCTCGATCCCAGACAGGGAATCGTGCATGTGATCGGTCCGGAGCAGGGGGCCACTCTGCCAGGTATGACCGTGGTCTGTGGTGACTCCCACACTTCAACCCATGGTGCCATGGGTGCCCTGGCTTTCGGTATCGGCACCTCTGAGGTTGAGCACGTTCTGGCAACCCAGTGCCTGATTCAGAAAAAGTCCAAGTCGATGCAGGTACGGGTCGATGGCCAGGTCGCTCCCGGGGTTACCGCAAAAGACATTGTGTTGGCGATCATCGGTAAAATCGGTACCGCTGGTGGTACCGGATACGCGATCGAGTTTGCCGGGGATGCGATTCAGGCACTCTCCATCGAAGGTCGTCTGACGCTCTGCAATATGGCCATCGAAGCGGGTGCCAGGGCCGGTTTCGTGGCGGTTGACCAGAAGACCATCGACTATGTCAAAGGTCGACCCTATGCCCCGCAAGGTGATGATTGGGAGAAGGCAGTAGCCTACTGGCAGACCCTGCACACCGATCCGGGTGCAGAATTCGACAAAGTTGTGACACTCGATGGGGCCACTATCAAACCTCAGGTAACCTGGGGTACCTCGCCTGAGATGGTGGTTGGCGTCGACCAGACGGTACCCGATCCGGCAGCTGAAGCGGATAAGGTGAAGGCGGACGGTATGCGCCGGGCGCTTGATTACATGGGGCTGGAGGCAGGTACTCCAATCTGGGATATTGCGGTGGATAAGGTTTTCATCGGTTCCTGCACCAACTCCCGTATCGAGGACCTGCGCGCGGCTGCAGAGGTGGCGAAAGGTCAACAGGTGGCATCCAACGTCAAGCTCGCTCTGATCGTACCGGGTTCGGGTTTGGTCAAGGCGCAGGCCGAGAACGAGGGTCTGGACCGGATCTTTGTCGAGGCGGGATTCGAATGGCGTGAGCCCGGGTGTTCCATGTGCTTGGCGATGAACGCCGACCGCCTGGAGCCGGGTGAACGTTGTGCATCCACTTCAAACCGCAATTTTGAGGGCCGACAGGGGCAGAGGGGGCGTACCCATCTGGTCAGTCCCGCCATGGCTGCAGCAGCGGCTATCCACGGTCATTTCGTTGAGATCTGATTAAAGAATTAACATTAGGTATTGTCTGTAATATACGGAAATAATTAAACTAATACTGAATTTGAGGAATAGAAGATGGAAAAATTCGAGACCTTTACCGGCACCGTCTGCCCCTTGGATCGATCCAATGTGGATACCGATGCCATCATTCCAAAGCAGTTTCTGAAATCGATCAAACGCTCCGGTTTCGGCCCCAATCTGTTCGATGAGTGGCGCTATCTGGATCATGGTGAGCCGGGTATGGATAACAGCAAGCGGCCACTGAATCCCGATTTCGTACTCAATGATCCCCGTTATCAGGGAGCTCAGGTGTTGCTGACACGGGAGAATTTCGGTTGTGGTTCATCCCGGGAACATGCTCCCTGGGCACTGGACGACTACGGATTCCGGGTCATTCTTGCCCCAAGTTATGCCGACATTTTCTTTAATAACTGTTTCAAGAATGGCATTCTGCCTGTTGTTCTTGATGAAAAAATAGTGGATGAACTCTTCGCTCAGGCAACCCTTGAGCAAGCACTCACCCTGACTGTGGATCTGCAGCAACAGCAACTTGTGGTCGGCGATTCCCAGCCCATCCCATTTGAAGTGGATCCTTTCCGTAAACACTGTTTGCTCAACGGGCTGGATGATATCGGCCTGACTCTGCAACATGTGGATCTGATCAAAGCCTATGAAGCGCGTCGAGCCGATGAAGCGCCGTGGCTCTTTTCTTGAGGTAATTTAGCGATGAGCAAACAAATTTTGATTCTGCCTGGTGACGGTATCGGGCCTGAGATTGTAACTGAAGCGGTGAAAGTGCTGGCGGCACTGCGCGATCGGTTTGGCTTCGATGTCGAGATGGATGAGGCGTTGGTCGGTGGTGCTGCCATCGATGCCACCGGTGGACCCTTGCCTGATGCGACACTGGATCTGGCCAAAGAGGCGGATGCCATACTGCTTGGAGCAGTTGGTGGACCCAAATGGGAGCAGCTCGACATCTCCATCCGTCCGGAGAAGGGATTGCTGGGTCTGCGTTCCGCACTCAATCTGTTCGCCAATCTGCGTCCGGCGATTCTCTATCCCCAGCTGGCGGATGCATCCAGTCTGAAAGCCGAGATTGTGGCCGGACTCGATATCATGATCGTGCGTGAACTGACCGGCGGTATCTATTTTGGGCAGCCCCGAGGTATCCGGGAGCTGGAGGGGGGAGAAAAACAGGGATTCAATACCCTGGTCTATCAAGAGTCTGAAGTCGACCGCATTGCCAGGGTGGCCTTTGATATCGCCAGAAAGCGGGATAGTCGTGTCTGTTCCGTGGACAAGGCCAATGTGCTCGAGTGTACCGAGCTCTGGCGGGAAGTGGTTACCCGTGTCGGTGAAGAGTATGCCGACGTCGACCTGAGCCATATGTATGTGGACAATGCGGCCATGCAGTTGGTGAAATGGCCGAAACAGTTCGATGTGATGGTCACCACCAACATGTTTGGCGATATCCTCTCCGATTGCGCTGCCATGCTGACCGGATCCATCGGCATGCTGCCTTCCGCCTCATTGGATGAGCAGGGCAAGGGCATGTATGAGCCGATTCACGGTTCAGCCCCCGATATCGCCGGGCAGGGCGTGGCCAATCCTCTGGCTACCATACTCTCGGTGGCGATGATGCTGCGTTACAGTCTGAATGAGCCGGAGATGGCTGATCGGGTGGAAGCGGCTGTCGACAAGGTATTGGACCAGGGTCTGCGTACCCCCGATATCTTTGCTGAGGGGATGACTGAGGTAAACTGTGAAACCATGGGTGATGCAGTTGTTGCTGCGTTGGATTGAGTGTGGTGGTATTAAGGTCTGGTGTCGGTGTGGCGAGTAGGCAGTGGCTGCTGAGGCAGAACTGATACCAGACTTCACCTATTTGATATAAGGTGTTAAACAGTCAGGGATGGTCCTGATCGATTAGTTTTAAACGGGTTTATTGAAGATGAAAAGAGTCGGTTTCGTAGGTTGGCGTGGCATGGTGGGTTCGGTACTGATGGGCCGGATGCGGGATGAGGGGGATTTCTCCCTGATCGATGAGCCGGTCTTTTTCACCACCTCCCAGGTCGGGCAGGCGGGCCCGGATATCGGTAAACCGATTCCGTCATTGAAGGATGCAACGGATATCGATGAACTGATGGCGATGGAGGCTATCGTTACCTGTCAGGGCGGTAGCTACACCAATCAGGTCTATGATCAATTGCGCGCCGCCGGCTGGCAGGGTTACTGGATCGATGCGGCATCCAGCCTGCGCATGAAGGATCACACCCTGATCGTGCTTGATCCGGTGAATGAGTCGGTGATCCGTGACGGTCTGGCTGATGGCCGGCGTGATTTTATCGGTGGCAACTGTACTGTCAGTCTGATGCTGATGGCGCTTGGCGGTCTGTTTCGTGAGGACCTGGTCGAGTGGACCACCTCCATGACCTATCAGGCGGCATCCGGTGCAGGAGCGCGTAACATGCGTGAACTGATCAGCCAGATGGGCGCTCTTGAGACGGCGGTACATGATCAATTGGTCGATCCCGCTTCTGCGATTCTGGATATCGATCGCAAAGTGGCCGATACCATGCGCGATGACGGATTCCCAACAGATAACTTCGGGGCTGCCCTTGCCGGAAGCCTGATCCCCTGGATCGATGTGCCGCTGGAAAACGGCCAGAGTAAAGAGGAGTGGAAGGGATTTGTTGAGACCAACAAGATCCTGGGACGAAGTGAGAACCCGGTACCAATCGATGGAACTTGTGTGCGAATTGGTGCAATGCGCTGTCACAGTCAGGCGTTGACCATAAAGTTACGTAAGGATGTGCCGATAGACGAGGTGGAGTCAATACTGGATGGCGCCAACAGTTGGGTAAAAGTTGTTCCCAACGAACGTGAACTGACAGTCGATGAGCTGAATCCCGCCAAGGTAACCGGCACACTGACTGTCCCCGTTGGGCGTTTACGTAAAATGAATCTGGGTGAAGAGTATCTGAATGCCTTCACTGTGGGTGATCAGTTGTTATGGGGAGCTGCAGAACCATTGCGGCGCATGTTGAGAATTCTGCTGGAAGGGTGACATGAAAAGCCAGCAGCTGTTCCTGAGTGTGCCATTATGGCAGTTCTGAGTCGGCCAGAGGGGGGTTGATCCTTCCCTCTGAGACCGGTCGTGCTGATTGTGAAAAGTAAGACCGATTTCTCACTTTTAGCGGTTATCGCCATCAACATGTACAGTATTGCAATATTTCGTGTGATGATCCTTTAACTTTTGGTAAAAAGATCATTCATAAGCTATAGTTAGCGACTGATTATTAAGTTTATTCTAAAACCGATCGGGGCTGTACGGCGGGCCTCTGACCCACTGTGTCAAGGTGACTTTCATTGACTGGTGGATATGTTTTCTGGCAAGGAGGAAGCATGATTCGTAAGCTGTCTTTGGCAGTGGCTGTTGCAACAGCCTTATCACCATTGGGCGCATTAGCCCTCGGACTGGGTGAAATCCACCCTCAATCGGCACTCAATCAAACCTTCAAGGCCGATATCGATCTGCTTTCCGTTACCCAGGAAGAGTTGCAAGATGTACGTGTCTCGCTGGCTTCACATGAGGCTTTTAAAAAGGCGGGCATGGACAGGCCTTTTCATCTGTCCAGTTTGAAATTCACTCCCCAGCTGACCGCATCGGGTAAACCGGTGATTACGATTACCAGTCGGGATGCGATCAGGGAACCCTTCCTGAATTTCCTGGTGGAAGTCAATTGGCCGAAAGGCAGGCTGGTCAGGGAATTCACCGTACTGCTTGATCCTCCGGTGACTTTGAGCCGTAAGCCGACGCCGGTCGCTGCTCCGGTTGCCAAAGGCTCACCGGTGGTGAGCAAAGTCATGCCGAGTCGCAGGGCGGCTGCACCAGCTACCTCGATGCCGCAGAGCAGCATGAGTTCCACAGGTGGCAGGGAGTACGGGCCGGTACAGCCGAATGACAATCTTTGGAACATCGCCAAGCAGATGCAGGAAAGCGATGAGTCCATTGAACAGGTAATGATGTCATTGCTGGATCATAATCCATCCGCCTTCATCAACAACAATGTGAACAACCTGAAGGTTGGCAAGATACTGCGTCTGCCTGCGGATGCGGAGGTCACTGGACTCTCCAAGCGGGCTGCCCGTGAGGAGTTTCTTGCCCAGACCAGAGAGTGGAAATCGGGCACAAGAGCTGCGGCTCCAAGTCGTCAGGAGAAAGCTGCTGAGGCGCCTGCGCCATCTGCGGCACCGGCTCCAGAGGATCGTCTGAAGCTGGTCTCACCCAAGCCTGGTGCCGGCGAATCGGCCGAGCGGGAAGGTCAGGCTGAATCCGCTGAGATTGAGCAGCTGCAACAAGAGATTATGCTTGTCCGGGAGTCCAATGAAGGGGCCCTGCAGGAGAACAGCGCACTGAAATCCCGTGTTCAGGAACTTGAAAAACAGATCCAGGACATTCAAAGGTTACTGACCCTCAAGAGTGATCAACTTGCCGAGGTGCAGGCTGCACAAACTATGGCGGCTGAAAAGATGCAGGAGATGGAGCCTGCAGCTGAAGCACCCATGGCGGAACAACCTGCTGAAGCAGTGGTACCGGCTGAAGAGATGGCAGCGGAAGAACCGGTGGCTATGACCGAGGCCGAGCCGACTGCACCAATGGAAGAAGCCGCAGAGCCGGTTATTCCAGTACCGGAAGGCACGGTCATCGAAGAGGTCGATATTGAGGCGAAAATTGCTGAACAGCAGGCCAAGGACCAGATGGCGGCGCCACCGGCCGTGTCCGAGCCTCCAGCCGTTGCAAAAGCGCCGGAGAGCAAACCGGCGATGCCGGAGCCCGATTTGGCAGAACCTCCTGTCGCCAAACTGCCCGAAAAGAAAGTCAGCTATTTCGATGGCTTGAAAGAGAACAGTACGATGGTGGCCATCATCGGCGGTGCCGGCGTACTGTTGCTTGGTCTGTTGGCGATGATCATGCGTCGTCGAAAAGAGGCCGAAGCGGAATTTGCCGAAAGCATTCTGGTTTCGCCGGATAGTGATATTGCACCGTCCGGTGTGGACGACAGCAGCTCGCTGACTTCGCCCACGGATGAAACCTCTTTCATGAGTGATTTCTCACCCAGCGATATCGATGCCTTGCAGGATGAGACGGGTGAAGTTGATCCGCTCTCCGAGGCAGATGTCTATATCGCCTATGGGCGTTATCAGCAGGCTGAAGAGCTGATCAATCAGGCGATTGAGAAATATCCTGAACGGGAAGAGTTGAAACACAAACTGCTTGAAATCTACTTTTCGGCGAAGAAGTCAGATGCCTATACCGGCCTTGCTCAGCAGTTGCATGACAATGGCCTGGAAGAGCAGCAGCCCGATGCCTGGTCGAAAATCGCGACCATGGGTAAAGAGCTCAATCCCGGTTATGCTCTGTTTGCCGGTGCTGCAGGACTTGCCGCAGCGGATATGGCTGATGATATGGATGACCTGGGTCTGGATCTGGGCCAGCTGTCAGAAGCGGATGTATCGACACCGGCTGTGGAGGAAGCGCAGGCAGTAGCGGAAGACGTATCCGATGAGCTGGATTCCATGGACCTGAGTGGTCTCGAGAACCTGGATGAGATGGATTCAGAAACCCTCGAAGCCGATCTCTCTCTGGATTCAGAATTCCTGAACAAAATGGACGGTTCCGAGTCTACACCAGCGATGGAGGATTCCGATGCGCTGGATATTGATCTCAGTGATCTCGAAGTCGAGTCAGTGCCTGCCGGGATAGATTCCGCACCGGTCGCCGAGGAGACGAATGAGGACCCACTGCCTTTCGATCTCTCCGACGTCGATGATAGCGAAGTCATCGATGGGATTGATGACCAGGTTGAAATGGAGGATTCAGAGGTGCTGGACAATCTCGATCTCGAAAGTATCGAGCGTGAGTTGGAAGGTATCTCATCCGATCTGGACAACGAGGAGTCCAATGACGGTGATGAGCTGAGCCTGCTGCAGAGCCACAGCGAGAACCTTGATCTGGATTCCACGGATGAGATTACAACCAAGCTCGATCTGGCCCGGGCCTATATTGATATGGGCGACAATGAAGGGGCCAAGAGCATCCTTGAAGAGGTTGTCGGTGAGGGTAGTGAGAATCAGCAGAAAGAGGCGCAGGATCTGTTGAGTAATCTCTCCAGCTGATTGTTATCCACCTCGGACAGACTCTGTCCGAATCGATTAAGGGGCGCACAGAGTGCGCCCTTTGTATTTCAGGAGCTTTCAATTCGAAAATGTATCCACTCGTTTTTTGTTCTATTTACCCGTTAGCCAAAACAACACTGCTGTTGAGGCCAATCGCGGGCAGCCAGATCCGGATTGACAGATGGTCTGCCGAATCTGATAACGGTAGGCAGATCAACCAATGAGAGTGGCATTGGGGGTTGAGTATGACGGTACCGCCTTTCATGGCTGGCAGTTCCAGGGTGACGTGCGCAGTGTTCAGGAATCACTGCAGATCGCGCTCTCTAAAGTTGCTGACCATGAAGTGACGGTACATTGTGCGGGACGGACCGACACCGGTGTTCACGCAACGGGACAGATCGTGCACTTCGATACACCATCAATAAGAACAGAACGCTCCTGGGTGTTAGGCACAAATGTAAACCTGCCTGCGGATGTCAGTGTCTGCTGGGCGAAGCAGATGCCCGAGGAGTTCCATGCCCGGTTCAGTGCAATCGGTAGACACTACCGCTATCTGATTCTCAATCGGACCTACCGTTCCGCATTGTGGCGTGACCGGGCTGTGTGGGTTCATAAACCCCTGGATGAACAGGTGATGCACCGGGCCGCTCAGTACCTGGTCGGTACCCACGATTTTTCATCCTATCGGGCACTCGGATGCCAGGCGAAACACCCGGTCAGGACCATGCACAGTCTGTCGGTCACCCGTCAGGGGGAGATGTTGAGCATCGATGTCCATGCCAACGCCTTTCTGCATCATATGGTGAGAAATATTGCCGGCGTGCTGATCGCCATCGGCAAGGGGGAGCAGTCTGAGAGCTGGGCCGATGAGATCCTGGCCCTTCGTGATCGCACCCTGGGTGGGGTGACAGCACCACCTCAAGGGCTCTGTCTGACGCAGGTGGATTATCCGGAGGAGTTTGCATTGGGCTGATGGCCTTGTCGATGTCATGGGTAAAGCGTGGAAAACCGCTTCTGGTCATAGCGTCGGCTATTCGCTTGCTGTATCTTTCTGCAACCTATGAGAACCAGAATCAAAATTTGTGGAATTACTCGGACTGAGGATGCTCTAACAGCAATCCGCTTCGGTGCGGATGCCATAGGGCTGGTCTTCTATCCTCCCAGCCCCCGCTCGGTCAGCGTTGAACAGGCGCAGCGGATTGTGAAAAGCCTGCCGCCTTTTGTTACAGTTGTCGGTCTGTTCGTGGATGAGGATAGGGCGGTTATCGAACAGATCATGAATCGGGTCCCCCTCGATTTGCTGCAGTTTCACGGTGATGAATCCGCAGCGGATTGTAGCGGCTTCGGCAGGCCGTGGATCAAAGCGATCCGGATGCGCCAGGAGACAGACCTGCTATCCCTGGAACAGCAATATGCGGACGCATCGGGACTGCTCCTGGATACCTATCAGGCCGGTGTGCCTGGTGGAACCGGCAAGACTTTTGACTGGGATCTGGTACCTCAATCCCTGGCAGGGAAAATTATTCTCGCCGGGGGATTGAATAGTGAGAATGTGGCACAGGCCGTAGAGTCACTGCATCCCTATGCAGTTGATGTCAGCGGTGGTGTGGAAGCGGCGAAGGGAATCAAAGATGCAGCAAAGATAGAGGCTTTCATTGCGGGAGTGATGCGTGGTGACAACGACTGAAAAGATGATTGGGAACTATCCTGACGAGCGGGGACATTTCGGACCCTACGGTGGACTGTTTGTCTCCGAAACTTTGATGGATCCCCTGAATGAACTGCGTGAAGCCTATCAGCGCTTCATGCAGGATGACGCCTTTCTCAAGGAGCTGGATGAGGATCTGAAACACTATGTGGGACGACCCTCGCCCATCTACCACGCCAAGCGATGGAGTGAAGAGCTGAATGGCGCTCAGATCTATCTCAAGCGTGAAGATCTGAATCACACCGGGGCACACAAGGTCAACAACACGGTAGGTCAGGCACTGCTGGCCCGGCATATGGGCAAGACCCGGATTATCGCTGAGACCGGAGCGGGGCAACATGGTGTCGCTTCGGCCACGGTCGCAGCACGCCTCGGACTGGAGTGCGTGGTCTACATGGGGGCAGTGGATATCGCCAGACAGGAGGCGAATGTCTATCGGATGCGCCTGCTGGGTGCAGAAGTCAGATCGGTGGAATCCGGCTCCAAAACCCTCAAGGATGCCCTCAATGAAGCAATGCGTGATTGGGTGACCAATGTGGATAACACCTTCTATATCATCGGCACCGTGGCTGGCCCCCATCCCTATCCTGCGATGGTGAGAGATTTTCAGGCGGTGATCGGGCGGGAATCGCGTCGGCAGATGCCGGAACAGGCGGGACGCCAGCCGGATGCTCTGGTTGCCTGCGTTGGTGGAGGATCGAATGCGATCGGTCTGTTCTATCCCTATCTGGATGACCAGGAGGTTGCGATCTACGGCGTCGAGGCGGCAGGCAGCGGCCTGGAAAGCGGTCAGCATGCCGCCCCGCTGTGTGCCGGCAAGCCTGGTGTACTGCACGGTAACAGGACCTATCTGATGGAGGACAAGGATGGCCAGATCGTTGAAACCCATTCGATCTCTGCCGGTTTGGACTATCCGGGTGTCGGCCCCGAACATGCCTGGCTGAAGGATACCGGTCGAGCCAACTATGTGGCGGTAACCGACCAGGAGGCGTTGGCCGCATTTCACGATCTGACCCGTATCGAGGGGATTATTCCGGCCCTCGAATCGAGCCATGCACTGGCCTATGCTGCCAAGCTGGCCCAGACCATGCGGCGTGACCAGATCGTACTGGTGAATCTCTCAGGTCGCGGGGATAAAGACATGCACACCGTAGCAGCACAAGAGGGACTGAAGATATGAGCATGCTCAAGGAGAAGTTTGCCCAGCTTCGGCAGCAGCAGAAAACCGCACTGGTTCCCTTTATCACCGCCGGTGATCCACTGCCTGAGATCACCGTCGATCTGATGCAGGATCTGGTTGCCGGGGGTGCAGACATGATTGAGCTGGGTATCCCGTTTTCCGATCCGATGGCCGATGGTCCGGTAATTCAGCGGGCAAGTGAGCGGGCACTGGAGTATCATGTCAGTCTCAGAGATGTGCTGGAAATGGTCAGTCGTTTCAGGCAGATGGATCGTGAGACACCGGTAATCCTGATGGGTTATCTGAATCCGATCGAAATCATGGGCTACCAGATTTTTGCCGAACAGGCAGCTGAAGCGGGTGTGGATGGTGTGCTGGTGGTCGACCTGCCACCTGAAGAGGGTCAGGAGTTCCAACAGACACTGCAACAGCATGGTCTGGATCAGATCTATCTGGTGGCGCCCACCAGTACAGCGTCTCGTATTGAGCGGATCTGTGAACTCTCCGGAGGCTTCGTCTACTATGTCTCTGTGAAAGGGGTTACCGGTGCCAGCCATCTCGATATAAAGAGTTTGGATGAAAAACTTAAGCAGATTCGTGAAAATACCGATCTGCCGGTAGGCGTGGGTTTCGGAATCAAGGATGCTGAGACGGCTGCGGCGGTCTCCCAGGTGGCCGACGCTGTGGTGGTGGGCAGTGCGCTGGTATCCCGGGTTGAGGCACTGGCCGATCAACCGGAAAAGATCGGTGCTGCGTTGCGGGAACTGCTCTCAAACATGAGGCAGGCGATGGACAACGCTGTACATAAATAACGATAAAGGTTAACTACATCTATGAGTTGGTTCGAAAAACTGATGCCAAGCCGGATCCGTACGGATGCCGGCCATAAACGAGCAGTCCCTGAGGGATTGTGGGCCAAGTGCCCCGGTTGCAGTGCAATTCTCTACCGGGCGGAGATGGAAAGAAATCTGGATGTTTGTCCGAAATGCCATTACCACAACCGAATCGGCGCCAGACGGCGGATTGAGACCTTTCTCGATCCTGAACCTCAGGAGGAGATCGGTGCCAATCTCGAGTCTGTCGATCCGCTGAAATTCAAAGACAGTAAGAAATATAAAGAACGCCTGACCCAGGCACAGAAAGGATCGGGCGAGAAGGATGCTCTGGTCGCGATGCGGGGTCAGCTGAAAGGGATGGATATCATCGTTGCCTCCTTCGAATTCAGTTTCATGGGCGGATCCATGGGATCGGTGGTCGGTGAACGATTTGTTCGGGCCGTCAACATGTCGCTGGAGCGCCATACCCCTCTGGTCTGTTTCTCCGCCTCCGGTGGAGCACGCATGCAGGAGTCCCTGTTCTCTCTGATGCAGATGGCCAAGACCAGTGCAGCACTGGAACGTCTGCAGAAGCGTGGTTTGCCCTTCATCTCTGTGATGACTGATCCAACCATGGGTGGTGTTTCAGCCAGTCTGGCGATGCTGGGCGATATCAATGTCGCGGAGCCCAATGCACTGATCGGTTTCGCAGGGCCCAGAGTCATCGAGCAGACGGTGCGTGAGAAGTTGCCGGAAGGCTTTCAACGCAGTGAGTTTCTACTCGAACACGGCGCCATCGATATGATTATCGATCGACGTGATATGCGTGATCGTATCTCAGACCTGATCAGCATTCTGATGAGTAAACCCCGGGCCTGACCGGCTGGTATGTCACTTATCTGCAGTGGTGGGTTGGATCTACCGCTTTGATCCACTTGCGATAATCAGTAATGCGCTTCAACTCCCTCGAGCAGTGGCTCGACTGGCAAACAACCTTGCACCCCAAGGAGATAGAACTCGGCTTGGAACGGGTAGCCAGTGTCTGGCGACGTCTCAAACCCGCAGGCCTGCAGTCACTGGTGGTGACCATCGCGGGCACCAACGGCAAGGGTTCCAGCGTGGCCATACTGGAGAGTATCTACCGCCAGGGTGGCTACCGTGTAGGAGCCTATACCTCTCCACACCTGATGCGATACAACGAACGTATCCGGATTGACGGTCGGGAGGTGAGTGACGAAGCGCTCTGCCTGGCTTTTGAGCAGGTCGATCAGGCCCGTGGTGAGACGGCTTTGACCTACTTCGAATTTGCCACCCTGGCTGCACTGAAGATCTTTGCAGAGCAAACGCTGGATCTGGTGATTCTGGAGGTCGGCCTGGGGGGCAGGCTGGATGCGGTGAATATCATTGATGCCGATCTGGCGCTGATCACCACGGTGGATCTGGACCATACCGATTGGCTTGGCAACAGCCGGGAGGAGATCGGGCTGGAGAAGGCCGGTATCATGCGTCCGAAACAGCCGGTTGTCGTCGGCGAGAACGAGACTCCGCAGAGTGTGTTGGGATACGCAAAGCAGATTGGTGCCGAGCTCTACCTTGCCGGCCGGGATTTCAATGCCAGTCAGTCAGATGATCGCCTTCAATGGCAGAGATCAGGGCGTGAGCCGTTGACACTGCCTCAGGCTCGTCTGACAGGTCAGGGACAGTTACACAATACCAGTGCCGTCGTGATGGTCAGCAGCCTGCTTCAATCCAGGCTGCCGCTGGATCAGGATCAGCTCTCAGAAGGTCTCAGGCAGGTCTCACTACAAGGGCGTACACAGTTGATCGAGGGACAGCCCAGCCTGTTGCTGGATGTGGCACACAACGCCCAGGCCGTGGCTTCATTGAGGCGCTATCTCGATCGTCTGGATTGGCCGGCTGAGGTCTATGCGCTGTTCGGCTTGCTGAAGGACAAGGATACCGAGGCCATTGTAGAGTGCCTCCATTCCGCCATATCCGGTTGGTATCTTGTTGATCTGCCCGGGGCGAGGGGACAATCGGCTGAGCAATTGGCCAGGGTAGTCCGGCAGCGTGGGGAGAAGGTACCTGTGCACTGTTATTCGGACTTTTCAAGTGCATACGAATCCATTCAGGGCACTGCCAAGGGAGAAGATCTGATCGTGATATTCGGCTCCTTCCTGGTTGTCGGCGATGCCCTGGATGTTATTGATCCAAAAACAGAATAGCTCGCTTGACCTTGCCTGACAGAATGCTCATCAACCCGGCATGAGGTCGCATAAGGGAACTGATATACTTGCATAACGATGGATGTTGAAGCATATATCAACTGGCGACCGATCATATGTCTGAGCGGACACCTGTTCCGAGTTTGAAGCCACAGTTATGAGTATTAACAGGTCCTAGAGGAATAAAGAAGATATGGCTCTGGAGGAGAGACTGAAACAGCGGATGCTGGGTGGCGCCGTGCTGGTAGCACTGGTGGTCATTTTTGTACCGATGTTGATCGAGGAACCGGTTGAGCAAAGGGATAAATCCACCCATGCCATACCGATCAAGCCTCAATCCCGGCAAGATCAACCGGTTGCCAGCCAACCCCCTGAAAAACCAGAGCAGAAAATGGTGGTGAAGCCACCGGCACCGAAAGCGGCGGCTGAAGCAGTCTCAAAACCCGAGCCCGAGCCGAAAGCAAAACCGGTTGTCAGCAAAAAACCGGTCGAAAAGAGTGTGCCAAAACAGAGTGGGAAGGGAGATAAACCACGTCCTTCTCCTACGGCGTGGATAATCCAGGTGGCCAGTCTGACGAATGAAAGCAACGCAAATAAACTGGTGCAAAGATTACGAAAAGCGCAGCTGCCAGCACAAATGGCGCCGGTTAAACTGAACGGAAAGCCACACTATCGTGTCAGAGTAGGTCCTGAGGTGGATCACAGACTTGCTGAAAAGATGCTTGCTAAGATTAAGAGAGAATTTAAACTGAATCCGAAACTGATGCGCTACCCTGAATAGGGGAGGTTGGCCAGAGGTTCTAGGGCCTATTGGATTAGTACTAACAGGCCCTAGGCTGATTGGATTAGCGGTAACAGGCTCGAGTGGATAATTGAGATGAATTTTGCAACACGTGCACAATCCTATCTGGATGGATGGGTAGGCGATAAGAGTACCCCCAAATGGTTGGAGGGCTTCGTCAGCAATCAGTTGCCCATAGTTGTTGCCATACTCTTGATCCTGCTGATCAGCTGGCGCGCGGCTGATCTTACCTGGGGTCTGATACCCGTACCGGATGTGCCTTATCACCGTGCTCCCACAGAGACCCAGCAAACCGCCTCCGTCAATTCATCAGCAAGCAGTGATACACGACTCTCAAAGGTCTCGGATCTGCATCTGTTCGGTAAAGCCGGAGCCGTTAAAAAGCCGAAGAAAGTCGATAAAAAAGCACCGGAAACCCGCTTGAATCTGACCTTGCATGGGGTTTTCGTTGCGGATCTGCCGGAAAACGGTGCAGCCATCATCGCCAAGGGCTCAGACCAGAAATATCACAAAGTGGGCAGTGCAATCATGTCCGGTGTCACGCTTCAGGCGGTCTATACAGACCGGGTAGTGCTGTTGAGAAAGGGACAATCTGAAGTGCTGCGTTTCCCCAAGTTGAAAAACAACAGCGCTCCCAGTCAACGAAGGTCCGGGAAATCCGCAAAAAGAACGGTCAAGTCCACAGACAATTTTGGTCCAGGTCCGGTATCCCGTAATCCCAATCTGAGTAAATATCGGGATATGTTGAAGCAGGAGCCATTGAAGGTCTTTGAGTATGTCAGGTTTGTGCCGGTGAAATCACGAGACGGCATGAAAGGCTATCGAATCCTGCCACAGAAGAACCGGGAGCTCTACAATCAGCTTGGGGTGAGACCTTCGGACCTGGTTACCGCAGTGAATGGGGTGCCATTGACCAATGACAAAGAGGCCATGAAACTGATGGACCAGCTGAAAGATGCCTCGAACCTCCAAGTGGATATCATCCGTAACGGTCAAAGCCGCACCTTGAGTTTCGATCTGAATTAGTTGTTTTTCGACTGATAAGGCTGCAAAGCACCGTAAAGTGACGCCAATAAGTCATTTGTGTGTTTGCGGTGCTTTGCCCATTCGCGGCTTGTATTGAAGATTATTCCGCTGCGATCGTGGTCAGATATCGGCTGTCGCCGGAGGCGTAGGCTGGTTGGGCACCAGGGCCACTTCGTCACCATGATCCAGGTGAGTGAACAATTCGGCGAACTGTTTATTTACAATCGGGCGGAGCAACGCCTCGTCAAATACAGGCGCAATTTCAGGTCGACGCATGCTCAAAAGCTTCAGCAATTCGGCAATGGTTGTGACCGACTGAGGCAGCTCTATCTCCTCGGACTGTTTCCCGGTTTTGTTAGCCAGCCAGGCGAAGTAGAAGATTTTTATTGATCGATTCTGATGTTCACTCGCTTGGCGTTGATAACCCAGCGTGTCGAGCTTTGTCAGGTAATTGTGCCAGTTTTCCTGATAGTTGCTGCCGAGCTGATAGAGGGTCTCCCAGGAGTAGATCCCGGTGTCATGTCCATCATCGAATACCAGACGGACAGCATAATGGCCCTGGGGCTCGATTCTGTCGATATTCACATGCTCCTTGCCGGTGATCGGGGTGTCGCTCGCCTTGACCTCTGCCGCTGAGGAAAAAACTCTCAGATATTCACAAGGAAGTTCGAAATTACGGCCATCGGAGAAGCTCAGCAACAGCAGCCGTCTCTTGCGGTGCAAGTTGATTTCGACAGGTATCGGGCCCTCAGTTGTCATAACGATCCGCCAGGGGTTTGCTCAAGGGTCAGGGATCATGTCATACAATGGTTTGCTGCTTCAACTTGCCCCTGGCAACTATTCATCCGCCAGCAAAACAGCTCGGTCCTTTTCTGCCTGAAAAAGCTGTCTCAGCGTTTGCCGCTAGCGGATACCTTGAGCAGCACCCGGTCCATGCCCCGACTGGTCAGGACTCGTCGCAGCATGCCAAACAGGTAGGTAGGGAAAGTGACCGGATAGCGGACTTTGGGTTTTGGGCTTTCAAGGGCATGGATGACTTTTTTCAAAACGGCCTCAGCCGGCAGAGTGAATGGGGTCGCGGCTCCCTGTTTGCGAAGTCGCTGCAGCATCGATTGGTAATATACCCTGTGCGCCGATCGCTCCGGGTCGATGTTTTTCTGCCACATCGCCAGGGCATTGTCGCGGAACCGGCTCTCAATGGGACCCGGTTCAATGAGTGATACTTTGATGCCCGATTCCGCCAACTCCATGCGCAGGGTGTCTGTCAGTCCCTCCAGAGCATATTTGCTGGCCACATAGGCGCCCCGGTATGGCAAGGTCATGAAGCCGAGAATCGAGCTGTTCTGAATGATGCGTCCTGTCTGCTGTGCTCTCATCACCGGGATTACCCGGCAGGTCAGGTCGTGCCAGCCAAAAAAGTTGGTCTCGAACTGTTCACGCAATACCGCAACGCTCAGGTCCTCTACTGCACCAACCTGGCCGTAGGCACCATTATTAAACAGTGCATAGAGTGTTCCGCCGGTATCTTCCAGCACCTGTTCCATGGTATTCGCGATACTCGCACTCTCCGTCAGATCAAGTCTGTATGACTTGAAACCCTGTTGCTGAAGCATGCTGACGTCTTCCGCCTTGCGTGCGCTGGTATATACCGCGTAGCCACGCTCCTTCAAGCCTCTGGCGACACACAGACCGATGCCGCTGGAGCAGCCGGTAATCAGTATGCTTTTGTTATCTGTCATTGTTATGACCGACCTTTCTTTGTGGTTAATTGACTGGGCAAAAAACAAGCCTGTCAGACTCAATCAGGAATTAAAGTTTGTCTTAATCTGACCGCTAAACCAAACAGATTAAATGTTCAGAGGCAAATCTCAACAACCGAGCTTGAAATTTGTTCTCAATGGACAGAATAACGGCAACGGAGTTTCGGAGAAAACTAGGTGGACATTGCGACACTGGTTGGTCTATTAGGTGGTTTCGGCATTATCATCGGGGCGATCGCTTCAGGTGGCGATGTCATGCTGTTTGTCAATGTTCCCTCGCTACTGATCGTTGTGGGTGGCACCTTCATGGTGACGCTCATGCAGGTGTCACTCGGTGACTTCCTGGGATCATTCAGCATCGGTATGAAGGCCTTTTTCTACAAGACCGATGATCCCAAAAAACTCATCGAGGAAGCGGTTGAGCTGGCGGACATCGCCAGAAAGAACGGTCTGCTGGCGTTGGAGGGGCAGGAGATATCCAACGGTTTTCTCAAACAGGGAATCGGACTCTGTGTGGATGGTCACGATCCAGTGCTGGTCAATAAGTTACTCACCAAGGATATTGATCTGACCATTCAACGCCATGAGGTGGGTCAGACCATGTTCAAAAACATGGCCACCATGGCACCGGCCATGGGCATGATCGGAACACTGGTGGGTTTGGTGCAGATGTTGGCGAACATGTCTGATCCGGCGAGTATCGGTCCTGCCATGGCGGTGGCTCTTTTGACTACCCTCTATGGCGCAGTAATCGCGAATGCCTTCGCGACACCGATGTCGGAAAAACTGGCCAGAGCCAGCTCCATGGAGAAGACCAACAAGTCGTTGATCATTGAAACCATCGCAGGTATTCAGGAGGGGATGAATCCAAGGGTACTGGAGCAGCTTCTGAGTACCTATCTGCCCACCGGTAAGCGTCCTGTACAGGAAGGCTGAGGATGGCTGACGAGTGCCCCAAATGTCCTGAAGGGCTACCCCCTTGGCTGGCGACATTTGCCGATCTGATGTCACTGCTGATGTGCTTCTTCGTGCTGCTGCTCTCGTTTGCCGAGGTGGATGCGCAACGCTTCAAGAAGATGGCGGAATCGATGAAGGATGCCTTTGGCGTACAGCGGGAGATTCCTGCCGTGGAGATCGTCAAGGGCACCAGCGTGATCATGCAGGAGTTCAGTCCCGGTAAACCGGAACCCTCACCGATCGAAGACATTCGACAGATTACCAGTGATCTGGAACAGGAGTTTCTTGACCGGGAATCGAAGGATGCTACCGATGTGGATGAAGCCAAGGCGGCGATGCAGGCAGAGCTGGAGCGAGAGGTGCAGGCTCAGGCCGAAGAGCTGCAGGAGATGCTTGAGTCTGAGATCAGTGACGGGCTGATCGATGTGGAGACAGAGTCGACCAACATCATCATCCGTATTCAGGAGAAGGGTTCATTCCCCTCAGGCAGAGCCAACCTGAATCCGGAATTCTTTGAAGTCATCTCAAAAATCACTGAAGTGATCGCCACAACACCGGGTAAGATCATTGTCGCCGGGCATACCGACAATATTCCGATTTCCACCAGGCGGTTCCGCTCCAACTGGGAGCTGTCCTCAGCCCGCGCCGTGACGGTGGTGCACGCCATGTTGAGCAATGCCTCCATTGAAGAGGAGCGTTTTCTAATCCAGGGCTATGCAGATTCCCAGCCACTGGTGGACAATGACACCTCTGAAAATCGGGCTCAGAACAGACGGGTTGAGCTGGTGATCAGGCGTGGTGAGGATGTTGAACTCGATCCTGAACCGACCGAAATCCCTGAGGAATAAATAGGAGCCAGACCGATGTCTATCGATGATCAGGAAAAAACCCAGGATGAACGCAGGGAGTTTTTCCGTATAGACGATTCGATCCGAGTGAGTTACCGGGTGATCCCGGTGGCCGATATACCGACCAGCATTGACGAACAGCTGAGAGCAGGGGAGCGGTTTACTGTCATGACACGCCTGCAGGAGATCAGTCAGCACCTCTCCGCCTCAATGCATCGTATCGAACAGCGGGATACCGATATCGCCGACTACCTGAAAGCGCTGGATGAAAAGATCAATCTGCTGGGTCGCAGTTTCCTGACAGAAGCCCGGGAGCTGCTCGATCAGCCCTCACGGCAGGTTAATCTGAGTGCCGGTGGCTTGGCAATGGATATCACCGAAGCGGTTGAAGTCGGGTCCAAAGTGGAAGTCAAGATGCTGTTGCTGCCCTCATTTTCCGGCCTGCTGGCGTATGGAGAAGTGGTTGGAACAGAGCCCTCTGAGGGGGAAGATGAAGGCTACCCCTACCATGTGCGGATCAATTTCACCATGATTCGGGGTTCGGATCAGGATGCGCTGATCAGACACATAACCCGTCGACAGGGTGAGATGCTGAGGCACCGCCGCGAGATGAAAGAGCTGGAAGAGGACGGTACCTGAAGGGTATTTCAGTGCGAATGAGCGCGAATTACCTAAAATTCGCGCGAATTTGATCCAACATTAATTCCAATCTTTTTCCGGCTTAAAAGCACTCAACGAGATACAAACCAGACTCTGATTCATCTGTTCAACGGCATTTTTCGGTGCTTGGCGTCTAATTGCGGTAAACACTCTCTTCGAATTTCCATGGTCAGGCTTAGAATTTAAATAGCCTTGAATATTAGTCTGTCGTTCCCAATATGGTAGGATTCAGCAATTCCAGGTGACTGAGCCCGATTCAGTCGTCGAAGCCGAATATTGAGGAAGCACGAAAATGCCAATTTATGAGTATCGTTGCCAGGCCTGTGACCATGAGTTGGAGGCGATGCAGAAGATGAGCGATGAGCCCCTGACCGAATGCCCTGAATGCAACCAGGAGAGTCTCAAAAAGCTGATCTCAGCTGCCGGATTCCGTCTCAAGGGCAGTGGCTGGTATGAGACGGATTTCAAGAGCGGCACTAAGAAAAATGTCCACGATAGTGGTAAATCAGCAGGTAAATCAAAGGGCTGTAGCGGCGGCTCTTGCGGCTGTTAAGACAGCTTTTGGATCTCTGAATGACATACTTACGTCGTTACCTGGTAGCGGGTCTGCTGGTCTGGTTACCGCTTGGGGCGAGCTATTTGGTGGTCAGTCTGCTGGTGGATTGGATGGACCGCAGCCTGCTGCTGCTTCCACAAGCCTACCGCCCGGAGAGTCTGCTGGGATTTCACATCCCGGGTCTGGGCGTCGTGCTCTCTCTGGTGATACTGTTCGTTACCGGCCTGGTGGCGGCAAATCTGTTCGGCCGACGTCTGGTGAAACTGTGGGAGGCGATGGTATCCCGTATTCCACTGGTCAGATCCGTCTATTCGGCAGTCAAACAGCTGGTGGAGACGATGTTTGCCGACAACGGCAGGTCGTTTCGGAAAGTTGTGCTGGTGGAGTTTCCCCGCCGGGGGCTCTGGACCCTGGCCTTCCTCACCAATGAGGAGAGTGGTCCGATCCAGGAGGCGCTCGGGCGCGAACTGGTCAGTGTCTACATTCCCACTACACCCAACCCCACAGGGGGCTATTTCGTGCTTCTACCCAAGGAGGAAGTACGGGAGTTGGAGATGAGTGTGGATGACGGATTGAAAATGTTGCTCTCGATGGGAGCGGTAAACTCAACCTCCGGGCTTGCAGAGGCGCAAGCCAAGCCGTAACATTCCCGCTTTTTAGCCGTTCCAGCGAAATCTCACAGGATAATACCCATGCGCAGTCATTATTGTGGACAAATCAATAGCTCCCATATCGACCAGGAAGTTGAAATTTGTGGATGGGTGCATCGCCGTCGTGATCATGGTGGTGTGATTTTCATCGATCTGCGAGATCGTGAAGGTCTGGTGCAGGTGGTTTATGATCCGGATCTGCCGGAGATTTTCTCAATCGCCGAGCAGGTGCGTAATGAGTTTGTGCTGCGTGTGAAAGGGCGGGTCAGAGCCCGACCCGAAGGTACCGTCAACAAGGATCTGCCCACTGGCGAGATCGAGATTCTCGGTCTTGAGCTGGAAGTGCTGAACCGTTCCGATACGCCCCCATTTCAACTCGATGAGCATGAGAAGGCTTCGGAAGAGATTCGCCTGCGCTATCGCTATATCGATCTGCGTCGTCCGGAAATGCTGGAGAAGATCCGTGTCCGTGCTCAGGTGACCAAATCCCTGCGTCGTTTTCTCGAAGATCAGGGTTTTATGGACATCGAGACACCGATGCTGACCAAAGCTACCCCGGAAGGGGCAAGGGACTACCTGGTGCCGAGCCGTACCCATCCAGGCGAGTTTTTTGCCCTGCCTCAATCACCACAGTTGTTCAAACAGCTGTTGATGATGTCCGGTATGGACCGCTACTACCAGATTGTGCGCTGTTTCCGCGATGAGGATCTGCGCGCCGACCGGCAGCCTGAATTCACGCAGCTCGATATCGAGACCTCCTTCATGAGTGAGGATGAGATTTTACAGCTCAATGAGGAGATGATTCGCCAGCTCTATAAAGAGGTTCTGGATGTCGACCTGCCGAATCCATTTCCACGCATGACCTATGATGAGGCGATCTCCCGGTTTGGTTCCGACCGTCCTGATCTGCGGGTTCCTCTGGAACTTGTCGACCTGGGTGATCTGATGCAATCGGTGGAGTTCAAGGTCTTTTCCAGTCCTGCCAAGGATGCCAAAGGCCGGGTTGCGGCCATGATGGTGCCAGGTGGTAGTTCACTGAGCCGTAAACAGATCGATGAATATACCAAGTATGTGGCGATCTACGGTGCCAAAGGGCTGGCTTATATAAAAGTCAATGAGCTGGCCAAGGGCATTGAAGGCCTGCAGTCCCCGATTCTCAAATTCCTGCCGGACGAGGTGGTGAATGCGATCCTTGAGCGTACCGCAGCCAAGGATGGGGATCTGATCTTCTTCGGTGCCGACAAGGCCCATGTGGTCAATGAGGCGCTTGGTGCCCTGCGTGTCAAGGTAGGCCAGGATATGGAGCTGATGCAGGGCGATTGGCGCCCGCTGTGGGTTGTCGACTTCCCGATGTTCGAACGGGATGAGCAAAACGACCGCTGGACTCCGCTGCACCATCCTTTCACCTCCCCTAAACTGGATCAGCTGGAGCTGCTCGAGAGTGATCCAGGCGCCTGTAAATCCCGTGCCTATGACATGGTGATGAATGGTGTTGAGCTGGGTGGTGGTTCGATTCGTATTCACCAGCAGGATGTACAGCAGAAGATCTTCCAACTGTTGGAGATCAGCGATGAAGAGGCCGAGGAGAAGTTCGGTTTTCTGCTCAGCGCTCTGAAATTCGGCTGCCCGCCCCATGGGGGATTGGCGTTCGGTCTCGATCGTCTGGTGATGCTGCTGACCGGTTCATCCTCAATTCGCGAGGTAATGGCTTTTCCAAAAACCCAGACCGCTGCCTGCATGCTCACCTCAGCGCCATCGGAAGTGGCGCCGGATCAGTTGCGGGAGCTCTCCATACGGGTACGTAAACCAGCAGCTGAAGAGGGGGCTTGATTGCCGCTGACAGCTGCTATCAGCACCAGATGATCAGATAGAGATATGGCTGGCAGAGACTATAAGCGACCAGAGTCTGTGCTGGTGGTGGTCTATACCCTGGCTGGTCAGGTATTGATCATGCGCCGGGTCCGGCCGAAGCACTTCTGGCAATCGGTCACCGGCAGTCTGGAGTGGGGCGAGTCAGCTGCACAGGCGGCCCGACGGGAGCTCTATGAGGAGACCGGAATCATGGCCGGGAGTCGATTGATCGATCTGCACCAGCAGATCAGCTTTCCCATTCTTCCCGCCTGGCGTGCCCGATACGCCCGGACAGCCCATTGCAACAAAGAGCACTGGTTTGCTTTGCAACTCGCCACTCGCCGAATCCCAAAGCTGCGAGCGGATGAACACAGAGAATATCGTTGGGTCTCTTCGGACCAGGCCCTGCGGCTGGCCAGCTCATGGACCAATCGTAAGGCGATCCGCTATCTGCTGAGAAGCTGTTCTTGCTGACTCTTTGTCAATTCGCTGCCCTAGCAGGTTGATTGACCTCCTACATTGCTAACGCTCAAGTCAGAATCTTTTGCAGTTGAGGAATGAACTCGTCGGGTTCGATATGGAAATGGTTGAACACCACCTTGCCTGAGGGATCGATGATCACCACCCACGGTGTTCCCCCGGTACGGTAGTCCCGCATGGTCCGGGGATAGGTGTTTGTCTGCGGATCACCCGGATCATGCCCCATCATGATCGGTAGTTCATAGCGCAGTTGCAGTTCCCGCAGATGCTCTTTGGTATTACTACTGTAGCCTTCGAAAACGGTTTGAACGGCGAGTACCTCAACCCGATGATCACCAACAAAAGCGTCGGCAACCCGTTTCAGGGCCGGGAATCCGTACTCATGACAGCCTGGGCACCAGTTCTGAAAACATTTCAGATAGACCCACTTGCCGGATAACTGCTGCTGCTTGAAGTCGCTGGGCCGACCCTGCGCATCGATCCAGTAGTCCACCTGCAGCGGCGGTGCCAGCCTGCCTTTGATGCCATATCTTTTATTATCGTCGTCGCCCATTACCTGGGGAGTGTAGCCCAGCGGCAGCAGCACCAGTGGAGCCAGGGGTGTATTGATTATGAAATCTCTACGTGACAGGTTTCGCTTTCCCATGAAGTCTCTCCTGATCGGAAATTCAATGGTTTGAGGGCCTGAGCCCGGCGGTTTAGCTCGAACAATCCGGCACCGATAGGGCTACTGCAGCTGAGTATCTCTATCACTCTACTCCTGAGATTGGGATTTGGATTCACCCGGCTGAGAAATATCTACCTGGGAGTGTCCAGTTTCAGAAGGTGTTTCGCCATTTGCAATAGGTGAATGGAAGCCGGCATTGAGCTCGATTCCCGGCATATGGCGAAAAACAGACTAGACTAATTTAACTACGAACTCTTAGTGTCTGCTGACAAGCCAAAATCTAAGAAATCTGTAGGTTGGTTGTTTAATACAGCCGGAGTCGATCAATTGAGGCTGGAGTATGAAAAAGAAAGAAAAAAAAATGAAAAAGAGCGGCAAGGAGCAGCTCAGCAAAAAGAATAAAACCATTGGCAAACAGGTCAAGCAGAAGAGCGCAAAAGTCACTGAACTGAAGCGCAGGATCGAGATGCTCGAGGCGGTGGTTGAAAAACGTGAACGAACCATAGCCAAACTGAAAACCAAGCTGGATGAATCAGAAAGCCATAAAGAGAAAAAGCGTAGAAAGCGGAAGTCTCCCGGTGGTGCAGCAAAACTGCTCAGGTCGCAGCGCTCATCACGGGTTGGATTGAATCAACGGGATGCCTGGCGGCGGCATGGCTATCTGCGCAGCCGTTATGAGTACTACCTGGAGCAGAACGAGGAGAAGACTGTGGCAAGACAACATGCAGGAGAGGATCTGGTTGAAAAGTTCGGTGAAGAGGCGGGCTATACCGAGTTACAACTGGAACAGATACTCTCCTGATACGCATGCCGTTCATTCACATCAAATCACTGCCTTTCGAGCAACCGCGGGACATCAGCGAAATCCTGCAACGGATCACTGAGGATTTCTCTAACGTAAGCGGCATCGACAAGCAGCATATTACGGTTACCTGGGATCTCCTTTCAGCTGGTCACTATGCGGTGGCAGGCGAGGTGAGTGAGTTTCAACCTGAGAGTGCTCATCCCCTGCTGGTTGAGATGCTACTCCCTGACTTCAACAGCCGTGAAGCGATTGGCGAGTACATCAAAGCGGTGGCTGAGAGCCTGTCCAGGCATGCACAGATTCCCATCAATAATCTGTTTGTCAACTGTCACCTTGCCAGGTCGGGTCAGGTGTTTGATGCCGGTGAGATGGTTCATTGGTGACTACCTCGCAGAATCGTCTAAATCATTTTCACTCTTTATGATTAAGGGAAGCGACAGCGGATGAGCGTCGCAGGGGCTATTGATGACAACGGAGGTTATGAGGATGGGAGGATTCAGAGCGAAGAAAACCCAAAAGGGCTGCTTTCAATCATTCTACAGAGCTCTACTGGTGGCCTCCATTATCAGCTTGTCAGTGGGTTGCTCGACCGTGAAAGTCCATCTCAACGATCACGATATCCTGCATCCCTACCTGGGAACCAAATCAGCGGTAAAGAACTTCATCAGGAGTTTTTCTGATTTCTACCTGTACGGCCAACAGGTGGTGATGGCAACGGATGTGCCGTTCTGTTTCATCGCGGACACTCTGCTGTTTCCCTATGACCTGATGGTTAAACTCAGAAGGCATCAGCGACAACGACCAGTGCCGTCCGGTTAGTTGCTGAATGGCTGAGATCAGCGATCGAGTTTGTATGAACTGCTCGTTAGTTCTGGTAAGTCGATTCAGCCGGGTAGTTTTGCTGCAACTGCTGATATACCTGGTCACTGAAATCGGCGCTGTCCGGATCGAGCTTGCTAAGGATCTCCGACAGGTACTCATTGTCCTCCCGACCATCCCAGACCTTGATATAGCTGCCCTCTTTGTAGCCGTGATCCTGACGGAAGAAGTTGAGTACGTTCTTGCCAATATAGGTCTTGTAGAGATCATCGAAGCTGAGTTCGGCCGCCTGCATCATGGTGGCAAAGTGGCCAATGTCGGCTGACTCCGTCTTGATGCTGTACATCGCCAGCTGTTCAATGGAACTCCGAAGGTCGACCCCATCGGTTGCCTGATTCAGACCCTCGAGCGCTTGTTCTGCGGCGCCTTCCAGGGTGGCATTGTGCAGGATCAAATCGCTCAAAGCGAAGTGCCAGATGTCAATGATCTCCAGATGAACCTGTTCCATGTCGGGTTTCTGATGCTTCCACCATTTCCAGCCATAGTGATCGAGCATCTCTGCACACTCGGTCCAGATGGCCCGATACCAGGGGTAGCCGGCATCACGCCAGTCATCATTGACTTTGCAGTTCATCGCATCCTGCAGCTCAAGCATGTTGAGGATCTTATCTTTCATTCTGTATGTTCACTTTCTTCTAGTATTCTGTTGAGCAGCGTGACCACTGTCTCGACATAGTCCGGACATTGGGTTTTGAATAATCCGAGAGATTTAGCCTCTTGATATTCTGCGGGGATACTCAAATCCTTTTGCAGCAGTTCCTTGCAGCGATTACTGCCATGGCGTGCCATGAATCGTTCCTGCAGCAGCCGGGTTGCGTTATAGGTTGCCTCTTTGGCACTGACGTCATCTGAGGTTTTCGGCCCCATTTGCAGACCCAGAACCAGCGCAGCGCCGGAGAGGGTACCACAAATATCCCCCATTCGGCCTACGCCACCGCCAAGACCGGAGCTGATTCGCATCGCCAACTCCGTATCAACGCCATAGCGATCGGCAAAACTGGTGATCACCGCCTGAGCACAGTTGCAGCCGTTGCAGAACCGTTGTACCGCAAGCTGAGGTTCCGTATCAGCACTGCTGAGCTCATCATCGGATCTCTGACTGTTACTCATCGTTTTATCTGTTCCGTGCTAGGGGGAGTCAACTTTACCAGTTATTGACCGGGTAACTAAACTCTCACAATTTGCAGATTGCAGGCTTTTCTGATGCTTTTGCACAGCTCCATTGGATTTCCCCAATTTGAATGACATCTTGAAAAAAGAGTGCTTTACCCCCATCAAAGTGAGCTTAGGCCGTCACCATGCCATATAATCAGGGTCAATCCGAACGCGGAACTGCAATAAAAGATGAAATTACAAGGATATCAACGACATATAGATAGGTTGAATGAATGGAATCGGGATAACTTCAAAGCCCTTTACTTCGATTCTCATCTTGTGGGCTATCTAAAAGAGCCGGTATGGTCCTTTTTGAGCAGCCGGTCCGACCTTTTTACAGTGAATGAGAGAGAGGTCAGTTTAAATCCACAAATCAATAGCTTCGAGCAGAGGACTGAGGTTCTCGATGAGGTAGTGAATGGAATGGTGGAATCCTCTGTGATGACCCATCGGCATGGTGAACGATATCCGGTCACCCATGCCGACAGGGATTCTGCTCTGGCAACCATCGACCGCGCGGCCGCTGCCTATTTCGGATTGCGTGCCTATGGGCAGCATTTGAATGGCTATGTACGTAACGGATCTGAGCTGTTGCTCTGGATTGCCAGGCGCTCAGCCGACAGACGGGTTTTTCCTGATCACCTGGATAATATGGTGGCCGGAGGTCTGCCCCATGACATCTCACTGGCGGATAATCTGCACAAAGAGTGTCAGGAAGAGGCGAGTGTGCCATCCCATATTGTGGCACAGGCGGTACCGATCGGTGCGATCACCTACTGCACGGAAACGCCGGTCGGTCTAAAGCCCGATACTCTCTATTGTTATGATCTTGAACTTCCCTCAGATTTTGTCCCCTATAATTCAGATGGTGAAGTGGCGGAATTCATGCTGTTACCGATCGAAGAAGTAGCTGAGCGGGTCGCCAACAGTGACGATTTCAAGCCTAACTGCAATCTGGTGGTGATTGACTTTCTGGTGCGGCATGGGATTATAAATCCTGAAACGCAGGGATATCTCAAATTAATCAATGGGCTGCACGAGAAATTGTGAATAAAGGTGGTAGATTCAAGGGGACCGGTTCGCTTTTCCAGAGTGTGCGGAACCCGGTGACTGGAAATTCAGTCCAAAGCATATTCAAATTGTAGCCAGGGCCTGTCAGTTCTAATTCCAGGGCCTGTTAAACCTGAAAAAACGCCAATCAGGGCCGATTGGATTCGTGTTAACAGTCCCTAGGGGGGCTCTCAGGGAGCTTTCCCAGTTTCCCGCAATGACCAGGTAGGATGAATGAAATATCTTAAAGTGAAAGGGTTTTGGTGGTTGATTCTTATCCTAGTATCAGCACCAGTTTGGGCCAATCGACAGACTGTTCCGATACAGGAATTGCGGCCGACCGCAGAACAACAGCAGACTGCCAGCGTCATCGTCAAGGTTATCGCCAAATACCACTATAAAGAGGTCGCTTTGGATGACTCGATGTCAGAAATGATCCTGCAGCGCTACTACGATACCCTGGATCCAAACCGCTCATTCTTCCTGGCCGGTGATGTGGTTCATTTTTCAGGTTATCGGGACAAGCTGGATGACTATCTGAAAAATGCTCGGATTGAACCGGCATTCGAAATCTATCGTCTCTATCGGCAGCGTGTCAGCGAGGCGGTCAGCCATGCCTTGAAACTGGTGGATGGGGAGTTCGACTTCACCATCGATGAGGTCTATATCTACGATCGAGAGGATCAACCCTGGGCGCAGACACGAACTGCGCTGAACGACATCTGGCGCAAGCGGGTGAAAAATGACTTTTTGAATCAGCGTCTGATGGATAAGGAAGATGCTGAGATCAAAAAGACCCTGAAGGAGCGCTACGAGAGACTGCTCTCCAGGGTCGAACAGTTTGACAGCAATGATGTGTTTCAGACCTTCATCAATGCCTATACATTGAGCCTGGAGCCCCACACCAGCTACATGTCTCCCAGTACATCTGAGAATTTTGATATCAGTATGAGGCTCTCTCTGGAGGGCATTGGCGCGGTTCTGAAAGATGAGGACGGTTACACCGTAGTACAGAAAACCATCATCGGTGGTCCGGCGGAACAGAGTGATCTGCTGCATGCCGGTGACAAGATTGTCGGTGTGGGCCAGGGCCTGGAAGGGGAGATGATCGATATTGTCGGTTGGCGGCTGCAGGATGTGGTTGAACAGATTCGTGGTCCGAAAGGTTCAGTGGTACAGCTGGAGGTCTTGGCGAAAGGAGAGGGATCGAACCGTAAAACCATTACCCTGGTACGCAACAAGATCAAACTGGAAGAGCAGGCGGCAAAGAGCCATATCATCGAGAAACTGGATGGTATGGGCAAATATCGCATCGGTGTCGTTGAAGTCCCTACCTTTTACAGGGATTTCGCAGCTGAGGCTCGTGGTGATGAAGATTTCAGGAGTACCACCCGGGATGTGCGTGATCTGCTGGTTGATCTGAAAAAGCAGCATGTTGACGGAATCGTCATCGACCTGCGGGAGAATGGCGGCGGTTCCCTCTCGGAAGCCACCGAGCTGACCGGCCTGTTCATCGACTCCGGTCCGGTAGTACAGATCAAGGATGCCTTTGGCAAGATCGAGGTTGAGCAGGATCCTGACCAGTCGATCGCCTATGAGGGGCCTCTGGCCGTGCTGGTTGATCGTAACAGTGCTTCCGCGTCAGAAATATTTGCCGGTGCGATCCAGGATTACAAAAGGGGGATCGTGATTGGTGAGCCCACGTTCGGCAAGGGTACGGTACAAACCCTGGTCGATCTGGGGCGCTTCGTTCCGGGACGCAAAAAGGATCTGGGTCGTCTGCGTTTGACCATGGCGCAGTTTTTCCGTATCAACGGTGGCAGTACCCAGCATCGTGGTGTGGTACCGGATATCCAGTTTCCGACCGCCAGATACTCGGAGGAGTATGGCGAGCGTTCCCTGGAAAATGCACTGCCGTGGGCACAAATAAGACCGGCCAATTTTATCACCAAGGGACAGTTCACCGTACCAGAGCTGATGGACAGCCATCTGTCACGCATCAAAACCGATGCAGGATTTGAGATGCTGGTCGATCAGGAGAAACGCTTCCTGGAGCTGGATAAGCGCTCAGAAGTCAGCCTGTTGGAGAAACAGCGGCGGACAGAGTGGCAGGAGCGGGAGCATGAACGGCTACTGCACAAAAATCGCTTCCGCGCATCCCAGGGACTGAAGGTGGTCAAATCCACGGATGAAACAGATCTTGATGATGAGCCTGACGAGAAGGAAAACGAGGCGACCAGTCGCATCGAACTGAATGAAGCGGCACGAATTCTGATGGACTCGATTAAAGTCGCACAACCGATGGCGGTGATGCGCTAAACCGTAGACTCAGTCAATAGACCGATCCCCTCCTGATGCCCGCTTGACTGACCCGGGGATTGGTCTCTATCTGAACTGATATTCTCGTTCCAAGCCTTGGATCCAGCCTTTCGCTGCAGCGCTACTATAGCGCCTGATGGCAGGGTATAATCCCCGGCTTTTACGCCAGTTGCCTAGGGCCTGTTAACACGAATCCAATACGCCCTGTTGTGCCTGAAAAAGCGCCAATCAAGGCGCGAGGAGTGTAGTTTGGTTATTCCAAATGAACGACGAGCAACGCCGAGTGGCGCTTTTTCAGGCGCACCCCGAAGGGCTGGGCCTGTTTTTGCGCCCAGCGGCGTTATCATTCGCTTATGTAGAATAACTACACGACGCTCATTCTGCCTTGCTGGGCACAAAAACAGACCCAGCAGGGCGTATTGGATTCGTGTTAACAGGCCCTAATACTATCCACACCCCAGTAGGGATTGATCCGGTTTGTATACAACACTCGACAATCGATTGAAACGCTTACACCAGGCCGGTCAGCTTGATCTGTTGCGCGGGGGCATGATCGGTCTGGAAAAAGAGGCCTTGAGAGTCTCTCCGCAAGGTTGTATATCGAGCCTGGCCCATCCGGAAGCTCTGGGTTCCCCCCTAACCAATCGTTATATCACCACCGACTACTCCGAGGCGTTGACTGAGATTATCACCCCGCCTTCCACGGATCGTAATGAACCGCTGAAGTTTCTGTTTGAAGCCCATCGCTTTGTGTATGAGCATCTGGATGATGAGATTCTCTGGTCCACCAGCATGCCCTGTGTGGTCGAGGATGATGAACGTATCCCGATTGCCAACTATGGGAACTCAAATGCCGGCATGATGAAGACGGTCTACAGACGGGGCCTGGGGCATCGTTATGGCCGGGTCATGCAGGTGATTGCCGGGGTGCATTTCAACTATTCGCTGCCCCAGGATTTCTGGTGGGTCTACCAGCAGCTCGAGGGGGACAAATCGGATACCCAGGGATTCATTTCAGACAACTATTTCGGCATGCTGAGAAATTTACAGCGGCTGGGTTGGTTGGTTCCCTATCTGTTCGGCGCCTCTCCGGCAGTCTGTAAATCATTTCTGGGAGGTCGTCCCACATCGCTGGAGTCGTTTGACGAATTTACCTACTTCTCACCCTATGCCACCTCATTGAGAATGGGGGATATCGGTTATCAGAACAGTAAGGAGCAGGGGACCGGTATCAAAGCCTGCTACGACTGTCTCGATGCCTATGTTGAGACCCTGTCCCGTGCCATTGAGACACCCTGCCCAATCTATCAGGCAATGGGGGTGAAAATCGATGGGCGTTATGAACAGCTCAACGCCAACATTCTGCAGATAGAGAACGAGTACTACAGCACCGTCAGACCCAAGCAGATTCCGGAGATGATGGAGAAACCGATCCATGCGTTGCAAAGACGGGGCGTACGCTATGTGGAGTTGCGATCACTGGATGTGAACGCTTTCCATCCATTGGGAATCGCCGATGAGCAGGTCTACTTTATCGAAGCGCTGATGCTGTTTTGTCTGCTGCATGAGAGTCCCTCGATCAATGTTGCCGAACAGAAGAGCATCGACTGGAATGAGCTGGCTGCCGCCCATCAAGGAAGAAAACCTGGACTCGAGTTGCAGAGAAAGGAGTCGATGGTCAGTCTGCGGGAGTGGGGGCTTGAGATCTGTGAGGCCCTACTGCCGATTTGTGAGATCCTGGAGAGCGGACTGCCCGGGCAACCCTACACCAAGAGCCTGCAATTGCAGAAGAGTCGATTGCAGGACCCTGAAATGACCCCATCCGCCCGCATGTTGCGGGAGATGAGAGAGAAGGGCGAGGGTTTCTTCCATTTTGCACAACGTATGTCGAAACAGCATCGGCACGATTTCATGCAGCAGCAGGGCTCGTCAGAGGATCAGAAGCTGCTGAGCCAGGAGGCAGTGGATTCATGGCGAAGACAGCGGGAGATCGAGGCCTCTGATACACTGAGCTTTGATCAGTTCCTGGAAGACTACTTTGCACAGCAATTGAACAGTGAGACCGGGGATATGAGCAGCAGCAAAAGTGTCTCTGCAAAGTGAGAATCTATATAAAATGCTTGGAACAGAGCATCCTGGCAAATGGTTGTTCGATAGCCGGGCAAACAAAGATGAGGATTAAAGATGGAGGAGCAGCATGAATCAGGCCTGGGGTTTTCGACCCTAGCCATTCGCAGCGGACATCATCGCACGCCCGAAGGGGAGCATGGTGAACCGATTTTCCCCACATCCAGTTTTGTCTTCAGCAGCGCTGCTGAAGCCGCGGCCCGCTTCAGTGGTGATGAACCGGGTAACATCTATTCCAGGTTCACCAATCCGACGGTGAGGAATTTTGAGCAACGACTGGCTGCGCTTGAGGGCGGGGATTGCTGTGTGGCCACGGCCTCCGGTATGTCCGCCGTACTGGCTACCTGCATGGGTTTGCTGGAGTCCGGCGACCATATCGTCTCATCCCGCAGTCTGTTCGGCACCACCGCGATCCTGTTTGAGAAATATCTGAAGAAATTCGGTATCGAAACGACATTCGTGCCGTTGGATGATCTGGCTGCCTGGCAATCCGCAATTCGCCCGCAGACCAAACTGCTGTTTCTCGAAACCCCCTCCAATCCGCTCACCGAGGTGGCCGACATCCCGAAACTGAGTGCACTCGCCCATGCCGAGGACGCTCTGCTGGTGGTCGACAACTGTTTCTGCACCCCGGCACTGCAGCGTCCGCTGAGTCTTGGAGCTGATGTCGTGATTCACTCTGCGACCAAATACCTGGATGGCCAGGGGCGGTGTAT
Source organism: Candidatus Thiodiazotropha endoloripes (assembly GCF_001708965.1). Taxonomy (NCBI): domain Bacteria; kingdom Pseudomonadati; phylum Pseudomonadota; class Gammaproteobacteria; order Chromatiales; family Sedimenticolaceae; genus Candidatus Thiodiazotropha; species Candidatus Thiodiazotropha endoloripes. The sequence continues at coordinate 2,213,773 of NZ_LVJW01000003.1, read as the reverse complement.
CGGCGGCGCCGTGGTCGGCAGCCACGAAATCGTTGGTGAAGCTGTGTTCGGTGTTTTGAGAACGGCAGGTCCTACACTCAGTCCCTTCAATGCCTGGGTGTTTCTGAAAGGGCTGGAAACCCTCGATATCCGGATGCAGGCCCATTGCAAAAATGCCCAACAGCTGGCTGAGTGGCTGGAGAGCCACCCGAAGGTCGAGCGAGTCTATTACCCGGGTCTGAGCAGTCATCCGCAACACGATCTGGCGAGGGCGCAACAGAGTGCCCCTGGCGGTATTGTCGCTTTCGATGTCAAAGGGGGGCAGACTGCTGCCTGGACCCTGATCGATGCCACCCGGCTGCTCTCGATCACCGCCAACCTGGGGGATACCAAGACCACCATCACCCATCCTGCCACCACCACACATGGACGTCTGAGCCCGGAAGAGCGGAGCCAGGTGGGTATCGGCAATGGACTGGTGCGGGTTGCTGTCGGCCTGGAGAACATCGAGGATATTCAACGGGATCTCTCCCGGGGACTGGATAGTCTTTGAACCGGCAAACGAATGATCCATCACAACAGCTGCGTATCAAGTGGGATCAACGCTACGCCGATGAGGAGAAGATCGCCCGTCCGGCTGAGGTACTGCTGAACAATGCTCACCTGCTGCCGAAACAGGGCAGCACGTTGGATCTGGCCTGTGGCCTGGGTGGAAATGCACTGTTTCTGGCGAGCCGGGGATTTGTGGTTGAAGCCTGGGATCTGTCTGCGGTTGCCATCCAGCGATTGGAGCAGAGTGCCCGGCAACAGAATCTGAACAATCTTCATGCTCGGGTGCGTGATGTGGAAAACCATCCACCCTCAACAGAGCAGTTTGATGTGATCGTGGTCAGTTACTTTCTGGAGCGGGCTTTGATACCCGCCTTGATCCAGGCTCTGAAACCGGATGGATTACTCTTCTACCAGACCTTTACCCAGCTGGCCGTCTCCTCGGAAGGACCCCAGAACCCGGCTTTTCGCCTGGCGGATCAGGAGTTGCTGCAACTGTTCAGGGATTTGAAAGTGCGTCTCTACCGGGAGGAGGGGCGATTGGGTGATCTCTCTCTCGGCAGTCGGGATGTGGCCATGTTAGTGGCGCAAAAGTAACCAGGCTGAAGCTGCCGAACCTGACTGGTAGATCTCAATGGAGCCAATGGGTAAAGTCGGTAACGGGTCAGGCCAAAGGTCTCAGATCATGCTCCCTTATCGAACGTCATTTGGTTTTCAGTCAGATGGGACTGTTACAGACACAATTTACAGAATCGCGTAATCACTATTTTTTAATAGTTGACGGCTACGATATCCATGTTTTGTCTCTGGTTGTATGGCTGAATTCTGACCCGCATCTGATAGTATCAGGCTATTCACAGACCCTAAGGATTCGGTTAAATGGTCATGATCCGATTCTGCCCGCAATCACAATGAGGTCATATGATGGACCAGGTCAATCTGGAAAAGATGTTGGAGCAGGGAACAGACAATGCGCTGTTGCGCTATACCCTTGGCACCCTGTTTCTCAAACAAAAAGCCTATGCTCAGGCTGTTGAGCATCTCACTCAAGCGGTGACACTCGATCCTCAGCACTCAGCCAGCTGGAAACACCTGGGTAAGGCATTGACGGGGATGGAGCGTATCGAAGAGGCGGTGGAGAGTTATCAGAAGGGGATAGAGGTTGCCGAGGCAAAAGGGGATATACAGGCGGCCAAGGAGATGCGTGTCTTTCTGAAAAGACTGGAGTAGTCTGCGAACAAGTTATTAACCCGGCACCTTGCCAATAGCGGATTATTGGGATCGGCTGTGCCATCAATACCTAAAACAACAAGAGATATGACGACCTTGAGTGAAGAACCAAACAAATCCCAGGTGAAGGAGTACCTGTTGAATCTGCAACAGACTATTTGTTCTGCCCTTGAACAGGAGGATGGTCACACCAGTTTTCTACAGGATAGCTGGCAGCGGGAAGCGGGGGAGCGACTCGGGGGGGGCGGGATCAGTGCGGTGCTTCAGGCTGGTGATGTGTTTGAGCAGGCCGGGGTCAACTTCTCCCATGTCAGTGGCAGTCAGTTACCCGGCTCGGCGACTGCCCATCGACCGGAGTTGGCGGGGCGGGCGTTCGAAGCCATGGGCCTGTCCCTGGTGATACATCCAAACAATCCCTATGTACCGACCTCACACGCCAACGTTCGCTTTTTTATCGCCGAAAAAGCCGGGGAAGCTCCGGTCTGGTGGTTTGGCGGTGGTTTTGACCTGACTCCTTATTATGGCTTCGATGAAGATTGCAGAGCCTGGCACCAGGTTGCTAAAAAGGCCTGTCTGCCGTTCGGCGAGGATGTCTACAGCCGATATAAAAAGTGGTGTGACGAATACTTCTATTTAAAGCACCGGCAGGAACCACGAGGTATCGGAGGTCTCTTTTTTGACGATCTGAATGAGTGGGGGTTCAGTAAGTCCTTCGATTTCATGCAGAGTGTTGGTGACCACTATCTGGACGCCTATCTGCCGATTGTGCAGCGTCGACGGGATACGCCCTACGGTGAGCGGGAGCGGGATTTTCAACTCTATCGTCGCGGACGCTACGTGGAGTTTAACCTGGTCTATGATCGGGGCACGCTGTTTGGTCTGCAGTCCGGCGGGCGTACGGAATCGATTCTGATGTCCCTGCCTCCACTGGTACGTTGGCAGTATAGCTGGTCTCCGCAGGCAGGTTCGGAAGAGGCTCGTTTGTATGAGCATTTCTTAAAACCCAAAGATTGGGTAGACTGACACCAGTTTGCTTTTGGCTTATGACGATAAACCCGTCGAGTCTGCAGGGAAAGTCACTCCTGCCGCAGCAGAGGAGACCTTGACTGCGGACCCAAATAAATGAAGGTTAATAACAAATCAGAAGCCGTTGGTTCATTGCAAACCTTAAGCATCATGTTTATACCGTTTATTTCAGTAGTTTATGATTGCAGATATCATTGGTTGGAAAGCCGGTGTTTTTTCCTAAATCCCCTGGATTAAGTTAACCTTACTTATGGACTCCCTCCTGCTATCAATAGATCCACGTGAACCGTTGTGGATTGGGTTTGCATTTGCCTGCGGGTTACTGGTAAGTCACATTGGTTTACCACCATTGGTTGGCTTTTTACTGGCCGGTTTTATGCTCAATGCTGCAGGTGCCGAAGGCGGTGATTTTCTTCGTATCACCGCTGACCTGGGCGTTACGCTTTTGCTGTTTACCATTGGTTTGAAGCTGCGCCTAAAAGTATTGCTGCCGCCCCATGTCTGGGGTGTGGCCATTTTACATATGGCTCTGGTGGTTGGTTTGATGACGTTGTTTGTGGTTTTTCTCTCCTCATTTGGTTTACCACTGGTCTCGGGGATTGAATTACAAACAGCGTTGATCATCGGTTTTGCCCTGACATTTTCCAGTACGGTATTTGCGGTTAAAAGCCTTGATCAGGCCGGAGGGAGTGGTTCGTTTTATGGCTTAATCGCCATTGGCGTGCTGATCATACAGGATATAGCTGCAGTGGCGTTTCTTGCCGTATCTGCGGGTAAACTGCCATCGCTATGGGCATTTGGGTTATTGGCGCTCATTCCGCTGCGTTACTTGCTGTTTGCAGTTCTGTCGCGAACCGGTCACGGCGAATTATTGGTGCTCTACGGTTTTGTATTGGCACTGGGTGGTGCCGACCTGTTCGAGCTGGTTAATCTCAAGGGAGACTTGGGGGCGCTGGTGGTTGGGATGCTGCTGGCTGGTCATCCCAAGGCTAATGAAATGGCCAAAAATCTACTTGGTTTCAAAGAGTTGTTTTTAGTGGGTTTTTTTCTCAGTGTCGGTATGGCCGTGCCACCAAGTTGGAATGCGATTCTGTTGGCCTGCCTCTTCCTTCTCGTGCTACCAATCAAGACCGCGTTGTATTTCGGCCTGTTTGCTGCATTTAAATTGCGAGCAAGTACATCCTGGCGTTCTTCCCTTGTATTGGCCAACTACAGCGAGTTTGGCTTGATTGTCGGGTCGGTATCGGTCGCAGCCGGTTGGCTTCCAGCTGAATGGATGGCGGTATTCGCCATTCTGCTGTCGCTCTCTTTTATCGGTGCTGCACCGATCATAGATAACGGTGAGCGTCTGTATACATTGTGGCGACCACGATTCAAACGCATGGAGCGTAAACAGCGTCTCTCTGGAGAGGAAGATATTCAGATAGGTGATGTCCAGGTGCTGGTGTTTGGAATGGGGCGTGTTGGTAGTTCAGTCTACGATTCACTTGCCGTAGACTTTCCTGGCAAAGTGCTAGGGGTCGACATGGATGATTTCCAGGTCGAGAGACATCTGGCCCAGGGTCAGCAGGTTGTCAAGGGAGATGCTACCAACCCCGATTTCTGGTCACGTGCACCCGATCTGGCAGCGAAGTTGAAATGGGTAATTCTAGCATTACCCAGACACCCGGCGAACCTGGCCGCTGCTGAACGTTTGCGTGAGATTGGATTTGAAGGGCATATCGCTTCAACATCCAAGTTTCATGATGAAATTGCCTCGCTGAAGAAGCTAGGGGTAAATTTTGTTTTCAATATCTATACAGAGGCCGGCAAAGGTTTCGCTGAGGATTTGAAACAACATTTCAATACACTCGATAAAGCTTGAAACTCATTCATCACGCAATCACTTTCAGGCAACGCCAGAGTTAATGGTCATGAAGCCAGCAACTCTTATGGTTTCGCCTCTTTCGCCGGTATTATCTGAGCTTTTGTGCCGGGTAGATGCTTTTCACCCCACTGAACCATAGTCATTAAAACAGGGCCCAAATCCTTGCCTTTTGCGGTGAGTAGATATTCATAGCGCACAGGATGATGTTGGTATGGTTTTTTCACAACGATCTCATACTCAGCCAGCCGTTTTAGCCTATCTGCCAGAATATTGGTCGGAATTTTCTCGGGAGATCCCTGAAATTCACTATAGGTTCGCTTGCCGGCAAACAGATCCCTGACAACAAGCAGGGTCCATTTATCGCCGATGATGTCGAGTGTGGATGCCACCGGGCATGATGATCTTTTGAACTTCTCGCTGCTTTGATTCTGCTTTGCCATGATTTCAAGTTAGCATGCTATCTAGTAACTTGCAATTAACAAGTAAGTTGGCTAGACTGAAGTAACTTTAAAAAAGAAAGTGACAATGTGAGGCAATGAAAATGGAATTACGGGTCTATAAGTCGGTGGCGATCGGTAAAATTGCTTTCTTTATGCTGTTGTTGAATGGTTGCGCAAGCGTGGATCATAGTGGCTACTTTCAAGCATACGAAGAGCGCTACCAGGCGGAAACCGAATATCGCATACATCGACTGCCTCGGGACGGTTTTGAGATCCATGCCCGTGAATACGGGATCCAGCGCGATAAACCGACCCTGGTTATGATGCATGGCTTTCCGGATAGCATGCACCTCTATGACAGACTGGTGCCACTGCTAGCTGATCATCGTCATATCATCACTTTCGACTTTTTAGGCTGGGGCGACTCAGACAAACCTGAGCAACATCGATATGACGTCACCAGTCTGCGCCGGGACCTGGAGGCGGTAATAGATCATTTCAACCTGAACCAGGTTGTACTCGTCATGCACGATGCGTCCGGTCAACCCGGCATTGACTGGGCTCTGGATAATCCGCACAAATCTTCAGGCCTGGTTCTACTCAACACCTACTACGCGCCATCACCCACGTTAAAAGCGCCTGAGGCGATCAAACGTTTTTCAACGCCAGGTATCTATCGAGACATATCGGTCTGGGCAACCAGCCACTTCGATAGTCTCTGGATGCAAGGCTACAACCAGCAGATTGCCAAGTTCATCACTACAGAATCACTACGGGAACCGTTTCAAAAGATACTCGGTTATCAATCACTCCAGATCCGTCCCGCCTTTTTCAGCCTGAACCGGGTATTGAATGAGGAGATCGAAAAGCGTCAGGAGATGATTCCGGCGTTAAAGAGGCTGCAGACTCCAGTGCGGATCATATTCGGTAATGACGATAAGGACCTGAACGCCGGTGTGGCGAAAGAGTTTCATCGCCTGCTTCCCAACTCTGAGATCCATTTAGTCGATGGTGCAGGGCACTTTGTGCAGATCGATAAACCGTCGGTTGTGGCGTCATTGATTCGTGATTTTCCAATCTCTGATGGTGAAGGGCAATAAGCCTGCAACCCTGAGTGAGATTCCGATATCGGTATCCGGTATGTCGATAGGCATCGGATTGTTCCGGCGGCGATTGGATAGGCCAGGGAGCGAATTGCCATTCGGCTTCATCTCTCCCCCAACACTCTGCGGCGTAACAGCCGCAGGTCGACCGGTAACAGAATAAGAATCATCAGAAGGAATAAAAACACCGCCATAATCAGGTGGTAACTCCAGATACCTGACAACATTAACAGCCGTATCCCCTCCGCCAGATGGTGTAGAGGATTGATCATCAACCAGGCCTGGGCCAACAAGGCATCACTCTCCAGAGGGAAGTAGGTGTTGCTGGCAAAACCGAGAGGCATGATCACCAGATAGAACGGGATGTTCATGTGATCGATGGTCGGCACGATTGCTGTGAACAGCAGACCCAGGCCCGCAAAGGCGACTCCAGCAAGAAACAGCAGTGGCAGGGTCGCAATCACGCCGGTCCAGTGAAGGTCGAGCCACCCCCCCAGATTAAAGCCGAGCAGTACGAAGATTACGATAACCGCATAAGCAAGGCCCAGGCTGGCTGACCAGAGCGCTTCACCCCAGACTACATGTTCCAATCTCACCTGGGTGGTCAGCTGACCGTCCCAGGTCTTCTGGTAGTGCATGCGGATGTAGGCGGCAAACAACGCCTGAAAAAACGCTGTCATGAAAACGGTGTAGGCGAGAATGCCGGGTGCCAGATAGGCCAGATACGAAACATTCTGCGACTTCCAGTCGAAGTCGGGGATATTACTCCCCAGACCGACTCCGAAGACCAACAGCAGGATGATCGGTTCAAAGATCGGTGGCAGCGCGGCGGTGTGCCAGTTACGCAGGTAGACGGTCAAATGACGCCGCAATACGGCCCAGCTCTGCCAGGCTGTCATGGCCAGATAGAGCCTCATGAGTCGTCATCCGTCAATTGCAGGAACAGATCATCGAGATTGGGTGGCCGAACTTCAAACCGTAACTGCCCGAAGGCGGCGGAGAAGCGAGCCAGTCCCGCACCGTCGAGGGCAAATTGCCATGTGTTCAGAATTCGCGTTGGTTCGCCAAATCCCTCCTTATCAAGCCAGGACTCTATCATCTCTGCCTGCGGGATCTTGGCATCCAGCACCACAACGTGCTCACCCACCAGATCCCCTAAAACCGTACGCGGTGCTCCCACCGAGACCACCTGTCCCTCCTTCAGGACCAGCAAATTGTCCGATAAACGTTCGGCTTCATCCATGTAGTGGGTGGTCAGTACGATTCCCAACCCTTCGTTACGTAATCCGTCTACGAGCTCCCATACCGCCATCCGTGCCTGAGGGTCCAGTCCGGTTGTCGGTTCGTCCAGGAAAAGCACTTTAGGCTGGTGCACCAGGGCTCTGGCGATCATCAACCGGCGTCGATAGCCGCCGGAGAGGGTGTCCGGTTTAGCCTTCGCGTAACGGGTGAGATCGAAACGATCCAACAGCTCCTTAACCCGGGACTCAAGGTCAGTCGGTCTCGGGCGGAAATAGTGTCCGAACCAGAGCAGGTTGTCCCGCACGGTAAAATCGGTATCAAAGGTATCATCCTGGGTACAGACACCGATCTGGCGATTGACCCCGTCCGGGTCTTTCTGCCGTTCGACTCCATCGATAAACACGCTGCCTTCGTCGGGCTGCAAAAAACCGTAACAGAGACGCAGCGTGGTGGTTTTACCCGCGCCGTTGGCTCCCAACATGCCGAGGATTTCTCCGGATCGACACTGTAGATCGACCCCATCCACGACCCGTGTGGAGCCGAAGTGCTTTACCAGCCCATGGGCAGCCAGTAAGGGTTTTGGATTATTTTGAATTACTGCACTCATAGAGTTTTTCTGGCCTGTTATCCATGGGGGTGATGATGACGAACAACGTCATCTCAGTATTGCCAACTCGTCTCCGGAATAGCTTCAATTGATCTGGGATCCTACCCTGACTTTGTCAGTGGTGAGAGTAGCGTTATTCACAAATTCTCAACCTATGGCGATGTGAGATATTCTGATATCAGTCTTGGTCATTCAGGTGCATGGCAAGTTCTACGGAATGCATAGAGACGATACCCATTTTACATTTTCCACTCATGCCTCGATCGGAATGCCGATGCTGTGATTTGTCACAGATCAAGCCGGCTCGGTCTGTAATGGCATAGAGTAGCGGCCCAATATGATTCAGGCTATGACAAAATCGGTAATCTCTTTTCTATTACTGGGATTCACACTCTCCACGTGCCAGGCTTCCGCCTGGCCCACATTGCAGAGTCGCATCCAGTTCGGCACCATTGCCAATGACACGCCGTCGGAGAATGTTTTCCCGTCAGGATTTCTGAATTTTGATGAAGGGATCAACCTCAATCGGGCGGAGTTGATCATCGAAAAGTCACCGAACTCCAATATCAAACCCCGGATCGGTCCCTTTCCCGGTCCCGCACTGGCAGAGTCCGACTGGGGTTTCGAAGTCGACTTGCGCTACGGTGAGGACGCGGCCATTACCTACGGTCTGGATGACGAACTCGCTATCAACGAGGACAAGGAGCGGCTGTTTCTCATACCCCAGTGGTTCCTCAGCGGTTACCTGCCGCTGGCGGACGGTTTTTCCTGGATTGCGGGGAGCTGGTTCACCTCTCTGGGATATGAGATCGGTGCTCCGGTCAATCCGCCAACCGGCTTCTATACCCACTCTTACGCCTTTGTCTATCAACCGGTCAAGCATGCGGGGGTGATGGGGGCGTTAAAGCTGCCGATGGCCGCAGAGCTTGGTCTCTGGTCTGTCGGTCTGGGATTGGTGCAGGGTTGGAACAACCTGCAGGACAACAACGATGACAAGACGCTGCTGTTCGACATTCGTTGGCGCAGTGCCGATTTCAGGACCTGGCTCGATATTGAGAACATCATCGGCTACGAACAGTCGGAAGATGGCCTGACTGAACAGACACGGCCGTTCAACGCGGTCAGCACTACGGGCGAAAAGCTCTTGCGCCGCATGCACTCGGTGTTGTTGAGTCACCGTTTCAATCCGATCCACCGGGTCGCGCTGAACGCAGTCTACGGCTATCAGGAAGGTGGCGATCTGCTGGCGGACGACAACAACCCACCCGGTTTTCTGATCACCCGGGACAGCCGCTGGTACGGCGCCAATCTGAACTGGTACCTGCAGTGGTGGGAAGAGAGTCAGATCGGATTGAGACTGGAGTGGTTCAGGGATGCGGATGGGGCTCACGCACTGCTGCCAGCGGGTATCTACCGGGGGGTAACCGCCAATCTCTCCTGGTGGCTGGAAGAGGGACTCAGGATTCGACCTGAACTGCGCTATGATCACTATTCCGGTTCCGGCGCGCCATTCGGTGGCCGGGTGCCGACAGCTTTCTTTGGAGAGGAGAAGCACCAGTGGGTGGTCTCTCTCGATGTCACCTGGTCATATCGTCTATGAGTGGTAAATACAGTTTTTTCGCTGCCATGCGGCCCTTTTCCCTGGTGGTGGCCATTGCCACCTGTGGCTTGGGTGTCAGCCTGGCGCTGATCGACCAGGCCGTGGATGGCTGGTTGGCCTGGCTGGTGCTGTTGACCGGGGTGTTGCTGCAAGTGGCAGTGAATCTGATCAATGACACGCCCGATCTGCAAACCCCCGGACTGGAACCGGCGCTCAGGCAGGCGATACGGCGTAATGCCGCCATAGGCTGGGGGGTGATGTTGCTGGCCATCGCCCTGGGGCTCTACATGGTGAGCATCCGGGGCTGGCCTCTGTTGCTGCTCGGGCTGATCGGGGTGGCCGGCGCCTGGGGTTACACCGGCGGCAAGGTCAACTACAAACAGCGGGGACTGGGTATTCTGCTGGTGTTCCTGTTGATGGGGGTGTTGCTGATCGGTGGTTCCTACTACGTACTCACCGGCATCTACACCCTTGAGGTGTTCTGGCTGTCACTGCCGTTCAGTCTGTTGTCCTCCTTGCTGCTGCTGAGTAATGAACTGCGGGATTACGAAGCGGATCGTGAGGCCGGCATCCGTACTTTGATCGTGCGTATCGGCTACCGCTCCGGTATCAAGCTCTACTACCTGCTGGTGAGCCTGGTCTATCTGATCAGCGCCTTGCTCTACTGGACCCAGATGTTACCGGGAATCGTCATGTTGCTGGTGACCTCTATCGCCCTGGTCGGCCCGATCAGCCTGCTCACCGCCAATGTACCCCAGCGCCGCAGGCTGACGCCGCTGACCGGCCGTTTCTATCTGCTGTTCGGCGCCACCTACCTGGCGACAATCTGGATGCAACTGCCATGAATCACGACATCGTACTGCAACTGGCGCTGCCGGTAACCCTGTTCTGCATCATGTTCAGCATGGGCAGCAGTCTGGTGGCCGCCGATTTCAAGCGGGTAGTGCAAACTCCGGCAGCCGTCATCACCGGGGTGGTCAGTCAGATGGTCGTCCTGCCGTTGGCGGCATTCATCATACTCTCTCTGCTGCAATTGCCGCCTGAGCTATTCATCGGTTTCATGATTCTCGCTTTCAGTCCCGGCGGCACCACATCGAATATGTTCTCCTACCTGGCGCAGGGTGATGTGGCCCTCTCCATCACCCTGACCGCGATCGTCAGCCTGGTGACGCCGTTGACCATCCCGCTGCTCGGGGGGCTGGTACTTGAATGGCAGCTGGGTGATCAGAGTGAAATTGTTCTTCCTTTCCTGCCAACCTTCGCCAAACTGGTGGTGATCACTCTGATTCCAGTACTGCTCGGTATGCTGCTGCGTCACTATCGGGCGGCCTTCTGTCTGAGATTTGAGAAGTTGATGACCCGCGTACCCCTGCTCATGTTGCTGTTGGTGATTGGCGGAATTATCTGGCAGAACCGGACCTCCATGTCCCTGTTCCTGGATCAGACAGGTGTCCCCGCATTGCTGTTGTCGAGCCTCGCGCTGGGTCTGGGCTACCTGGCGGCGAAACTGGTCCGCTTGCAGCTCCGTACGGCCCGAACCATTGCCATAGAGACCGGTATTCAGAACGGTGGTACGGCGATTCTCATTACCGGCACGATTCTCAATAATCCCAATATGACCATTGCGCCGGTGATGTACGGCATACTGATGCTGATACCGACCTTCGCCTATATCCTCTGGCTCAACCGCAGGCGTGCTGTGATCGCATGATCGTTGTGCACGCTTGTCTGACATTGAGTAGTTGGCTGTTGAGTAGATCAGAACCGGAATATTGATGCCCGTTGGGTCTCCTACTGGTTGCAAGGGATTTTACTTGGAATCCGCATCTCTTGGAGCCTCAAAACAGACTAGCAGCTATAATCGGCAACTGTTATGGGATGCAACCATTGGAGTTCAAATTGAGTCAGGCAAACAAACCCTACGCCGAAGCCTGTGATGAGAACAAGGTGCCGATTCTGGATCAGCTGCAGCGGTTGTTCAGTGAGACAGGCTCGGTCTTGGAAATCGGCAGTGGAACCGGTCAGCATGGGGTCTTTTTCGCGGCGGCAATGCCGGATCTGACCTGGCAAACCAGCGACCGGGAGGAGAATCTCGAGGGCATCCGGGCCTGGTTGTCTGAAGCCGCACTGGACAATCTGCTATCCCCTTTAGCTCTCGACGTTACTTCTGTCTGGCCGAAGACCCGCTACGACGCTGTATTCAGTGCCAATACCACCCATATCATGTCATGGCCGGCTGTGATCAGCCTGTTTCAAGGGGTTGGCCGTGTGCTGCAGGCAGATGGGCGGTTTGTGCTGTATGGGCCATTCAACTATCAGGGGGCCTTCACCAGTGAAAGCAACAGTCGTTTCGATGAATGGCTGAAATCCCGGGATCCGTTTAGTGGCATCAGGGATTTTGACGATCTGAATGCTTTGGCCGAGGATCAGGGCCTGATCTTTGAAGAGGATATCGAGATGCCGGTGAACAACCGAATCCTGGTCTGGCGTAAACGGGTTGAACCCGTACGGTAAGAGATTCAGTTAGCGTTCAGTTTGACTCTCTTAAGCTGTAGATAACAACGGGTGAGCCACTCACCTGAATTATCTGTATCAGCCAGGAGAGCGTCATGAATAAAACCTCACTGATTACCGGAATCCTAACGCTGGCCCTGTCGATGAGCGCCACCGCCGGGCCAAGGGATCGCTATCAGGATAGCGCCAAGGTCATCGATGTGGAACCGGTCTACCGGACGGTGGAGATCACCGAGCCGGAGCGCCACTGCTGGGATGAAGAGGTCACCCACTACCAGCCCCGAGAGCATGGCTACACCGGTACGGTTCTGGGCGGTATCATCGGTGGTGTGGTCGCCAATTCCGTCAGTCGCGGACGCGGTAGAGGCAAGGATGCGGCAACTCTGGCCGGAACCCTGTTAGGTGGCGCCATCGGCCACGACCTGAGTCATCAGAAGCGTGGAGGAGGTCACTATTCAACTTCCTATGAACGTCGCTGTGAAACCACTCATCAGACCCACTATGAGGAGCAGCTGGCCGGCTACGATGTGACCTATCGTTATCGGGGCCGGGTCTTCACGACTTTCACTAAACAGCACCCGGGAGAGCGGATCCCTGTGCGGGTCAGTGTCAGGCCGATCCATGACCACTGATCTGAATTTGATTGTGCTGTGATTGTCTGACTGGAAAATCGCATTAAACTGACGAAAGAGGTATAACTGATAGACCATCTGCGGCGAGTCGGGGAGAGCCCCGGCTCGCCGCAGGAGGGAACTGAACAGGTTTCAAATCTACCATCGGGTTTTCATCCTATGAGGAAAAGCAGATCACATCTTTGGCGTACCCTGCTGCTCGGCTTGCTGCTGATGACGCTGAACCCGGCATTGGCCGAGGTAAGCCTCAACAAGGCGGTAGAGCAGGCTAAAAAGCGTACCGGTGGCCAGGTGATTTCGGCGGAAACCCGTAACCAGGACGGTCAGAGAGTGCACAATATCCGCATTCTGACGCAAGACGGTAAGGTGCGTCGGTTACGAATCAATGCGAACAACCGGGGTGGAGGCAATGGTGGCAGACGCTGATCGAGAGACGGATTTGCCAAGCCGATCCGGTTTTATTCCGCTGAACTGACGCTCGGAGGCATACAGATGCGTGTTCTGTTGGTTGAAGATGAAGCGGAAATCCGCGAACCGCTTGCCGCCCGACTGGCTGAAACCGGCTACACCGTTGACAGTGCGGAAGATGGTGCAGAAGGCCTTTTCCTCGGACGGGAGTATGGGATCGATGTGGGCATCGTCGATATCGGTCTACCGAAAATGTCGGGTATCGAGTTGATCCGTGAATTGCGAAAACTGGATAAGCACTTTCCGATATTGATACTTACCGCACGAGGCAACTGGCAGGATAAGGTGGAAGGCTTGGAGGCCGGCGCGGACGACTATCTGGTGAAACCCTTCCATGTGGAAGAGCTGCTGGCCAGATTGAATGCCCTGTTGAGACGCTCCGGTGGCTGGTCTCAGCCTGTGCTGTCGGGCGGTCCTGTCTCCCTGGATACCCGCACTCAGGCCGTCTCGATCAATGATCAGCCAGTGGAGCTGACTGCCTACGAATACAAGGTGCTTGAATACATGATGCTGCATGCGGGGGAGGTGGTCTCTAAGACCGATCTTACCGAACACATCTATGAACAGGACTGGGACCGGGACAGTAATACCATCGAGGTTTTTGTCAGACGCCTGCGCAAGAAACTCGACCCGGAGGACCGCTACAAACCGATTGAGACACTGCGCGGAAGAGGTTACCGGTTTGCCCTTGAGCGGAATATCTAATCTCTCGATTCGACAACGTCTGCTGTTGGCGGCAACCCTGGTGCTGGGCGCCTTCCTTGGCCTCACCGGTCTGTCACTGGATAAGGCGTTTCGCTCAGCCACGGTGGAGGCGCTCGAGGCCAGACTGTTAAGCAATGTCTATGCGCTGCTTGCAGCTGCGGAAGAGGGGAGTGAGGGACAATTGACCATGCCCAGGGTATTGACCGATCCCCGCTTCAATCGCCCCGAATCCGGTCTCTATGCCCAGGTGATCCAATATCCGGAAGGGTACAACTGGCACTCCGGCTCCTCACTTGGCCAGGCTTTGAGTTTTTCCCGTGACATCCCACCCGGCGAGTCTGAGAGCGGGCGCTACCAATTGGCTGTCGGGGATGTCATGGGCTTCAACTTCGCAGTGGTCTGGGAGGACTTCAATGGGCAGGAGTTGAAGTATGTACTGTCGGTGGCTGAGGACATGCAGCCGATCCAGGAGCAGATTGCCACCTATCGCGATACCCTGTTTCTCTGGCTGGGTGGTGCAGCCCTGCTGCTGCTGTTGGTGCAGGGGTGGGTTTTGAGTTGGGGGTTGCGGCCGCTGAGGGAAGTGGAAGAGGCACTCACAGAGATCGAGTCGGGGCGCTCGGAAAAACTCCAGGGGCGCTACCCGAAAGAGTTGAATCGACTCACCTCAAATATCAACTCCCTGATTCAGCATGCCCAGGCACGACAGCAACGCTATCGTGACAGTCTCGGCGATCTGGCCCACAGTCTGAAGACACCCCTGGCGATCCTGCAGGGTGTTGCCGACCAGCCCGGCAGTCACAGCGAGCAGACCGTGCGGGAGCAGGTCGAGCGAATGAACCAGATCGTCAGTCATCAACTGCAGCGTGCCGCCGCTTCAGGGCGACATCTGCTGACCCAGAGTCTGGAGGTCGGGCCGCTGCTTGAAAGACTGGTCAGGTCTCTGGACAAGGTCTATCTGGAGAAGGGGATCGAGTGGCAGACGTCGGTCGCTCCGGAGAGCCGCTTTTACGGTGAAGAGGGGGATCTGATGGAGCTGCTTGGCAACCTGACGGAGAATGCCTGTAAATATGGCCGCAGCCGGGTCCGGGTGACAGTGAGCACCGAACCCGCCCTGTCGATTCGCATCGAGGATGATGGGGAGGGGATTCCCCGGCACCTTCAGCAGAGCGTGTTTCAACGGGGCAATCGTGCCGATACCAGACAGCCCGGCCAGGGAATCGGTTTGGCGGTGGCCCTGGATATCGCACAGGCTTACGGAGGCGAGATCAAACTCGGCAAATCCGCCGATCTGGGTGGGGCTGCGGTGGAGATTCGCTTCCCGGAGAGTTGATACATAGCGCTGTCCGGCTGTGGGGCAAATCCATCCTAAGTAGACAGATCCAAGCCAAACAATGAATGGCCTATGATGCCTTGCTCAAGCGGAGAAAGTTCTCCAGTCGGAGCCGGGTTATCTCACCCTGTTCCACTGCACCCTGGATAGCGCAATCCGGTTCATGGCCATGGGTACAGTTGTGAAAGCGGCACTGCCCGATATAGGGGCGGAATTCGGCGAATCCCTGCTCCAGCTCCTCGCGGCTGAGGTCGGTAAGCCGGAAACTGCGGACACCGGGAGAGTCGATCAGTTTGCCCCCCTGTGGCAGGTTGTAGCAGGTGGCCGCTGAAGTGGTGTGGCGGCCCAGTCCGGTGGCTTCTGAGAGTCTTCCGGTTTCAATGTCGTGTTCCGGCAGCAGGGCGTTGATGAGTGAGGATTTTCCCACCCCCGACTGTCCCAGCAGAATGCTGGTTTCATCCTTCAAATGGTCAATCAATGTATCCAGTCCATGCTCACGCTTTGCACTGATGTTGATGATCGGATATCCGATCCTCGAATAGGTCTCAAACTGGTCGATGAAAGCTGATTCTGTCTCCTCGGTCAGCAGATCGATCTTATTGATCGCTATCAGTGGTGGGATCTTGATGGTTTCCGCAGTAACCAGATACTGGTCGAGTAGATAGCCACTGGGTTCAGGTTTGGGAGCAAGTACGACTACCAGCTGACTGATATTGGCAGCCAGCGGTTTGTGTCGTCCGCTGTAGTCCGGACGGCTGAGTACACTCTCACGTGGCTGCAGTGCGGTGACCACCCCGCTGTCTTCATCCACCTGTTGCCAGATGACCCGGTCACCGCAGACAGGATGGCCAATGTTCTGACGGGTCTGACAGCGGTAGATCCTGCCCGAACCGTCGTCGATACCCAGCGTCGCGCCGTGGCGAATGATGACCACACCCTCTTGTTCAGGTTGTTCGGCAGCACCGCTCAGGGCCTGGTTTGCCCGTTGATCCAGGCGTTGACGGCGTTTTTCCTGAATGGCCTTGATACGGTTTCTCTGTTGGATTGTCAGACGCCGTTTAGCCATGCAGAGGTAATCCTAAGCCGGAATTCGCAAGTTCACCTGAGCCGCACAAGCTTTTGATCTGTTCAGCGATGGAAACAGTCTCACCAGAGCCTAAGGTTTGAGGTCGAATTTGTAGTATTCCAGGTTGAGATAGGTAGCGGTGCCTTCGATCTGGTCTTCGAACCAGGTGAGGCCAAGATTCTGTTCGCAAAAACGTACTTGTTTGTGCAGACCATCGAGGCTTTTCACTCGACGGTTTGGTCGGGTATAGAGCTCACTGCCGTGACATTTCAGGCAGTGCGCTTCATTCAGCTGCTTACCCAGTTCCGCATCCCCCGCCATCAGGTTTGAGGCGGCAAGAATCAGCAATGAGGTTGCAGGTATCAATATCGTTTTCATCTACTCGCTCCGTCTATTGGGTAATCTGCTTGGAGATGTGGGCAATACGCACCGGTGCCGGTGGGTGACTGTCATGGAAGAATGAATAGAGTGGATCCGGTGTCAGTGTGCTTGCATTGTCCTGATAGAGTTTGACAAGCGCCTGAATCAGAAACTCCCCACTGCTCTGGCTGACGGCATAGTCATCCGCTTCAAATTCGTGGCGTCGGGAGAGAAAGCTGCCCAGCGGTGTGAAAAATATGGTGAACACAGGGATAGTCAGCACAAACAAAAGTAAAGCCGCGGCATTCGAGGGTTGAGATATACCCAAACCGTTATAGAACCAGAGTTGCTGGGAGAGCCAGCCAAGCAGTGCCATGGCACCAAGTGAGAGCAGCGCCATTACCAGCATCTGTTTGTGGATATGTTTGTAGTGAAAGTGGCCAAGTTCGTGGGCCAGAACCGCTTCCACCTCGTCCGCATTCAGGGCCTCCAGCAAGGTATCGAAAAAGACAATGCGTTTGGTTTTGCCAAAGCCGGTGAAATAGGCATTGCCATGGGCAGAACGTTTTGAACCATCCATGATGAAGATACCGTCGCTGGTGAATCCGCAACGTTGCAGCAGCTTGCCGATACGCTCACGCATCTCCCCTTCCGACAGTGGGGTGAATTTATTGAACAGCGGCGCGATAAAGCGGGGATAGGCCCAGGAGATGGTCAAGGTAAAGCTGAGCCATACCAGCCATGCGGCAAGCCACCAATATTGACCGGCACTGGCCATCAATTTCAGAATGATCCACAACAGCGGCAGGCCAAGCAGGATTGACAGCAGCAGTCCGATCAGTCGGTCTTTGATGTATTGCTGTGGGGTGTTGCGGTTGAATCCGAACAGGGCTTCCAAGCGAAAGGTCCGATAGAGATCGAAGGGCAGGTCCAGCAGAGAGCCGATAAAGAAAAAAGAGAATATAAACACAATCCCAGTGGTTAATGGACCCCATTGCATCCCGTTCCAGTACTGAATCAGCAGCTCCAGGCCTCCACCCAGGGTCCAGAAGAGCAACAGAGCCACCCCGATCAGGGCCTCGATAAAGGCTAGCTTGCCCTTCGCCTGGGTATAGTCGGCCGCTTTCTGGTGGTCCTCGAGGGGAACCCGGTCCTTGAAGGCGTCAGGTACCTGGCTACGATGTTGTGTGACATGCTGCAGATGCCGATAGAGCAACCACAGCTGTAGCATGGTGCCGAGAATCAGAAACAGTAAAAACAGTTGTGTAAAGAGTGCCATCAGTGGTTAATCAAAATTCCTGGGATTACGTGACGCGATCGATGCGGCGACTAATTATGTCGTGTTGAGCCCTGCTATGCCAGCCAACATGGCGGGATCCGTTTCCAGTTTTGCTCATTCAATATCTGCTCCAATGTTACCCCTTATCTTACTGTTGCGCCGGTTTGTCAGGGGGGAATGGGTTGTGATTTTGACAGGGGTTGCGAAGCAAAGGTTCGACAGTATCTATCTTTTGCATGAATTGCCATACAGTCTTAGGCAGCTTCCTGTTAGAATTTCGCCGCGTAGCGGTTCTGTAACAGAAGGATAACAAGATGCCTGTTGATGCCTCCAATCTGATTTGGGTCGACCTGGAAATGACCGGGTTGGATACCCAGCAAGACGAAATCATAGAGATTGCGACCATTGTTACCGATGTCAATCTGAACATTCTTGCTGAAGGACCGGTGATTGCCATCCATCAACCCCAGTCAATTCTCGATGCCATGGATGAGTGGAATCAGCGCCAGCACGGCGGCTCGGGATTGCTGGAGCGGGTCAAACAGAGCCAATACAGTGAAGCCGAGGCACAGGCAGAGACGATCCGCTTTCTGCAACAGTACGTACCTGCCGGCGCGTCACCCATGTGTGGCAACAGTATCTGTCAGGACCGGCGTTTTATGGCCAGGACGATGCCTGAACTGGAAGCCTACTTCCACTATCGGAATCTGGACGTCAGTACTTTGAAAGAGCTGATGAACCGCTGGTCACCATCATTGAGTGAGGGATTTACCAAACAGGGTAAACATCTGGCTCTGGACGATATCAAGGACTCGATTGCGGAGCTCCACTTCTATCGGAACCACTTTCTCAGGTTACCCTAGTCTGAATCTGGTCTATCCATGCTTGAAGGTTCAGGGAAGTACCCTCAAAGTTTATCGGTCCACTATCTGATCGCCATCTCACTGGCGCTCCTGAGCTATCTCTTTTTTGCCTCGGTCGATGCCTATGTGGTCGATGGCGAACAGCTGCTGGTCAACCCGGATTTCTCTCATCATCTGGCAGGCTGGCGGATCAGTGGTGATCAGGATCTGCTCCAGGTGGCAGATGGCACTGTGGAGATCCGCCACGATGCGCTATCCCAGTCCAATACACTCTCCCAATGTTGGGATCGTGAACGGTTTCCCGATCGGATACTGGTCGGCATCACTGCTTCAACTGCCGATTTGGTGCCCGGCGTAAAGCCATGGCATCTGGCCAAAGCAGGGCTGATAGGTCAATTTCCCGATGGGTCAAAGGATTACCGGTTGTCCAGCAGGTTGGTATTGCTCAAGCAAGATGTTGGCTGGAACTCCTATCGGACCGGCATTGAAATTGATAAATCCCTTGAGCGGATCTGTCTGTCAATCGGCTTGCTTGGCTCAAAAGGCAGCTTTCGGTTCAAGCATCCACTGCTCTATCCGGCCGCGATTCCGCCCACCTACAGCCTGATCAAAAACCTGCTGCTGGCTGTCTGGGCCGCTGTCGGTGTCATCTGGTTGATCGGGCTGGTAAGACACTATCGCCAGAGAACTCAAATGGGGTTTATGCTGGCCATGCTGGTGGCGATTTCAGTGGGCATTATGATGCCGGCCGAACTGAAATCGGAGGTGGAAAACTGGCTCTCACTCTATCTTCCCGAATGCACCACAAAGCAGTTGTTGACTACGCTGGGTGTGCCGTATCAGTTACCGGCAGATATGCTTCCACAACGCTGGGACGTATCCAAATTCGGCCACTTGCTGGGTTTTTTTCTGCTGAGTCTGATTCTGTTTTCTGAAAAGGAGAAGTCGGTTTGGATGTTGTTGCCTGGTCTGGTGATTGCCGCGGTGGTAACTGAAATCATGCAACACTACGTGCCTGGCAGGACGCCCCGATTGAGTGATGTGATGGTCGATCTGATCGGTATCGTTGCGGGCTGGTGGTTGATCAGAGGCTATTTCAAGCTCCATCAAGCCGTTGCCGGCTGATTCCGCTGGCGATCCAATGCCCAGAGAATATGTTCCTTGACCATTGGTGAGGCTTGCTCCAACCGCCTCAGCAGCGCTTCTGCAACGGCATCGGATGTTGGGGCATTGCCCAATGCCACGGCCAGGTTTCTCTGCCAGCGTTGATAACCGATCCGTCGTATGGCTGATCCCTCGGTCTTCTGTAGATAAGTCGCTTCATCCCAATCAAACAGAGAGATCAGGCCGCTGGTGTCGAGATGGTGTCTCGCAAGAAAGTCCTGTTCGCCGGTCACCTGGGCGAAGCGGTTCCAGGGGCAGACCTGTTGACAGTCATCACAACCGTAGATCCGGTTGCCCATGGCGGCCCTGAATGGTTCGGGAATGGCGCCTTTCAGCTCGATGGTCAAATAGGAGATACAGCGTCGTGCATCGAGCTGGTATGGGGCAGTGATGGCCCGGGTTGGACAGATCTCCAGACAGGCCTGGCATCGGCCGCAGTGGTCTTCAGCCGGCTGGTCGATCGGCAGGGGAATGCTGGTGTAGATCTCGCCGAGAAAAAACCAGGAACCTGAGCGTTTGTTGATCAGGTTGGTATGTTTGCCGATCCAGCCCAAGCCGGCTTTTTCTGCCAGCGGTTTTTCCAGCACCGGCGCGGAATCCACATACAGCCGGTTGTTGCTGTCCGGTATTGAGTGCTGGATCTTCTGCTGCAGTTTCTTCAGACGGTTTCGCAGTAGTTTATGGTAATCCCGACCGAGTGCGTAACGGGAGATAAAAGCCTTCTGCGGATCTTCCAGTAGCTGTTGCAGATCCTGCATGGGCTCCGGCAGGTAGTCCATGCGCACAGAAATCACCCTGACAGTTCCGGGTTCAAGCTCTGCGGGACGACTCCGTTTGCTGCCGTGCCTGGCCATGTAGTCCATCTCTCCGTGACAATCCGAGGCCAGCCACTGCTGCAGTCGGCTCTCTGCTTCGCTGAGATCGGTGTCGGTAATGCCGACTGCATTAAAGCCCAGTTCCTCACCCCACTGTTTGATCTGCAGGCTCAGCTTAAGTAGTTCGTCAGCGTTCAGTGTCTCGCTCATGCTGCTGCACTATAGCCCAGTGCCATGACGATTCAACTGCTGCCCGTTGTGGGATCGATTATATTGAGTCACCAGGGGGTTCGCGGTATCGTTGCCGATCAAATCAGAGGACAATGGATCTATGCGAGTGATGCCATTTACCGACAGTTTGCCCTATGCCCTCTACCGGGCCGATCAGGTTCGTCAATTCGATCATATCGCCATTGATGAGTTTGAAATCCCGGGAGAGACCCTGATGGAGCGGGCGGGTATCAGAGCCTTCGATCTGCTGCGCCATAAATGGCCTGAGGTGAGAGAGATTCTGGTGGTCTGCGGGCTGGGCAACAACGGTGGGGACGGCTATGTGCTGGCCAGGCTGGCGCTGCAGGCGGGATTGCGTGTGCGGGTGCTGCAGCTTGGTGATGCGGAGAAGATCAAAGGGGATGCATTGCTGAAAGCGAAGGCCTGGATGGCTTTGGGGCAGCAGCTTGAACCTTTTCAGGAGCTTCCAGGTAAACCTGGCCTGATCGTGGATGCCATCCTGGGTACCGGGCTGGAGCGGGACCTCAGTGGGGATTGGAAGGCGGCGGTGGATCAGATCAATCGGCATCAGGCGCCGGTCTTCGCCCTGGATATCCCCTCAGGCCTCAATTCGGATAGCGGTCGGGTCATGGGGTGTGCGGTGAGAGCGGCTGCAACGATCAGTTTCATTGGTCTGAAGCAGGGTATGTTCACCGGTAACGGACCGGACTGCTGTGGCGAAGTGGTTTTCGATGCCCTGGAGATACCGGCACAGATCTACGCCCGCCAGCTGCTCGCCTGCCGTCGTATGGATTGGTCGAAGGTCTCTGGGTCGGTGGGCCGAAGAGAGCGCTCCTCGCACAAGGGCAGCTTTGGCCATCTGTTGCTGGTCGGTGGTGATCAGGGTTATAGCGGTGCGATACGTCTGGCTGCCGAGGGTGGCGCCAGGAGTGGAGCGGGGCTGGTGACCCTGGCAACCCATCCGCAGCATGCCCCGTGGAGTAACCTCGGTCGGCCTGAACTGATGTGCCGTGGCGTTGATGCCGATACGGACCTGACCCCCTTGCTGCAACAGGCCAGTGCTGTGGTGCTTGGCCCTGGGTTGGGCAGGAGCCCCTGGGGGGAGCAAGTCTATCATCAGGTGACGACAACCGAGCTGCCCCTGTTGCTGGATGCCGATGCGCTCTACTGGCTGGCCAGGCAGCCGAATCAGCGCAACAATCGGGTGCTGACTCCCCATCCCGGAGAAGCGGCCCGCCTGTTGGATTGGGATACACAGCAAGTTCAAAGTGATCGGTTTGCAGCGTGTGAGGCCCTGCAGCAACGTTATGGCGGGGTGGTTGTATTGAAAGGGGCCGGAACCCTGGTCGGCGGCAGCGGAAGTCAGCCTGTGGCCCTATGCAGTGATGGCAACCCGGGTATGGCGAGTGGTGGATCCGGGGATGTATTGAGTGGCGTGATCGGTGCTTTTCTGGCCCAGGGTTATGCGCTTCGGGATGCGGCGGAACTGGGTGTCTGTCTGCACGCTGCCGCCGGCGACAAGGCCGCCAGAGAAGGTGAAATCGGCATGCTGGCCGGCGATCTGATTGACGCCCTGCGTGAGACACTGAATTCGGAGCTTGTGGATGATTGAACTGAGGGCCACTGGTGAAGCGGAGCAGGAGGCTCTCGGCCGCCGTCTGGCACTGAACTGTCGAGCGCCCTGTATTGTCTACCTGGTGGGCGATCTCGGTGCAGGCAAAACCACCCTGGCACGGGGGTTCCTGCGAGGAGTCGGCTATCAGGGACGGGTCAAGAGTCCTACCTACACACTGCTGGAGCCCTACGAACTGGGGAGTATTTCCTGCTATCATTTCGATCTGTATCGCCTGGCCGATGCTGAAGAGCTGGCCTATCTCGGTATTCAGGATCTATTGACGGATGATGCGCTGATGCTGATTGAATGGCCGGAGAGGGGGCAGGGGGGTCTACCGGCTGCCGATCTGCTGGTGAAGATCGAACATGATGGCCTGTCACGGCAGATTACCATCCAAGGTGGCAGTGATCGGGGATCTGAAATTATTCAGAAAATACAAAGTGATCTGGTGGATGGTTAATTTGGATCGTAGGAAATTTAGCTATCTAACAGAATAATCTGGAAAAAAAATCTTTTGCATGCTATTTTTTATGTTGTATTTTCAGTGTTACGGGTCATGGGGCAATGAGGATTAGACTCGCTATGCTGCTGATCATGCTGATCAGCGCACTACCGCTACAAGCAAAGCAGTCTGAGATTACCGGTCTCAGGATATGGTCTGCACCGGATCATGTGCGTCTGGTGTTCGACGCCAATGGCAAGGTAAATCATAAGATATTCACCTTGCAGGGCCCGGATCGCCTGGTCCTTGATCTGAAAAACACCTCCCTCACCAAGCACCTGCCTGACCCCACCAAAGAGAACAAGATCATCCGTGGTATGCGTACTGCGAAACGCAATGACCACGATGTGCGGGTGGTGTTCGATCTCAACAGTGCGGTCAAGCCAAAGAGTTTCTCACTACGACCCAACCGGGAGTATGGCCATCGGCTGGTGGTTGATCTGTATGATGGTAAAACCGGAATCAAACGCCGGAATGGGCCGGTCAAGACGGCGAAAAAGGCGAACACAGCCGGTCATCGGGATGTGGTGATTGCGGTGGATCCCGGTCATGGTGGTGAAGATCCGGGAGCCCGCGGGCGCAAAGGGACCTATGAGAAGGATGTGGTGCTGGCGATCGGTCGCAAACTGGTGAAGATGCTCAATCAGCAGAAAGGGTTGCGCGCCGTCCTGATCAGGGATGGGGACTACTATCTTGGGCTGAGAAAACGTATTGCAAAGGCCAGGGCCAATCAGGCGGATCTGTTTGTCTCAATTCATGCCGATGCCTTCCGTGACCCAAAAGTCAGAGGATCCTCTGTCTATACACTCTCCCGCAGTGGCGCTTCGAATGAAGCGGCCCGCTGGCTGGCGGAGCGGGAAAACAGCGCTGACCTGGTGGGAGGTGTCTCCCTGGAGGATAAGGACGACATGCTCGCATCGGTGCTGCTCGATCTTTCCCAGATCGGTACCCTGCAGGCCAGTTCAGAAGCAGCCAGTCGGGTATTGTCTGAACTCAAGACCCTGGGCAAGACCCATAAGCGCCGGGTCCAGCAAGCCGGTTTTGTGGTGCTGAAATCACCCGACATTCCTTCCATGCTGGTGGAGACGGCATTCATCTCCAACCCGGATGAGGAGCGCCGGCTGCGCGATCCCAAACATCAGACCAAAGTGGCCAGGGCGCTGATGAAGGGGATCCGTGACTACTTCAAGTATCAGCCTCCACCGGGTACCTGGCTGGCGGCCAATCAGAAAACCCGTAAACACGTGATCTCATCCGGTGACACCCTGATTGCGATCGCCAATCGCTACCAGATCAGTGTCAAACGGCTACGTCACGTCAATGATCTGAAAAACGACACCATCCGTATCGGACAGGTATTGCAGATACCACCGGGCAGCTGATCCATTTTCAGCCTGGCTGTTGTGCCCATTAAGCTCATCTGATCCCCTCTTGGCAGTGCATGACAGCGGCCGGGTTCTGCTGCCAAACTCCCTCGACCCGATAACGGATCTTGAAGTCGGGACCCTGAGCCATTATGGTGCAATGTTTCTGTAACCTCTGGGGCCTGACTATGCCCATTCGCACACTTCCACCACAACTGATCAATCAAATCGCCGCCGGTGAGGTCGTCGAACGACCGGCTTCCGTGATCAAGGAGTTGGTGGAGAACAGCCTGGATGCCGGTGCGCGTCATATCGAGATCGAGATCGAGCAGGGCGGTATCAAACGTCTGCGGGTACGGGACGATGGGGTGGGGATACCCCAGCAGGAGTTGAATCTGGCCCTGTCGCGCCATGCGACCAGTAAGGTTACTCAATTTGAGGATCTTGAGTCGCTGCAGAGCATGGGCTTTCGTGGCGAGGCGTTACCGAGCATCAGCTCAGTCTCCCATCTGCGATTGATCTCCAGACACCAGGACGCTGAGCAGGCCTGGGAGGTCAGCGGTGACGGCACCGACCAGACGCTGCAGTGCAAACCGGCGGCACACCCTCAGGGGACCAGCGTTGAGGTTCGGGATCTCTTCTACAACACCCCGGCAAGGCGCAAATTCCTGCGTACCGAAAAGACCGAGTTCGGCCACATCCAGGCGCTGGTTCAACGTCTGGCCCTGGCCCGTTTCGATGTGGGATTCACCCTCCAGCATAATCGCCGGGCGATCTTTTCACTGCCACCCTGTGACAATCGGCAGCAGCAGGAGAAGCGTCTGCTGGAGTTGCTCGGGGCACAGTTTCTCGAACAGGCGCTGCCAATTCAGCAGCAGGCGGGGGATTTCTCACTTTCCGGTTGGGTTGCCAGACCCGGTTTCTCCCGTGCCCAGGCGGACATGCAGTATTTCTATGTCAATCAACGTATGATCCGTGACAAGCTGGTAACCCATGCGATTCGTCAGGGATTCCAGGATGTGCTCTATCATGGCCGCCATCCAGCCTATGTGCTGTTTTTCAGCCTAGATCCCCATAAGGTGGACGTGAATGTTCATCCGACCAAGCATGAGGTGCGGTTTCGGGATTCACGCTCGGTGCACGACTTCATCTTTCGGGCACTGCATCGTCTGTTGGCCGATACCCGGCCCCAAGCAACCGCTGAGAGCGGGCAAAATGAGGCAGTGAATCTGCAACCTCCGGTGACCGCTCTGGGAGCGGTTGAACACCCATACACCCCGCCCAGGCAGCAGGGGCTCGACTGGCGTGTAGCCGAGCGGCCGGCTGCCTATCAGGCGGGTTTTACTGCTCAACAACCGATTGCTGCAGATCCAGATGAGGCGATCACTGAGCGTCAGCCGCAACAGGTTCCTCCACTGGGCTATGCACTGGCACAACTGCACGGGGTCTACATCCTGGCTCAGAATCAGAGCGGCCTGATACTGGTGGATATGCACGCTGCCCATGAGCGGATCACTTATGAGCGATTGAAACAGCGCTACCATGGAGAGGGTATCAGCCATCAGCCGCTACTGGTGCCGATTTCTGTCTCTGTCAGCGTCAGGGAGGCCGATCTGGCGGAAGATGCCGTTGATCTGCTGCAGCGGATGGGCTTTGAAGTCAGTCGCTCCGGACGGGAGTCGCTGGCGATCCGCTCCATCCCCTCACTGCTGCAGGGGGCGGATCCGGAAAAGATGTTACGGGACATCCTCTCGGATCTGATTGAGCACGGCAGCAGTCAGCGAGTGAAAGAGGAGATCGATCAGGTTCTGGCTACGGTTGCCTGTCATGGGTCTGTACGTGCCAACCGTCGTTTGGAGCTGGATGAGATGAACGCCCTGCTGAGAGATATGGAGCGTACTGAAAGGGCGGATCAGTGTAATCACGGCCGACCCACCTGGACCGAACTTACCATCAGTGAGCTCGATCGCCTGTTTCTGCGCGGTCGTTGAGATGGCGCAATCCCCACCGACTCAGGAGCAGCTGCCTGCAGCGATCTTTCTGATGGGTCCTACTGCCTCAGGTAAGACCGCGCTGGCGGTCGAGCTGGTGCGCCGGTTGCCGTTGGAGATCATCAGTGTGGACTCCGCCCTGGTCTATCGGGGGATGGATGTGGGCACCGCAAAACCGGATCGGCAGACGCTGGATCTTGCCCCTCATCGACTGATCGATATGATCGACCCCTCGGAGAGCTACTCCGCCGCCGCTTTCAGGCAGGATGCCCTGGATGCGATGGGGGAGATCCATGCGTCAGGAAAGGTGCCGCTGCTGGTTGGCGGCACCATGCTCTATTTCAAGGCCTTGAGCCAGGGGCTCTCTGACCTGCCGGCTGCCGACCCGGTGGTTCGAAAGCGTCTCGAAGGAGAGATGGATCAGCTCGGCCTGGCGGCACTGCATCAGCGGCTTGAGCGCCTTGATCCGCAAGCCGCAGCGAAGATTCATGCCAATGATACCCAGCGCATACTACGGGCCCTGGAGGTGATTGAACTGAGTGGCAGGGCCATGAGTGAACTTCAACAGTCTGACAAAGGTCACATATTGCCATACCGGGTATTGAAACTGGTTCGTGCCCCCAAGGAGCGGGCGGTATTGCATGACAGAATTGCACATCGTTTTGAAGAGATGCTGGCAAGCGGCTTTGAGCAAGAGGTCCGTGAGCTGTTGAGCCGGGGCAATCTGACGCCGGCGATGCCATCGATGCGGGCCGTGGGCTATCGACAGATGCTGCACTACCTGCTCGGTGAGATCAGCAGGAACGAGATGGTGGAAAGAGGTATCATCGCCACTCGCCAGCTGGCGAAGCGCCAGTTTACCTGGTTGCGGGCTGAGCAGGAGTGCCACTGGCTGTATGACGGCAGTGACGTTGTGGAGCAGGCTCTGGCGCTGATTTCAGCTAAGTTTCCCGAGTTGGCTGGCCCAGGCTGAGTATTTGATTTTTAATAAATTTGAGGTATTGATATTTTGAATACTTGGATAAAAACACAGTATGCTACACTTTCGCTTGTGAAGTAGATATTTACTACCATTTTTTCGCGCTTGTTTTTACGTTTAAAACTACAAACACAATAAGGAGAATTTCCATGTCTAAAGGGCAAAGTTTACAAGACCCTTTTTTAAATGCATTGAGAAAGGAAAGGGTACCTGTCTCAATATTTCTAGTGAATGGTATTAAGCTTCAGGGACAAATCGAGTCATTTGATCAATTTGTAGTGCTGTTAAAGAACAGTGTCAGTCAGATGGTATACAAGCACGCTATCTCCACTGTGGTGCCAGCCAGAAATGTACGCATCCAGCATGCCAACGGTCAATCCGAAGAGGATGGATCCGCCGCCGGCAGTGGTAATTTTTAAAAAATTGTCAATATCTTTTTGCTTAAAGGGCGTACCATGAGATGGATGCGCCCATTTTAAACCTCTGCACTTTTCTATCCCCATACTGTTTCCAACATGTTTGAACGTCCTAAGTCGGGTGAACGCGCTGTATTGGTTCATCTGGATCTGAATGGGATCAGTGATCCCGATGAAATCGCGGAATTCCAGGATCTTGCCCGCTCTGCTGGTGCGGAGAGGGTAGCCTTTGTCTCTGGCAGTCGCCGCCAGCCCGATCCGAAATATTTTGTCGGCCGGGGCAAGGCCGAGGAGATCGGTCACATCGTCTCCTCCGAAGGTGCCGATCTGGTGATCTTCGATCACGCGCTCTCCCCCAGTCAGGAGCGAAATCTTGAGCGGGCATTCGGCTGCCGGGTGGTCGACAGAACCGGGTTGATTCTTGATATCTTTTCTCAGCGTGCCCGTTCATTTGAGGGTAAGCTGCAGGTTGAGCTGGCACAACTGCAACATCTGTCGACCCGACTGGTCAGAGGATGGACCCATCTGGAGAGACAGAAGGGTGGTATCGGACTGAGAGGGCCGGGCGAAACCCAGTTGGAGACTGACAGACGATTGCTGAATCAGCGTATCAGCCAGATCAAAAAACGTCTTACCCGTGTCAATTCCCAACGTGAGCAGGGTCGACGCGGGCGGGAGCGTGCCGACATCCCAACCGTCTCCCTGGTTGGCTATACCAATGCCGGTAAATCAACCCTCTTCAACCGCATGGTTGGATCGGATGTGTATGCGGCGGATCAGCTCTTTGCGACCCTGGATCCCACATTGAGAAGACTTGAACTGGATAGGGAAGGGCCGGTTGTATTGGCCGATACGGTAGGCTTCATCAGCCATCTGCCCCATGATCTGGTGGCCGCATTCAAATCGACGCTGAAAGAGACCACCGATGCCTCACTGCTGCTGCACGTGATCGATTCTGCCAGTCATCAACGTGCCACCTGTATCACTGAAGTGAATGAGGTTTTGCAACAAATCGGGGCCGACAAGGTCCATCAGATTGAAGTGTTTAATAAGATCGATCTGCTGGAGGACGTCAAACCCAGAATCGACCGGGATGAAAACGGCATGATCACCAGGATCTGGCTCTCGGCACAGACCGGTGAAGGCTGCGATCTTCTGCTGCAGGCATTGGCGGAGTACTACCGTAAAAACCATGTCAGGCAGAAGCTCAGATTGAACCCGGAAAACGGCAGATTGCATGCGCTTTTATTTGAACGTGGTGCTGTGATCAATGAGTCCTCCACCGATGAGGGAGGTTGGGAGATGGATATCGATATGTCTGAGAGGGAGTTTCGACGTTTACTCAAAGAGGAACCTGCACTCGAGAGCTGTTTAGTCTGACTACCAGCGAATCCCGTTTTAGTTTGAAAACAGGAGAGATTGTGCCGTTGTCCCTCATTGCCGGTGCAGTTTCACTTGTTAGGGTATCAACAGATTCGGGTTAGTCTGTACGCGAAACCGATGGTATCGTATCCTGAAACCTGCTGTTAGAATGTGCGGCTGCAGGATATGCTGTAGATGTCTACCTAGTGGGCAGTCAGGAATCGAAGATTGAATCGTGTCAGTATGCCCCCATATATACAGATTCGGGCAGCTGACAAATGCTGTTAACAATCAATAACCAAGTTTGGAGTGATCAATGGCCTGGAATGAACCGGGTGGAAACGGTAAAGATCCTTGGAGTGGCAAGGGTGGCGATCAAGGACCGCCGGACCTTGATGAGGTAGTAAAGAAACTACAGGACAAGTTTGGAGGCATCTTCGGAGGAGGCAAGCCCTCTCGCGGTGATGGCTCGATCGGTGGTGGATCCGGACCTGGATCGAAATCCATTGGTTTCCTGGTCGGCATAGCCCTGCTGGTCTGGCTGGCCAGTGGTATCTACATCATCGACGCCCCTGAGCGTGGTGTGGTGTTACGCTTTGGCGCTTACCATGAAACAACCCCGCCGGGACCCCACTGGCATATACCTTTCCCGATCGAGCGGGTGATTCCCGTCAACGTGGATCAGATCACCTCGTTTAGACACAAGGCGCAGATGCTGACCCGGGATGAGAATATCGTCGACGTGGAGTTTACCATTCAGTCTCGTATTCAGGACGCGGCCGACTATCTCTTCCAGGATCGCGATCCGGACAAAACCATGCGCGATGCCACGGAAACCGCGGTTCGTGAAATCATCGGTAAAAGTGACCTGGATTTCATTCTCACCCAGGGGCGTGGCGCGATTGCCGACCGGATTAAAACCGGTGCCCAGGGCTTGATCGATGACTACAAGGCCGGTTTGACGATCACCAGTGTGAACATGCAACCGGCAAAGCCGCCTGAGCAGGTGAAAAGCGCCTTCGACGATGCCATCAAAGCCCGTGAGGATAAAGAGAAGCTTGAGAACCAGGCTGAGGCCTACGCTAATGAAGTGGTACCCAGAGCGCGAGGTGAGGCAGCTCGAAGACTTGCGGATGCCAGCGCCTACAAGGATCGGGTGATAGCAGAAGCGGAGGGTGACGCCAGTCGTTTCCTGGCAATACTCAAAGAGTATGAGAGGGAGCCCAAGGTCACTCGGGCGCGAATCTATCTCGAAGCAATCGAATCGATGCTGGGTCAGACCAGCAAAGTCATGCTCGATACGGCTGAAGGGGGAGGTAATAGCCTGATGTACTTACCTTTGGACAAGCTGATTCAAGGTGTTGAGCAGGGTAGTGTCGGTAGAGGTACGGCTTCAAGCAAGACCGACTCTTCCCGTGCACCGGTTGAAACAACCAAGTTCCGCAATGTGGACCGCACCAGGGGGGTACGTTGATGAAAATATCGAAACTGATTATCCCTATTGTTGCGGTTGCCGCGGTGTTTTTCTATTCGGCGACTTTCATCGTCAATCAGTGGGAAGTTGCCCTGAAACTGCGTCTGGGTGAAATCGTCGCAACCGACTACAAGCCTGGTCTGCACCTGATGTGGCCGATCGTCAACAATGTCGAGACCTTCGATGCCCGGATTCAGACCATGGACTCCCGTCCTGAGCGTTTCCTGACCGCGGAGAAAAAGGACGTCATCGTCGACTATTTCGCCAAATGGCGCATCGCCAATGTGGCCCAGTACTACCGCTCCACAGGCGGCAGCCTGGACAAGACAGCTCGACTGCTCCAGGAACGGATCAATACCAGTCTGCGTGATGAGTTTGGTAAACGCACCGTGCAGGATGTAATTTCCGGTGAACGCGCCGAGATCATGGCGAAGCTGACCAAGGATGCCGATTCGATGGCCGCGGAACTGGGGGTTGAAATCCTCGATGTACGGGTCAAGCAGATCGATCTGCCGCCAGAGGTCAGTGAATCGGTCTATCAGCGTATGCGGGCAGAGCGTGAGCGTGTCGCCAGAGACCTGCGTGCGAAAGGTGCCGAGGCTGCTGAACGAATCCGCGCCAATGCGGACCGCGAGTATATCGTCATCGTCGCTGATGCCTACAAGGA
This sequence comes from Candidatus Thiodiazotropha endoloripes, assembly GCF_001708965.1. Lineage (NCBI taxonomy): Bacteria > Pseudomonadati > Pseudomonadota > Gammaproteobacteria > Chromatiales > Sedimenticolaceae > Candidatus Thiodiazotropha > Candidatus Thiodiazotropha endoloripes. The sequence goes on along the minus strand of NZ_LVJW01000003.1, from coordinate 2,182,330 downwards.
AGCTGAGATAATGCGTGGTGAGGGTGACGGCAAGGCTGCCGAAACCTATGCCAACGCCTATCGTCAGAACAGTGAGTTCTACGCCTTCTATCGAAGCCTGAATGCCTATAAAAACAGCTTTCAGGACTCTTCCGATGTGATGGTGCTGCAACCGGATTCAGACTTTTTCCGCTATCTGAAAAACAGCACTGGTCAGTAGTTTAATCCTCACTCACCCGCCTTCTCCAACTGGAGGAGGCGGGTTAGCCAGATGAGTCAGATCATTCTATTGCGTGCGTCAGGGAAGATGCATGAATCGGATTATCAACATTTCAGCTTGGTTGTAGTCGATTACAGCTCTCTGTGTGGCTGCCTTTGTGCTGGGGAAATGGTATGCATCCCAGTCTGCTGAGACGATAAAACTCAACATTGGCAGTACCATAAATGGTGTTATTTCCAGGTTGCCTGGAGAGAACCGGGATGGGTTGGCCGATCTGCTGCATCCACTGACACAATTGATCGATGCAAAACTGGAAACGGGCAGGGTTGAGCCGGAGATTGTTGAAAACACACCACTCAATCTGCAAAAAAGACCTTCAAAAGCTCGTCCTGTACAACTATCGGGCCGATACCTCCCCGTTTGTCCCACCACAGGATAAAGTTCAGTTTATCTGTCGCCAGGCCTTTACTCTGGTCTATCTCGGTCAGGATCAAGCTCATCAACTCCATGCAAAGCTGAAGATCAACTCCAATCCTGCCTATTTGAGCCCAGGCGACATCAATCAATACAAAACCGGTGAACAAATGCTTGAATAGCCTACCTGGAATATCAACGGGCGCTGCAGGGGCCGCTTCTTAAGTATGCGTGTCATGGCAGAAATCACTGGTCTGCACGCGATTCTCTGCTGAATAGATTAAGCGTCGTGGAGCATGGCTGTGGAAGAAACAGCTTACCTGATTGAGCAAAGCCAATCGATGAATGGACAACCGAAGCCCACTCTGGGAAAATGTCCGGCGGCCTGAATAAGGCGTCATTACAGGACCGGGACGAACCCGGTTTTTTTTTGGGGTATGACAGATGTGGCATGATCTGCTTGTTGCGTTGGCTCTGCTATTGGTGATCGAAGGCATCTGGCCTTTTCTGAATCCCAACAGCATGCGCTCAATCCTGCTGATGATTGCCCAACACGACAATCGATCCATGCGAATCAGCGGTCTGGTCAGTATGGTTTCTGGGGTTATCCTGCTCTATCTGGTGAATTGATCTTGGCGATGATGGAAAACGAACGTTGGATATTGCCTGACGGCATTGATGAGGTGCTTCCCCAGGAGGCGCAGGTCGTAGAGAGTAAGCGGCGAGAACTATTGGATCTCTATCGCAGCTGGGGTTACGACTATGTCATCCCGCCGTTTGTCGAGTTTCTGGACTCCCTGCTGACTGGAACCGGCAGTGACCTGGACCTGAATACTTTCAAACTGACAGACCAGATGAGCGGCAGGCTGATGGGGATTCGTGCCGATATCACCCCTCAGGCGGCACGCATCGACGCCAATCGAATCCAGGCGCAACATCCCACCAGACTCTGTTATTTAGGCACTGTCCTGCATACCCGCTCCGATGGTTTTGCCGGCACCCGTAGCCCATTGCAGATCGGTGCTGAGCTGTATGGACACTGCGGCATCGAGAGTGACATCGAGATCCTGCGGCTGATGATGGAGACATTGAATAAGACCGGGGTCGAAGATGTCTATCTCGACCTGGGGCATGTGGGCGTATTCAAGGGGCTGGCGGAACAGGCCGGTTTGAATAAACGCCAGGAGACGGAGTTGTTCGATGCTCTGCAGCGTAAGGCCCTGGCGGAAATTGAGACCCTGTTGGCCTCGTTTGATATCGCCGAGGAACCTGCTGCCATGCTGCTGCGTCTCGGGGAGCTGAATGGGGACAAGGCATTGAGCCAGGCTCGAGAGGAGCTCAAACAGGCTTCACCGAAAGTGATTGAGGCCCTGGACTATCTGCAGGCCGTGGCCGACCAGATTGCACAATGGTTACCCGATGTGCCGGTACACTTCGATCTGGCGGAACTGCGAGGCTATCACTTTCATACCGGGGTTGTATTCGCAGCCTTTGTGCCGGGGAATGGCAAGGAGATCGCCAGGGGAGGACGCTACGATGCCATCGGCAGCGTATTTGGACGTGGCAGACCGGCAACCGGTTTCAGTACGGATCTGAAGAACCTGATCCGGGTTGCACAGCCCGAATTGCAGATCACCGATGAAATGGTGATATTTGCACCGGCCTCCGAAGATCCGGCACTCACCCAGGAGATTGCACGACTGCGTGGTGAGGGTCACCGGGTAATCAGTGCTTTGCCAGGTCAATCCGGAGGAGCGGCCGAGATGGGCTGCCAACAGCAGCTGCAGTGGTTGGATGGCCGCTGGCAACTTATTTCTGTTTGATTTTATAAATATATCTGTAAGAATCGACAGGTTTTGTAATAAAAATCCGGTTTACCCGGATCTAACGTTTTTGAGAGAGCCATGGGCAAGAATGTCGTAGTTATCGGAACACAGTGGGGAGACGAGGGCAAAGGCAAGGTTGTTGACCTGTTGACTGACAAGGCGTCTGCCGTCGTCAGATTTCAGGGGGGACACAATGCTGGGCATACCCTGGTTATCGATGGCGAGCAGACCGTACTGCATCTGATACCCTCGGGTGTGTTGCGTGAAGGGGTGCGTTGCCTGATCGGCAATGGTGTGGTGTTGGCACCGGATGCCCTGCTGGAGGAGATTGAAATGTTGGAGAAGGGCGGGGTCCCTGCCTCTGACAGAATGGGAATCTCCGAATCATGCCCACTGATTCTGCCCTATCACATCGCTCTGGATGCGGCGCGTGAAAAGGCCCGTGGCAAAAAAGCCATTGGTACCACTGGGCGCGGCATCGGGCCAGCCTATGAAGATAAAATCGCCAGGCGGGGCATCCGGCTCGGTGAGATCTTTGACCAGGCACACATCTCTGAGCGCCTGCGTGAAGTGATGGAGTACCATAATTTCGCGCTCAAACATCTGTTCGAGTATGGCGAAGTTGATTATCAGGAAGTGCTGGATCAGTTGTTGGTGCAAGCCGAACGTCTGAAGCCGATGGTCGAAGATGTTACCGGTACCCTGCATCAGCTGCGTCAGGATGGTAAACATGTGATGTTCGAAGGGGCCCAGGGCGCCCTGCTGGATATCGATCATGGCACCTATCCCTATGTCACATCCTCCAATACCACCGCTGGTGGCGCTGCAACCGGTACCGGTATCGGTCCCCGTTATATCGATTATGTTCTGGGTATCGTCAAAGCCTACACGACTCGTGTCGGCGCCGGTCCTTTTCCAACCGAGCTGTTTGATGAGGATGGCAATCACTTGGGTACGAAAGGTCATGAGTTTGGTGCCACCACCGGACGTAAGCGGCGTTGCGGCTGGTTGGACAGTGTGGCTCTGCGTCGTTCGCTTGATATCAACAGTGTCAGTGGTATCTGTATCACCAAACTCGATGTGCTGGACGGCCTGGACAAGATCAAGATCTGTGTCGCCTACAAGCTCGATGGCCAGGAAGTGACGACACCCCCCTGTGGTGCTGATCAGTTTGAAAAATGTGAGCCGGTCTACATCGAGATGCCGGGTTGGCAGGAGTCGACAGTCGGCGTTACCGATTACGATCAGTTGCCCCAGGCTGCCAGAGAGTATCTGAGTAAAATTGAATCCCTGTGCGATACGCCGATCGATATTGTCTCAACCGGACCTGATCGCAACGAGACTATCATTCGTCGTCATCCATTCGGCTAGGGCCTGTTTTTGTGCCCAGAAGGGCGGATTGGATTGGTGTTAACAGGCACTAGCAGATTCAATCAGCTCATGTTGTTGATGCGGGAGATCAGCTTCCGCATCAATAATTTCTCACCTTTAATTAAGCAGATTTATCTCTGTCTACCTATTAGTGGGTAGGTATCTACTTATAACGGGTTAGTGGTCTTAATGAGCCTGAATTGTACTCTCTGAGCAGAATGTGATCTGGGTCAACTTTTGGTCAGAATCAGGCGGGTTCCCGAGAGTCTGTCATGCCAGGCCATGTTGTCGGAATCGAACACCACCCAGATAAAACCGAAGCCGAAAACCAACAGTGAGAGAATGGCTGCGAAGTGGCGTTTCAGCGCCTGTTTCCAATCCACTGGCAGGCCCTCCATTGAGACCAGCTTGAGACGCCAGGCACGCATACCCAAGGTTTGACCACCCCTGATCCAGAACCAGCAAAAGAATACCAACGGTATGATTTCAAAGAGAAATATCTGAAAAATCAGTAACCAGTCACCAGTCGGATTTCCAAAAGGCAGAGTGACTGCTGCAGTGGCGACAAACACCAACGCTGTGAGCAAAAGCGTATCGTAAAAGATTGCGCCCAGACGCCTCAGCAGTCCGGGAGCTACAGCGTCAGTGAGGTCATGGGGACTCTGTGGTTGTTCAGTCATGATCGGATAATAAAGCTCATAAAAGGGAAAACCCTAACAGTCAGACGCGATAATCCGAATTTGAAAATTGCACCGCAGGATCCATACTTGGAGTTCATGTTCAGTGACATCTGATAACGGGGAGCCATAGCATGGAACACAGATGTGATCACAGAAAACTACTTTCATGTGAGATCACCATCAAAGATCGCAAACTCGGTAAACTGAAAGGGAAAGTTCGTAATATAAGTCTCAGTGGCATGTTAGTTGATATTGGTGAGGAGTCACAACAGATTAATACAATTGTTGAGGTCTCATTCCCAGTCGAAGCCTGCGGCGGTACCAGTCAGTGTCATGCTAAAGCCATGGTTGTACATCAACAATCGGGTTGTCTGGGGCTTATGTTCAGTGAGCTGGATTCCAGTGTCAGGCAGATGCTTCGAAAAGCGCTCTACGGATATGCCACAGTGGCAGAGAGAGCCTATCTCTATCAGGGTTATAAAGCCACCAGAAATCCCGATCCGGTGAAAAACCAGAGAGCATCAATATACTGATTACGAATACCTCCTGAATAATAACGATTCCATTCCAGTTAACTGGATCTATTGAGAAAGACGCGTTCAGCGTCTTTTTTTTTGCTGAATTGGCCGATGAGCCGTTCACCAAGCTGAGCTGATCATGCTTTGCCCCGCCAGTTCTCTTCCGCAAGCAAACTTGGGTTGGACATGACAGATTCAGTCTCCCGGTCAATAGGACTGGAATCGATAGGTCAAGAAGAGTACAAATAACCCATTGAATCTAAAAACTATCACTATTTAATTATGCGAAATGCCAAAACGAAAGCAGTAACAGGCAGCAGACAGATTTTTCAGCTGACAGGGAAAGCATGAATGCATTGAGAAGCTCAAAATGGCAGGCGAAACTGGCTGCCGTTCCACTCCCTGCGCTCTCCCTGCTGGTTGGGATCTTGTGTGGTCTTTTGATGTGGCTGGTATTGGAGCCGATCCAGGACAGACGACTGGCAAACCTGTTTCATGATGAACTGGTCAGAAGACTCGATGTGCGGGCGGTTGAGACCCGCCATCGGTTTGAACAGTTTTTGCAGGAGTGGCGCAAGGTGGGGAGTGGGTTGTCGAACCATTGGCGCATCAGGAACTATCTTGGTTCAAATGCATGGCATCAGAGTAAGAACTCGGATACACAGGCGATCCTCCACCAGCAGACACCGGAGTGGCTGGATCCCGGCTACCCCAAACTCAACTCCATCGAGCCGAAACACGTGGTGTTACTGGATAATCGGGCGACGCCAAGGGAGATCTATCAGAAACAGTCACTCTCATTCGATCTGGACCAGTTGTTTGAATTCTACTCGGGACGCAATGAGGCGCTGGTTACACTGATCGATCAGGTACCCTATCTACTGGTCTGGTCGAATGTCTCCTATCTGGAAGACGATCTGGCTGCGGTCCTGCTGCTGATTGTTCCGGTGGATGATCAGTTTCTATTGGAATCACAATCGATGACCCATGATTCCGATACCCTGATTGCTCTGGTGGACGCCAACACACTGAAGCTGTTATCCAGCAGCAATCGGGAGATGATCGCAAGAAACTCCCATTTGAATGACTGGCATGAGAACTATCTGCTGACATCCCAGGCGATCACCCGGTTTCAGTCGATGGAGCAGAGCCTGCTGTTCACAACGCTGGTCTCCCGTGATGCGGTGGAAAAGACCATTCTCAACATCACCAAACTGGCCCAGCAGGATCGATTTCTTGCGGCACTGGTCTATATCATCGCCTTTTCTGTCATCTTCTATCTGATATCGGCCAAGATAAGCCATGTGCTGATCCGGATTTCCCGATTCGGCCAGCAAGCACTGGGAATCGAACAGCCGGTAACCAAAAAAGGCAACCAGTTGCTGTTGTTGGAGGATTGGGTGAAAGCCTTCTTTCGGCAGTTGATCAGTGCCCGCGATACGCTGCGCAATAAACAGGAAGAGCGGTTGCGTGAGACAGAGGTGCTGAAAAGTGCTCTGTTCGATAACTCAATGGTCTCGATCGTGACGCTGAATCAGGAGGGCATAATCGTTGAGGTCAATGGTACAGCGTTCAAAACATTCGGTTACAGCCGCAGCCAGTTGATCGGTCGTCATCTTGAAGAGATGGCGATACATCCCAACGACCGGGAGCGCTTTCGGGCGATGCTCACGGCCTGCATCAGCATGTCGGCCTCGAACAGCAAATGCAGAGGGCAGGCGATGCAGGCTGTCACGGTGAATGGTGAGGAGAAATCCGTTGAGTGTTCTGTCATCTCGATCCGTCTGCAGCAACAGACGGTATTCAATGTCTATCTGCGGGATATCTCGGGGCAAAAACAGGCTCAGCGTGAAATCACCAGTCTGGCAAAACTGGCCAGTGAAAACCCCAGTCCGGTGTTGCGTATCAACAAACGTGGTGTGATTGTCTATGCCAACGCCGCCAGTGAACCGCTGATGGGCTATTGGGATTGTGAACGGGGTCAGACACTGCCGCTGTACTGGAAAAACCTGGTTGCCAGCTCATTGAAAGAGGGAACCACCAAAGAGTATGAAATCAATCTGGACAGTCAGATCTTTTCCCTGCAGCTTGCGCCAATCCTGGAACTCGAATATGTCAACATCTACGGCCGGGACATCACACGAATCCGCATGGCTGAGATGCAGAGCCGACAGCACCAATCCGAACTGGTGCATGTCTGCCGGCTCAGCACCATGGGTGAGATGTCCACAGGTCTGGCGCATGAGCTGAATCAACCACTCTCTGCCATCGTCAACTTCGCCAGTGGTTGCGTTCGCCGGATGCAATCCGGGAAAGGGGGTGAGCCGGAGATCATCGATGCGATTGCTCAGATAACCGCTCAGGCTGAGCGGGCGGGGGAGATCATCAAGCGTTTGAGAACCCTGGTTGGCAAACGACCCCAGGAGCATGAAGTGGTCAATCTCAACCACTTGGTGTTGGAGGTGGCGTCATTTATAGAATTTGAAGCCAACCGACAGCATGTGGAAGTGATACTGGAGTTGTCGGAGGGCGTGCTACCGGTCGAAGTGGACCTGGTACAGATTGAACAGGTGATGTTGAATCTGGTACGCAATGCCATCGATGCAATGAAACAAGTTGATCAGAATCAACGGCGACTGGTACTGAAAACCGGTAGAATGAGTGCCAGAGAGGTTCAGGTTTTAGTCCAGGACAGTGGTTCGGGGATACCGGAACAGACACAGAAACATCTTTTCGATGCATTCTTTTCTACTAAAAAGAGCGGTATGGGTATGGGATTACCAATCAGTCAAAAAATCATGCAGGATCACAAGGGAATGATTGAAGTAGAGTCTGAATATGGTCATGGAGCAACCTTCAGATTGGTTCTCCCTTCAGATCCAACAATTGAATTACCGGGTTTTTAGTCATGAGTAGTCGACCGACGGTTTTTGTAGTTGATGATGATCAGGCGATGAGGAACTCATTGAAATGGCTGATCGAATCGGTATCCATGCAAGTCGAGACCTTCGAATCGGCGAACGCCTTTATTCAGTCCTACTATCCAGGGCGCTCCGGTTGTCTGCTTCTTGACGTGCGCATGCCCGGGATGAGCGGTTTGGAGTTGCAGGAGTATCTGAAGGTCAATCAGATCGCCATACCGGTGATCATCATCACCGGTCATGGGGATGTACCGATGGCGGTTCGGGCCATGAAAGCCGGGGCTGTGGACTTCATCGAGAAGCCTTTCAATGATGAGCTGTTACTGGAGAGTATTCGTCATGCCATGGCGGTGGATGCCAAACAGCGCGATACGCAGTCGCAGCGCGCTGAGATAGCCACCCGACTGGCAAGGCTGACCCCCAGAGAGCATGAAGTGATGTTGATGGTCACCAATGGCAAGGCCAACAAGGAGATCGCCACCAGCCTGGGTGTCAGCTCAAAGACGGTGGAGGCCCATCGGGCCCGTGTCATGGAGAAGATGGAGGCTGACTCGTTGGCAGAACTGGTCCGCATGGCAATCAGTGCCAACCTGACCTTGGTTGAAACACCTGAGGAGTAGATCCCCGTCGGATCGATAAACCGCCTTTAAGCAGACCGGTCTGCGATCTGCTGAGGGCTATTCAGGGTTACCTGCCTTGAAACAGCGGCCGGCCTCTGATATGACTCATCTTCATGAACCAACAGACCAGTAAGGCATTACTCAAGCACCCCCCCACCTTCGCCTGGACACTCTATGACTGGGCAAACTCAGCCTTTGCAACGACCGTAATGGCGGGATTTTTTCCGGTGTTTTTCAAGCAGTATTGGAGTGCCGGTGTTGAGGTTACCGAGTCGACCTTCCGACTGGGCATGGCCAACTCCCTGGCGAGCATTCTGGTGGTCTGCATGGCGCCGTTTCTCGGTGCGCTGGCGGATCAGGCCGGGGCGAAAAAGAAGTTTCTGCTGTTTTTTGCAGCCATGGGTATTGTCATGACCGGTTCCCTCTATCTGGTGTCGATGGGTAACTGGGTCATGGCACTGGTACTTTACTGTCTGGGTATGCTCGGCTTCATGGGGGGTAACATCTTCTACGACTCCCTGCTGGTGTCGGTTACCCAAAAACAGCACTATGATCGGGTATCCGCCTATGGCTATGCGTTTGGATATCTCGGGGGAGGGCTGCTGTTCACCTTCAATGTGTTGATGACTCTCTATCCAGGCGCCTTCGGACTGGCTGATGCTGCTCAGGCGGTACGTCTCTCGTTCATCAGTGTGGCCGTCTGGTGGGGGCTGTTTTCACTGCCATTGTTTCTGTTGGTTGAGGAGCCCACGGGGCCAAAGCAGCAGAAAGGCTGGTTCTCCGCCAGTCTGCGCCAACTGCTGGAGACCTTCGCCAGCCTGCGCAGTCTGCGTATGACCTTCCTGTTTCTACTCGCCTACTGGTGCTACATCGATGGGGTGGACACAATCGTCAGAATGGCGGTAGATTTCGGTCTCTCGATCGGTTTCGATGCCAACAACCTGATGGTCGCCCTGTTGATCACCCAATTTGTCGGATTTCCCGCCGCACTGGTGTTCGCCTCCATAGCGGCCAGGCGAGGGGCAAAGCAGGGGATCATGATCGCCATCTTTATCTATCTGCTGATTCTGCTCTGGGCTTACCATATGGAATCGGTCTGGGAGTTTTACACCTTGGCGATCGCCATCGGCCTGGTGCAGGGTGGTATACAGGCACTCTCCCGATCCCTCTATGCCCGATTGATTCCCCACAATCAGGCCGCTGAGTTCTTTGGTTTCTACAACATGCTGGGTAAGTTCGCCGCGGTATTGGGGCCCTTCATAATGGGTTGGGTCGGCGTTTTGACCGGCAGTACCAGAATCTCCATTCTCTCGGTTGGCATTCTTTTTATTCTGGGTGGGGTACTGTTGAGCATGGTGGATGTGAAGGCGGGTGAAAAGGCGGCCCAGGAGATGGACTAGTGCTCCTTCAACATGATATTACCGGGTTCAGCGCGCCTGTGGCGGCGCATGGCGGCGTTGCAACTCCTTGCCCTGCACAACCACAAGCGCACACTTCACCCTGTCCAACTGCGGATTCTAGGTTGAAGGAGCACTAGATTGCTGTCATGAAAAAAGATGAACTGTATGCCGATCCGCAGCAGGTGGTCCCCGATTTTGTCTTTGATGAGCGGGTTGCCCAGGTCTTTCCCGACATGATCAATCGTTCGGTTCCCGGCTATGCGACCATTATCAATATGATCGGTACTCTGGCGAGCCGCCGGGTGACCCGGGGTTCCAACTGTTACGATCTGGGTTGCTCACTGGGGGCGGCCAGCATGGCAGTCCGCTCCTCCATGCCACACCAGGACTATGCGTTGATTGCGGTGGATAACTCCCTGCCGATGTTACAACAGGCTGCGAAGCTGTTGGAGCTGGATCAAGCGGAAAGTCCGATAGAGCTGGTCTGCTCTGATGTACGGAATGTGACGATCGAGCGGGCCTCCATGATTATCCTGAATTTCACCCTGCAATTCATACCAGCAGAGGATCGTGAGGATTTTTTAACGCAACTCTATGATGGGATGCAGGATAACGGTCTGTTGGTACTTTCGGAAAAGATTGCACTCTCCAATGAGGCTTCACAAAATCTGTTTACCGAGATGCACCACAGCTTCAAGAAAGCTCAGGGTTACAGTGACCTGGAGATCAGTCAAAAGCGCAGTGCTCTGGAAAATGTGTTGATTCCGGAGACCCTGGAGAGACACAAGCTGCGTCTTCAAAAGGTCGGTTTCACAACGGTGGAAGTCTGGTTTCAGTGTTTTAACTTTGTCTCACTACTGGCCATTAAATGAACTACGATTGGGATTGGTGTGAAGCCTACGGTGATCATCCTCTGGAACGCTGGCTGAAGGAGCTTCCTCAACAGGTTGAGCGGGTATGGCGTGAACAGACCCACGGGGATATTCATAAGTGGCGAGAAGCGCTGGCCCGGTTACCCGACATCCCTGTTTCAAAAGTTGATTTCAGATCCGCCAAAGTGCAAGCCGGTGAGATGGCCGATTGTGATGATCCAACCAGGAGTCAGATCGTCGATGCACTACAGCAGTTGCACCCCTGGCGCAAAGGTCCATACCGGATATGCGGCATTGATGTAGATACCGAGTGGCGTTCAGATCTTAAGTGGGATCGCCTGGTTGAGCAGATATCGCCGCTGAAAAACCGAACCGTGTTGGATGTTGGCTGTGGCAATGGTTACCACCTCTGGCGCATTCATGGGGAGGGGGCGATGCGGGTGATCGGGATCGATCCGACCCAGCTGTTCAATATGCAGTTCGAAGCCTTCAAGCACTTTCTTGGCAATGGCTATCCGGTCCATCTGTTTCCCCTGGGTATTGAGGATCTGCCTGCGGAGTTGAAGGCGTTCGATACGGTCTTCTCGATGGGGGTCTTTTATCATCGCCAATCGCCTTTCTCCCACTTGACTGAGTTGATGGGGGCACTGCGCAAAGAGGGTGAGCTGGTGCTAGAAACCCTGGTGATCGAGGGGGGGGACAGGGAGGTTCTGGTCCCGGAAAACCGCTATGCGAAGATGCGCAATGTCTGGTTTATCCCCACGGTAGAGACCCTCAAAGGGTGGATGAAACGCAGTGGTTTCAGCGATATTCGACTGGTGGATATTTCTACTACCACAACCGATGAGCAAAGGTCGACGGAGTGGATGCGTTTTGAGTCGCTGCAGGACTATCTGGACCCTCGGAATCCTGATCTGACTGTCGAAGGTTATCCTGCACCAAGACGTGCCATCCTGGTTGCGAAAAAGGGTAGGGGCTGAGGCAGATTTCTCTCTACGGAAAGCCTAAACGGTCACTACCAAGACCGAATAGGATGGAAATAACCTGATCTGTTCTGCCTGTCGCCCCTGAAATGCGTTCAACTCATAAGGGAACATAAAACGAATCTTCTATCGCACCGTTCTACAGATCATTCACTCTGTTGCAGTAATCCGGAGAATGGGAGTTGCCGGGTATACCTGGCGATCACTCTGCTCAGTGCAGGCTATAGTAAGCAGGATTTTGTCTGAAATGGATAGCTGGGAATTTCCCCAGCTAGGGTTATCCCCAGTGGGCCTTGCGGTAAAAAGGTGGAGGTTCGTCGGAAAGGATCACCTATTTGACCTGGATCGAGAAATCCGGGGCGGTATGCATATGTCTTTTAACCGCACACAGCTCCATTGCCCGAATGATGCCGCTCTGGTAGCGCTCTGGAAAATCCTTGGGCAGGGTCAGATGAAAGATAATGTTGCTGATCATTTTCTTCTTTTCATCCTCGATACACTCCATTTTCAGTGCCAGGCCCTCGGTGGGCAGCTGTCGGGATTCACAGAAATTCCAGGCAAAAATGCCGGCACAGGTGGCGAGTGACCCGAGAAACAGATCAAACGGGGCAGGGGCGCTCGCTTCGCCACCATATTTGAGAGGCTGATCCGTCTGCAGGGTGAAATCCCCCACCTGCGCTTCAATACGTTTGCCGCCGGTAAAATTGACCTCGATAGAGTCCATCTCTCACTCCAGTCTCATAAGGGGTAAAGCTCTTTAATCGGGCCTTGGTTTTTTGTCTCGACCTGTGCGTACAGGTTATTCAAAGCTGCCTGTAGTGCCTCTTCGATCACCGGGTGATAGAAGGGCATGCGGATCAGATCCCCAACGGTTAGGTCTTGTGAAATGGCCCAGTTCAACAGGTGTGCCAGATTCTCACCCCGGGTGGTGATCATCTCCGCGCCAACCATCCGCCCTGAGGATTTCTCAGCGTAGACACGGATTACACCCCGGTTCTGCCCCATGATCAGCGCCCGTCCCACAGGAGCCAGTTTCACCTCGCCGATGGCTGTGTTATCCAGGTCCAGTTCCTGATAGCGTTTGCCGACCAGGCAGATATTGGGATCACAGAAATTGATAGCCAATGGGACCTTGCGTTTGAATCCCATCACATCATCATGGGCAGCGTTATAACCGGCGATTTTGCCTTCGTCCCCGGCTTCGTGAAGAATTGGTTTTTCACCGTTCAGATCACCGGCGATGAAGATATGAGAGTTGCCGCACTGCATGGTGTTCGGGTTGTATAGAGGGATGCCATTGGCATCGAGTTCTATGCCGGTATTGGTCAGCGACAATCCTTCCACATTGGGTGTCCGCCCAAGGCTGGCAAGCACCTTGTCGACAACCACGGAATTCTCACCGGCGCTGACCCTCACTTGCTCGCCCTCAGCAGAGAGTTCTACCGCTTCTCCCAGATAGATTGGGAATTCCCGCTGCATAATCTCCAGTGCGGTCTTGGATACCTCGGGATCGGTGGTGCCACCAATGGTCTCAGCCATGTCGAAGCCACTGACCTTGATACCCAGTCGGTTGAGTGATTGACCAAGTTCCAGGCCGATGACACCCAGGCCGACAACGGCCACCGATTCCGGCAGATCCTCCAACTCAAAAAAGCTGTCGGTGGTTAAAACCTTATCGCCAAAAGCTTCCCATGCCTGGGGTACCACCGGCCGGGATCCTGTGGCGATGACGATTTTCTCGGCAATCACCCGATCACCGTTATCGAGTTGCAAAGTATGAGGATCGACGAACTCCGCATAGGCTTCGACGAACCGCTCACCCATATTGTCCGTACTGTTCGATAGCACCCGGTCGACGAAGTTGTCACGTAGGTCCTGAACATGTTCCATGGCTTCCGGAATATCGATCGTCATTTCGGTATGGCCATCCACGCCGTAGCGATCAAGATGGGTGCGGCGATGATAATCCTCGGCAACCTGGATCAGGGCTTTGGAGGGCATACAGCCAACCCTGGCACAGGTGGTGCCCGGTTCTCCGCCATTGATCAGCAGAAAGTTCTTCCCGCTCGGTCCAACCTGGCCGGTAGCGTTTAGACCGGCGGTACCGGAACCCAGAATAGCGACGTCGACACTTTTTTCTGCCACAGAAATCTCCAGTGAATATTTTGATGGGCGAAATTCTAACGACTTGGCCGTTAAATTTCAGCTTCTATCCGTGTGGGTTTTGGCTGTTGTGGATTTCACCAACGAATTAACGGATAAAAAACGCGTTATTGTGTCAAACTAGGACCTCTCGGTTTCAGGATACAGACCCTGAGATGCGTTCATCATAATTATTAAGATCAAGCTGAGGAGAATCACATGAAATGGCTACTAACGACTCTATTGCTCCCAACTCTTGCACTGGCCCAGCCACCAGGGCAGGGGGGAGGACAGATGGATCCTCAGCAACATTTTGACCAGTCGAAAAAAGCCATGCTACCGCTGATCGAGAAGAGCATCCCGGCCATGCAGGAGACCAAGAGCTGTCTGAATCAGGCCAAGGATCAGGCAACGTTTCAAAAATGTGTCGAGATCATGATCGCCCTGGAGCAGGAGATGCAGGCTAAAATGGGCCGTGGTGCCATGCCAGGCGCAGACAAAGCTCAATCACAGCCACCGAAAAAGATCGAGTTCAACGAGCAGAACAAGCAAAACATGCTGAAGTTCCTCGACCAATCCATTCTGGTGGGTCAGTCATTGAAAAACTGTTTCACTTCAAGTCAGTCAGCGGATCAGATGCAGAGCTGTATGCAGGCAGCAAAGCCGAAGCAGTAGCCGATAGGGCCTTGTTGACAGGCATCCAATCGGATTCGTGTTAACCGGTACAAGCTTAATAGTCTGAATAGTGCCGGCCTGGATTGAACAGGCCGTGCGGATCGAATACCGCCTTCAATCCCTGCTGGATCTTCAGGATGCGGGGGTGAAGCGGGTGGAAGATGTCGCCACTTCGATCACCATTGCGAAACTGTAAGGCATGTCCACCCTGACTCTCAACCAGAGTGCGGATCTCCGTTGCCGGGCGCTCGCTGTAGAGCCAGCGTAATCCACCGGACCACTCTTGCAGGCAGGGTTCAGTCAGTTCCAGTGGACTGGTCGGTTTCAACGAAAGTCGCCAGAGTGGTTTGGATTGTTGGAAAAAATCGAGCTTGTGATCTCTGAGCTGTTGCCAGAAGCCGGTTGATTCAGTGCTCTCCTGCAGGCCGTATTTCTGGCGGATAGCACCGAGACGCTGATGACTGCAGGCGAGTCGAATCGCCTGTTTGTCCGCCAGGCTGAAGCTGGCGGTGACAGGTTGTGATTCGGCGATCATCTCCCCGACCAGGCGGGTCGCACTGTGCGGATCCCGATCAAATATCAGGGTATGCTCCTCAACGGGCTTGGGCAGTACCTTGATGGAGACTTCCAGCAGTACTCCTAGCGTGCCCATTGCACCGGCCATCAAGCGGGAAATGTCATAGCCTGCGACATTCTTCATCACCTGACCACCGAAGCTCATGATTCTGCCCTGCCCATCCAGCAGTTTGATGCCCAGAAGAAGATCTCTTGGGGAACCGCCCCAGGGGCGTCTGGGACCGCTGAGACCGGCCGCGATAGCACCGCCGATCGTACCCTTGCCATCGAAATGGGGTGGTTCGAAAGGCAGCATCTGGCCATTCGCCGCCAGAGCCGCTTCAATCTCGTCCAGCGGGGTTCCTCCGCGGGCGGTGATCACCAGTTCGGTTGGCTCATAACTGACGATGCCCCGGTTGCCGCTGAGATCCAGAACCTGCTGCTGGCCCAGTTCCCGCCCATAGAAATCCTTACTGCCACTACCCATCAACCGCAGGCAGCTATGCTCGGCCAGTGCATCTTTGATGTTGGCCTGCAGCAGTGATGATTGATCTTGATCGCCAGACATCAGAAACGCTCCAGCTCAGGAAAACGCAGCTTGCCCGCATGGACGTGCATGGCGCCAAATTCCGCACAGCGGGCCAGGGTCGGGATCGCTTTGCCCGGATTGAGCAGATTGTGGGGGTCAAAAACCGCCTTTACCGCATGAAATGTCTCCAGTTCAGGATCCGGGAACTGAGCGCACATCTGGTTGATCTTCTCGATACCCACACCATGTTCGCCGGTTATGGTACCCCCCACGGCGACACAGAGTTCGAGGATTTCACCACCAAACTCCTCGGCTTTTTCCAACTCACCCTCATTGTTCGCATCATAGAGGATCAACGGATGCAGATTGCCGTCACCCGCATGAAAGACGTTGGCGCAGGGCAAGCCATACTTTTCAGACATTTCACCGATCATGGTCAAGACCTTGCCCAGTTGGTTGCGCGGGATCGTGCCATCCATGCAGTAGTAATCCGGCGCCAGCCGACCCACTGCGGGAAAGGCATTTTTACGGCCGGCCCAAAACCTCATGCGCTCGGTTTCATCCTCAGCCGTACGCACCTCACGGGCACCGGAATCGAGCAGAATCTGACGAACCCGCATGATCTCTTCGGAGACCTCATCTTCACTGCCATCAACCTCACACAGCAGTATGGCCGCCGCATCGGTTGGATAACCGGCATGTACAAAATCCTCCGCAGCGCGCAGTGAGAGGTTATCCATCATCTCCAGACCGGCAGGAAGAATCCCCTTGGCGATGATCTCCGCAACTGCCTTTCCAGCGATCTCCACTTCGTCGAAAGCGGCCAGAGCCACCTGCTGTCGCTCCGGGATCGGCAACAGTTTCACCACCACTTCGACCACCAGGCCGAGCATACCCTCTGAGCCGGTGATCAGGGTCAACAGATCGAGGCCCGGGGCATCCAGGCCGTTGCAGCCGAAGGTCAGACGCTCACCATCAATGGTGATCAGGGTGACCTGCAACACATTATGCAGAGTGAGGCCATATTTGAGGCAGTGAACTCCCCCCGCATTTTCCGCCACATTGCCACCAATCGAACAGGCGATCTGGGAGGAGGGGTCCGGTGCATAGTAGAGTCCATAGGGTTTGGCCGCTTCACTCACAGCCAGGTTTCTCACCCCCGGTTGGACGCAGGCCAAGCGGTTGTCCCGATCGATTTCAATGATCTTATTGAGTCTGGCCAGACTGAGTAATACCCCCTGTTCGTGGGGTAGTGCCCCACCGGAGAGACCGGTTCCCGCACCACGGGCCACGACGGGAATCTGCCTTTCATGACAGTGTTTCAGGACAAGCTCCACCTGGTCTGCGGTGTAGGGCAAGAGGACAATCAAAGGAACCTTCCGATAGGCGGACAGACCATCGCACTCAAAAGGGATCAACTCCTCCTCACGATAGATGACGCAATCGGAAGGGAGCATGTTTAAAAACTCTGCCGCAAGGCTCTGGCGGTCAATACCCATCAATAGATCCTACATGGTCTGTCATTCATATGGATCCGTATCGTTTATGACACGGAGGCATTGCATCGCGTGCGGGCTAGGGCCTCTGGGCTCATCGCGATTGCAACACTCATTGTATGCGATTGTTCCAGAAATAGACTACCAGGTTAACCTGGGTAAGTTAGGGTTTAACAGAATGACTCTGGAGAATTTTGGCAATCAATGGATAACCCGATAGATTACAGATGGATAGAGTTCGTCTTTGATCGTCAATTCAATTGGTTGCCAGACTGGTATTATGAGAGAGTAGGAATGGATTGGATCTTGCCGGTACACTTCGGCAAACGACGACAGTTTGAGTTGTCGGATTGATAAAAACGGAGTGGCCGAACAGCTCGGCTGAATAGGCCGACGACTAACGCGCCGTATTAATCAGAAAAAAGATAATGAAGATATATATGACATTGGCAGTTGCCCTGGGTCTGTTGATTTCACAGGGTGATGGATTTGCTGCAGAAAAACTTAAACGCGCCATTGATATGGAAGTGGCTGGGCAAAAAGCGGCCGGTAACTCCCAGAAGAGTGTTGAGCGCCTGGATGACGAAAGCCGCAAGATGCTTGAAGAGTATCGTCTGCTCAATCAACAGCTGCAAAGGACCAAACTGGCAAACGACGATCTGCAATCCCAGGTTGAGCGGCAGTCCGCTGAGATCAGACGGATTACTGATGAGCTGCAGGAGATTGATCGTATGCGCAGCGAACTCGATCCGCTGATGCAGCAGATGCTGGAGACCCTGGCTGAGTTGGTTGCCAGAGACAGCCCGTTTCTGAGTGAAGAGCGGGAGGCTAGAGTGGCCTCTCTGCAGAGTGCCAGTGAGGATCGCACCAATGAGATTTCCGAGCGCTATCGACAGCTGCTCGAGGCCTACCAGATCGAGGCGGACTACGGCCGCAACATTGAGGCCTATCAGGCCCAACTGGTGACCGAGGGTGAACAGCAGAAGATGGTGGATTTTCTGAGAATCGGTCGGGTCGCCCTGTTTTACCAAACCCTGGACGGTAAAGCAGGGGGGGTATGGGACAATCAGAATCGTCGCTGGATCAGCCTCGATTCGAGTCATATGACAGAGTTGACCCGGTCAATGCGGATAGCACGCAAGCAACTGCCGCCCGACCTGATGGTACTACCGATGCGGATACCTGAAGGAGGCGGCCAATGAATCGACTGCTTCGTTTTATCATCTTCCTGATCGGTGCGGTCGCTCAGCAACCCATGGCACTGGCCGCAGAGGATTCGTTACAATCCCTGCTGGAAGAGGTCAGAAAGTCCCGCCAGGTACAACAAAGCAGAGATCAGGCCAGGGAGAAACGATTTCTCGAGCAGCATCAGCAGCGAAAGTCGGAGCTCGAAGCCATCAGACAGCAGCTGCAGGCGGAACAACAGCGCCAACAACAGCTGCTGGTTCAATTCGATGATCAACGTGAGGAGCTTGAAAAACTCAAACAGACCCACCAGCAGAGTACGGGAAGTTTCGGGGAGTTGTTTGGGGTGGTCAGGCAGGTTGCCTCAGAGAGTTTGAACCTGTTCAAAAATGATCTGACCTCGTCCAGACAACAGCAGGATCTGGCCATCCTGGAAGAGGTCGCCAGCAGCCGTTCGCTTCCCTCACTGGAGCGTCTGCAGGATCTGTGGGAGATCTTTTTGACACGCATTATCCAATCCGGCCAGATCTGGCAGGCATCATTGCCGGTGATCCTGACCAGCGGAGAGGAGCAACAGGAGCAGGTGACCGTCGTCGGACTGTTTAATGCATTATCCAACGGCCGCTACCTCAGATATCTGCCGGAAACCGCCCGTTTCGTGGAGCTGAGCAGACAGCCGGCTCCCCGTTACCAGCTGCTCGCCAAGCAGGCGGAACAGAGTGACGGTGGTTTACAGAAATTGGCAATCGATCCCTCCAGAGGGGCTATCCTGTCACTGCTTGTGGCCTCGCCAACCCTCACTGAGCGGATACAGCAAGGCGGATATATCGGCTATTTCATACTTTTCCTGGGTGCACTGGGTTCACTGGTGATCATTGAGCGAGTGATCAGTCTTTTTTGGGTCGGGCGCCGGGTGAAGCGGCAACTGAAACAGGAAGAGCCGATGGAGAACAATCCCCTCGGAAGACTGCTCGCCATCAATCGACAGCATCATGCTATCTCCGGGGATGCCCTGCAGAAACACTTCGATGAAGCGATCCTCAGGGAGCTGCCGAAACTCAGAAGAGGGCTGCGATTGCTGGCCATCTTTGCCGCCGTCGCGCCACTGCTCGGTCTACTGGGTACGGTGACCGGCATGATCGAGACCTTTCAGTCGATCACACTGTTCGGTACCGGTGATCCGAAGTTGATGTCAGGGGGCATCTCCCAGGCTCTGGTGACCACCGAATTGGGATTGGCCGTGGCCATCCCGATGGTCCTGCTGCACAGCTATCTCGCCGGTCGGAGCAACCGGGTGATCCGCCTGCTGGATCAACAGAGTGCCGCAATGGTGGCGGCCCGTACTGGAAGCTGAGATGGAGATCCTGCTGAACTGGCTACCACTCGATGCACTGCGCCTGTTGGAGCGTGGCGGTATGATCCTGTTACTGATCCTGCTGCTCTCCCTGATGATGTGGAGCCTGATCATCTATCTCTACCTGCATATCTGGTGGCGCAATGGCGAACAGGTCAGTGATCGCTGCATGCCCTGGCTGCCGTTGATCATCTCCCTGGTACAGATTCTGCCGATGGTTGGACTGCTGGGTACCATAGAGGCGATGATTGAGCTGTTCCATGTGATCGCGCAGCACGGATCCGGCAATATCCGGGGGATGGCCGGCGGAATTTCACAGGCCCTGATCACCACCATGGCCGGGCTGGTGGCCTCACTTTCCGGCTACTACTTCTCCAGCGATCTGCAACATCGGTTGAGCTACCACGCCACGCCCCAGGAGAGTCTCTGATGCGCCATCAGCATGTCGACGAGGAGAGCGGTGAACTGGCGATCAATCTGACCCCGTTGATCGACATGGTGTTCATCCTGCTGATTTTTTTCATGGTGACCTCATCCTTTGTCAAAGAGACCGGGGTCGAGGTGGATCGTCCCAGTGCCGCCACAGCCACTATGAAACAGCAGGCGGCAATTCTGATCGGCGTCACCCACAAGGGTGAGGTGTGGATCGACAAACGCCGGGTTGACGTGAGGGCTGTTCGGGCCAATGTGGAGCGTCTGCATGCGGAGAATCCGGAGGGTGCTGTGGTCATCATGGCAGATCGGGAGGCACCAACCGGTGTGGTGATCCGGGTATTGGATCAATCACGCCTTGCCGGAGTGGATAGTGTATCCATTGCAGCAACCCGGGATCAGGAGTAATGCGTTTTCTGCTTGCCGCACTGATTGCAGTAGTCGTGAACATGGCTCTGTTTCTGCTGCTTGACCGGATGCTGAGTGAAAAGGCGATTCAGGTGGATAAACTGGTCTCATCAGAGATCATTGAGTTCGTCCGTCTGAAATCTGAGCCAGAGCCACCTCCCCAACAGGAGCCCGAGCAGATGGAGGAGCTGCCGGAACCACCTCCGGCGGTACCGGAGACACCCCTGCAGCCCCTTGCTGTGGATCGCCCCGAGCTTGCGGAGTGGCAAATCCCCGAACTGGATATCCCGCTGCAGATCGGTAGCGGCCCCTATATCGGTGTACGGCCGGAAATGCCGACCACCCTGGCGGCAGAGCCTGTGCCGCGAATGCGCTTCCCACCCCGCTATCCACAGCGGGCACTGATGCGCCATGTTGAGGGGAAAGTGGTGTTGCGCTTTACCATCAATCCGGACGGTTCGGTCAGTGATGCTGAGGTGATTGAGGCTGAGCCAGCGGGGTATTTTGAACAATCGGCGCTGCGTGCAATCAGCCGCTGGCAGTTTCACCCCAAAGTGGTGGATGGCAAGGCGGTTTCAAGGGTTGCGACCCAAACCATTAGCTATCGTTTGAACTGATGAGATCTGTAAAGCAAGTCATGGTGTATTGGTGTCTCGGGGTTGGCCTGAGCCTGCTGTTGTACACGCCACTGCATGCCACAGAAGCGCTGCCCAAGGATGCGGCTGATGCGAAGCGCTACACCTACGACTATCTGTTCATGATCGATGCACTGATACGCAATGAAAAGTATCAGCGTGCCCGTATTGAACTGGACGCTCTACTGGAGCGGGTCAAACAGAATCCGGATGAGACGGCGCTGACCCGTCAGGCTTATGGGTATCTGAGTATCGGCCTGAAGGACTACCCGTCGGCCATCGATCATTTTCTGTTTGCGGTGGAATCCGGGGCATTGCCGACCGGGGTAAGCCTGAATTTACGCTACACCCTGGCCCAGCTGATGTATCAGGAAGAGCGCTATAAAGCCGGGCTTGCACAGCTGCAGAGCTGGTTTGAACAGAGCGAAAAGCCCACTCCCCAGGCACGGGTGTTACTGGCCAGTTTTTACTATGCGCTGAAAAAGTACAGCCAGGCGATCTCTGCCCTGAAACTGGCGATCAAGCAGTCCGACTCACCACAGGAGTCCTGGTATCAGATGTTGGTGGGGCTCTATTTTGAGACCAGACAATACAAGCCGAGCGTACCCGTGTTGCGGATTCTGGTGAATAAATACCCGGCCAAAGCCCAATATTGGCAGCAGCTGTCAGATGTTCTGCTGCAACTCGGCCGAGAGCAGCAAGCGGTAGCCGTGCTGTCACTGGCGGCTTCCAGAAAACTGGTTGATGAGAGCGGTCTGATTCGACTGGCCAAACTCTATCTGCAACTCAACAATCCTCTGGATGCGGCGGAACTTCTCAGCGGTGGCATTCAACGAGGCGATATCAGGCGGCGTAAAGAATCCCTGACTCTGCTGGTTGACGCCTGGTTGTTGGCAAGAGAGCCGGAGCAGGGGATCAAGGTACTGAAGCAGTTGTCGGAGATCGATAAGTCGGGCAAGCCACAACTCAGAATGGGGCGTTTGTTGATGGAACAGGAGCAGTGGCAGGAGGCTCAGCAACAACTGGAACTGGGCATCAAACTGACCCGCAAACCGACTTTTGAAGACTGGTTGTTATTGGGTAGCACCCACTATCGGCTGGCCGACTCCACCGCCGCGCACTCTGCATTCAAATCAGCGTTGAAACTGGCTGACAAACCCCAACAGAGTGAGCTTGCTCAGCGCTGGATCGACTATCTCGCCACACCCTAGTGGTCCACTCGATATCCCCCGGTCAGCCAGCTTCCAGGTGAGTGATATGCCGCACCAATTGTGTGATATGCCCTATTGCTGATGCTGCTATGTCACTGAAAAATGGATCTACTCATTAGATATCAGTAGCTTAAGATTTTGGCTCAAAAACTGCTATTTAACACCGTTTCCAAGAATTAAATAATCGAGGTGATTAGATGCGTTTTACGGCCCTATCATTGGCAATCAGTTCCATACTAACCACTCAGGCAGTTGTGGCAGATGAACATACGGAAGATCTGCAGGATGTGGTGGTTGAGGCAGAAGGTGGAACCAGTCCAGCAGTAACAACAGCACCAATGGATGGGGCTTCAAGTGGTATTCCTGGTGATGCAGCGGATTTTCTCAGGGACATCAACGGCGTTTCCGGTATTCGTATGGGTGGCCAGGGTATCGATCCGATCATTCGCGGTCAGAGTCAGAACCGTCTGAATATATTGATGGATGGCGCTTACATCCATGGCGGCTGCCCAAACCGAATGGATCCTCCAACCGCCTATTCCGCCATGGAGAGCTACGACAGTGTCACCGTGATCAAGGGATCGCAGACAGTTATCTATGGTGGTGGCGGCAGTGGCGGCACCGTGCTGTTCGAGCGTAATGCGCCGAAATTTGAGCAGGGCAAACCCTATCTGGGCAGTGCCGAAGTCGGCTATAAGAGTAATTCTCAAACCAAAGAGGCCTCGGTTGATGTGGCGGCCGGTACGGAGCTGGGATTTGCCCGCGGCATCATTGGCTATAAGGATGCGGACAACTACGAAGATGGTGATGGGAATGAGGTACGCTCCGCATTCACCAAGCAGTCCGGCAACCTGATTCTGGGTTATACCCCGGACACCCACAAGCTGCTGCAGTTGAACCTGGAAGCGACCCGCGAAGATGATGCGCTGTATGCCGGTGCCGGTATGGACTCGCCAATGAGCGATGCGGACAACATCAGACTCAAGTATGAGCAGAACGACCAAGTTGGGCCGTTTTCGGCGATCAAGGCTGAGATCTACTCAAGTGAAGTCGATCATCTCATGGACAACTACTCACTGCGGGAGTTGACCGCTCCGATGCGTATGAGTGTGCCGACAACCTCCGATACCAGAGGCGGAAGATTGTTGGCGGACCTGATGCTGGGTGAGACCACTCTGACAGTCGGTTTCGATATTCAAAACAATGAGCGCGATGCGGATCGTTTCTCCGGCATGGCCAATATGGAGCCGACCTCCCTGCAGTCCATCATGTGGCCCGGCGCCGAGTTGGAGCAGACCGGTATCTTCATGGAACTATCCCAACCGATTGGCACTCTGGACCGGGTCAAGGCCGGACTGCGATACGATCGGGTCGATGCCTCCATCTCACGGGGTGATGAGAAACCCGATCTGGGTCCAAGCCCAACGCCAAACAACCTCTATGCGGCCTACTACGCCGACACTTCCGACGAGACCACGGAGAACAATGTTGGTGGTTTTGTCCAGTATGAGCGGGAAGTCGGTGACGGTACCTTCTACACCGGCTTCAGCCGCAGTGTCCGTACTGCAGATTCGACGGAACGTTATCTGGCAAGCTTTTCACGCAATATGATGACCATGATGGATATGAGCTGGGTGGGTAACCCGGAACTCGAACCTGAAAAACATCATCAGCTGGAGGCTGGTCTGCGCTGGCAGGGTAGCGCCTGGGATACCGATGTTTCGGTCTTCTACAATGATGTAAGCGACTATATCCTGCGTGACAAGGCACGTGGTCAGGATGGTATTCTGGTGGCCAATGGCACGGCCAACATCTATCGCAATGTGGATGCTGAGTTCTATGGTATTGAGTGGGAGGGTGGATACCAGATCATGGAATCCCTGAGCACCACCGCCAGTCTGGCCTATGTTCGGGCGGAAAACACCACCGATGATCGCAACATCGCGCAGATCGCACCACTGGAAGCCACCATCGGTATGGAATATACAATGGGCGCCCTGGAGTTCGGCGGCAATCTCCGCATGAATGCAGAACAGACCCGAGCGGATCTCGAGAATGGCAGTGGCCAGGATGTTCAGGAGACTCCGGGATGGGGTGTGATCGACCTGTATGGCAGTTATGAGATTGCCGAAGCGGCCGAAGTGAGTTTTGGTATCGATAATCTGCTCGACAAGAGCTACGCCTACCATGTCAACCGTGCCAACGCGGATCCATTCAATCCGGAAGCGATTCAGGTCAATGAGCCGGGGCGTGAGGTTTGGGTGAAAGCCGGGGTCCGGTTCTGATCCGAGCTGCTGCTGAAAGAGCAGGGTGGTGGCTTTGCTTCCACCCTGTTTATTAGCTCCACAAACGGACGCGATTGACCGTAAATTGATTCCGATTGGTACTCCGCAAGCCTGGAGCAAAGCAGGGTTGGATTGACTACATAACGACAGTTTGGGATTGGTTTCAATTTCACTCTGTATGATCTTTCTTTGTTAAATCATCCGAAGTATTTGTTGGAAAAGGTCGATTTGCGTTCATTCGCGTCTATTGGCGTGCTTCCTCCTACTATTCTGTAATCATATGGCGTACTTCCAGGTTAGGTTTGAAGAGCCTGTCAATCTGCATTGCTGAAGACAGGGTGCGCTAAAGCGGGATACAATCCCGTCTGATCCAGATACGGCGATTCCCAGGCTCCCCTCATGTCCCAAACTGTTCCACCACCCGAAGAGAAGGTGCAACATCTATTCTGGGGAATCATCAGTACGATACTCGCCTGTTTCCTGTTGGCCATCATGGATGGCCTGGGCAAGTGGCTGATGCGCGATCTGCCAATGCCTGAGGTGGTCTGGGCACGCTATTTTTTTCATACGGTGATTGTCGCTATCCTGTTCTCCTCCCGCAGTGGATTGGCTTTTGTCCGGGCTAAAAGACCAGGGATACAGCTGGTCAGGGCGATCTGTCTGATGGGGGTAACGCTGAGTCTGTATAGCGCCATTCAGACAATATCCCTGGCGGATGCCACCTCGATCGTCTTTTTTGCTCCGGTTCTGGTTACCCTGTTGGCCGGCTGGTTTCTCAAGGAGAAGGTTGGTGCCACTGAATGGTCTGCGGTAGGGATCGGTTTTATCGGTGTGCTGTTCATCGTCAGGCCCGGGTTCCGTGATCCCGATCCGGCCTTGTTGCTTGCCTGTCTGGCAGCCGTCTGTCTGGCCTTCTATTTTGTATTGACCAGAGCCCTGAAGGGACATGACAGTGAGCAGACAACTCTGTTTCACACCACCTTTGCCGGTGCGGTGATTCTGACTCTGTTACTGCCAATCTGGTGGCAGCAACCTTCACCAATCCAGTGGGTCTTCCTGGTGGTTACCGGTGGATTGGGTGCAAGTGGACACTTCCTGCTGGTGAAGGCGTTCCATATGGCTTCCGCATCGCTGCTCTCCCCCTATCTGAATGCACAGATCGTAGCTGCAGCTCTGATCAGCGTGCTCTTTTTTGATGATCTGTTGGGTTGGCCATTCTATCTCGGCTCGATACTGATCGTCGGAGCCGGTCTGATGATCTGGCTTCACCAGCGTTTGCTGGCCACACTGTCAGCTCGTAAATTACGGTAATCCTGAATTTATCTCGAGCCGGCTCTGCAGCAGCAGTTCAGATCGATCAGGCATAAGCGAGCCCTGCTCTCTGTTACAAGAGCAGGACTCGATTACAGCCGGGTTGATTGGAATCAGCTTTTGCTGAGCATGTCGTCGATTATTGCTTCACAATCGAGCCAGTCCTGCACGTCATAACCGGGTTCGAAGTTCCGCGACTCAGCCCGATAATAGGCCATCGTGGCGATCATCTCGTAACGTTCCCGTGGACTGATTAATCCTTTGCTCGGAGTGCTTTTTTTCGCGACCCGTTTTTTAGTGACTTTTTTCTTGGCTGTCTTCTTTTTGGCAACTTTGGGTTTGGCAGCCTTTTTCTTCACGGTTTTCTTTTTTGAAACCTTTTTCTCGTTCTCTTTTTCCTGCTTCTTGTTCACGGTATGCCCTCTAAAGTGTCGTTAAATATCGCTATCAAAATTCAAACCTGAACCCATGGATTCAGCTACAAGCTGTAATATTTTTTTTCTCAGGCAAACTTATAGTGATCGTTATCGGAATTGTCCAGAAATTCAGGTGATAACTGTGGGCTCGGTACGGCCTGTGCGTTGTGCGATTTCCGCCAGATTCTGAGCAATGGTCACCAGAGGCTTCATCACCTCTTCTGTGGGTGAGGTCTGTTTCTGTGGATCTGGCTCATAGGCCTCCAGGTAGACTCTTAAAGTCGCACCCTGAGTGCCTGTACCTGAAAGTCTGAAGACAATCCTTGATCCATCCGTAAAGCCGATCCGGATACCCTGATTGCTTGAAATGCTGCTGTCTACCGGATCCGTGTAGGAGAAGTTGTCGGCATACGCCACCTGGTATCCATCGATGTCGCTGTCCACCAGGCTGTCGAGCTTATCGCCCAGCGATTGCATCAATGCTTCTGCAGCAGCCTTATCGATGGCTTCGTAGTCATAGCGGGTGTAGTAGTTTCGGCCATAGGATTTCCAGTGTTCACGCACGATTGACTCGACAGACTGCTGCCTGACTGCCAGCAGATTGAGCCAGAACAGCACGGCCCACATGCCATCCTTTTCCCGAATATGGTTGGAGCCTGTGCCGAAACTCTCCTCTCCGCACAGGGTGATCTTTCCCGCATCGAGCAGATTTCCGAAGAACTTCCAGCCGGTCGGGGTTTCATAACACTCCAGGCCGAGTTTCTCGGCAACCCGGTCCGCTGCCTGGCTGGTTGGCATGGAGCGGGCGACCCCGCTGATGCCTGAGGTATAGCCTTTAACCAGGTGGGCATTGGCCGTGATCACGGCAAGACTGTCACTGGGGGTGACAAAAAAGTCACGTCCCAGGATCATATTCCTGTCTCCATCCCCATCCGATGCTGCGCCAAAGTCGACGCCGTTGTGCCCCTGGGTATTTGTAACCAACTCGTGAGCATGAACCAGATTCGGATCCGGGTGGCCACCACCGAAATCAACTTTCGGTGTACTGTTGATTACTGTACCCGGTTCAGCACCCAACCGTTCTTCAAAAATATGTTTGGCGTAGGGACCGGTGACTGCGTGCATGGCATCGAAGCACATCGTGAATGCACCGGAATTGAACAACTGGTGAATACGTTCAAAATCGAACAGATCCGCCATCAGCTCCGTGTAGTCGATTACCGAATCGACAATTTGGATCAACGTCTCACCAATCCGCATTTCGCCGACCTGATCCAGATCCACATCATCATGATCCGTGATGCGATAGGCGTCGATCTGTTTGGTGCGACTGAATATCGCCTCGGTGACCGATTCCGGGGCAGGTCCGCCGTTGGGGGTGTTGAATTTGATGCCGAAGTCCTCATCCGGCCCGCCGGGGTTGTGACTGGCTGAAAGAATGATCCCCCCATCCGTCTTGTATTTGCGAATCAGGCAGGAGGCGGCCGGGGTGGAGAGCAGACCGCCCAAACCGACAATCACCTTGGCGACACCGTTGGCAGCCGCCATTCTGAGGATGATCTGGATCGCTTCACGGTTATAGAAGCGTCCATCCCCGCCCAACACCAGACTGCCGCCACTCAGATCGGTTTGAGTGTCGAAAATGGCCTGTACAAAATTCTCCAGGTAGTGGGGAGTTTGAAACACTTTGACCTTTTTCCGCAGACCGGAAGTGCCCGGGCGCTGATCATCAAAGGGCTGGCTGGCGACATTGTTGTTGTTCATGATTTTTGTACTTCAAATTGTTTGATTGCTGGGATAGCTGCTATTCAACCATATCTGGTGTAGTCAGTTGAAGCTCGGATGGTGACATATTGCCTGGTTATGTCCGTGTGATTGTAGGAAGATTACAGCCAGGTTTCGTGACACCGGTTCGATTTGTGCCAACCGGCCGTGCCTCTATCCGGGCGAAACGTCAGGCTGAAGATTTTTGCAGTAGATAACTTCAGGCACAACAAAGCGTGGTAGAATGTCTGCCCCATTATTGCTCTCACAGAGGTTTTCCCCGAAGCGAAGCCTCCGTCTCACGGGATCAGTCAGGATCGTCGCTGTTGACGCAAACATGGATGAAAGATAAAACATGACTCAATTAAGACCGATACAAACGGGGTGGATAGGATGTCTTGCGTAAAAAATCACAGGCACGACCGTAAACTGGCGATACGCATGCTGGGCATGTTCAGTATCCTCTCACTGTCTCCGGCAGCTCAATCGGGGGAGTGGATTGTCTCCCCATCGATCACGCTGGACGAGATCTACACGGACAATGCACTGCTGGCCAATGATGACAAGCAGACGGAGTATGTCACCCGGGTAAAGCCCGGAATATCCATTCTGCGGGAAGGCGCCAGGACCAATCTGGATTTCAACTACTCCCCTGAATACCGCTACTACAAAGAAGAGACCAGGGATAACGACACGGTGCATATGCTGCGCGCCAACGCTGATGCGGAGCTGATGGAGAACCATCTCTATCTGGACCTCTGGGCAACGGCCGACCAGACCCGGATCTCTTCCAGTCGCAACAGCCCGGACGGCCTCACTGGTCCAACTGAGAATCTGGACTACTACACCATGGGGGCAAGTCCCTATTATACGACCCGGTTCGGCAATACCAGTGTCCTGGAAGCGCGTTACTCGACTGACAAGGTCGACTATGAGGAGGATACCGAGGTTGACAGTACATCACAGAAGTACAATCTGATCCTCGGTAGCGGAAGCTACTCGACGGCCCAGGCCTGGGAGCTCTCTGCCAGCCATACCAGGGAGGATTTTTCCGGTACGGCCGAGGACAATAAGATCTCGATCTTCCGTGGGGAATTTCTACAACAGATCACCCGTCGCTGGGCGGTGGCCTTTGCCGCAGGTTATGAAGATTACGACCTGGTCATCGGTGAAGATGTGGATGGGGAAATCTGGTCGGTAGGCCTTGTATTTACGCCAACCAGCCGTACCCGTTTCGCGATTGGCGGCGGTGAACGGGCATTTGGCGATGATTACTACGTGGATTTTGAGCATGAGGCCAGCAGATCGGTCTGGCGTGCCACCTATAAACGGGATTACATCAGTGCCCGTGATGAAGCGACTCATACCTCACTGTTCCAGCGCCAGGATGCCTTTGGCAATGTGGTGCGGGATGCCGTGCTCGACAATCCGCCACCGGTACGGGTTACCGGTGTCTCCACCCTGAGTGCGGAGTATTACGAGGTCGATCGTGTCGATGCCTCCTATCTGTTCAGCGCTCAACGTACCCGCTTTGAAGTGCGTGGTGGGTACATCAAACGGGATTATGTGGTCGATACTCAGGATACCGAGGATAGCACCGCTGCCATCTCATTCAGTCGACTGATCAGCCGCAAGATTACCGGGGTGGGACGCTTACTCTGGTCGGATCATGAGCAGGAACTGAGCAACTATGATGAGTGGACCGCCTCTTTAGGTCTCGGCTACCTGCTCGGTCAGGATGCCAGGGTCTCAATCGGTTTCAGCCATCTTGAACGGGATGGGGATACTGAATTGAACACATATGAAGAGAATCGTGTAAATATCGGATTCATGGCTAGTTTTTAAATCTATTGAACATTTGGCCTTGAAAAACAGGCCGACGATCCCAACTATCTGACCAATTTATAATCCTGGAAGCGGTGCCGGGTGGTAATACCCATTGCGAATCGGCTCGCTTTACAGGAGTTATTGTTTCTACCTTGATAACAGAGGCCGTTCTCAAATATGACCGTTGAAGCCCAAAAAGAAACCCTGGATTTTCAGGCAGAAGTCAGCCAGGTACTGAATCTCGTTATCCGTTCCCTCTACAGTAACAAAGAGATATTTCTGCGGGAGCTGATTTCGAATGCCTCGGATGCCGCGGAAAAGCTGAGATTTGAAGCGCTCACCGATGAGGCGCTGTTCGAGGAAGACCCGGAGCTAAAGGTTCGGGTCACTTATGACAAGGAAGCCGGTACTTTGACCATTTCCGATAATGGCATCGGTATGAGTCGCCAGGATGTGACCGAAACCATTGGTACCATCGCCAGCTCCGGCACGCGCAAGTTTTTTGAAGCCATGTCCGGTGATCAGGCCAAAGACAGTGAGCTGATTGGACAGTTCGGTGTGGGTTTCTACTCGGCGTTTATCGTTGCTGACAAAGTGACCCTGAAGACCCGAAGAGCCGGTCTTGGACATGAGCACGGCGTTCAGTGGGTATCGGAGGGTCAGGGTTCCTATTCAATTGAAAACATCGACAAGCCATCCCGTGGAACAGACGTCATTCTTCACCTGCGGGAAGACGAAAACGAGTTTCTCGAAGGCTTCAGGCTACGCAACATCATCTCCAAATTTTCCGATCACATCACCATGCCGGTGGAGATGGAAAAGGAGTTCTACGGAGAGGATGAGGAGAAACCGGAAACCGCTGAATATGAGCGGGTAAATACCGGCACTGCCCTGTGGATGCGTAGCCGTAGTGAGATCAGTGATGA
The DNA here is from genome assembly GCF_001708965.1 of Candidatus Thiodiazotropha endoloripes. Classification (NCBI taxonomy): domain Bacteria; kingdom Pseudomonadati; phylum Pseudomonadota; class Gammaproteobacteria; order Chromatiales; family Sedimenticolaceae; genus Candidatus Thiodiazotropha; species Candidatus Thiodiazotropha endoloripes. The sequence goes on along the minus strand of NZ_LVJW01000003.1, from coordinate 2,151,375 downwards.
GGAGTACAACGAGTTTTACAAGCATGTCTCCCATGACTTTGAGGATCCGCTACTCCATGTCCACAACCGGGTGGAAGGAAACAATGAATATACAGCCCTGCTGTTTGTTCCCGCTCGTGCCCCGTTCGACCTGTGGGACAGAGATCAGAAACATGGTGTGAAGCTCTTCGTCCGACGGGTTTTCATCATGGATGAGGCTGAAAAACTGATGCCTCGCTATATGCGTTTCGTCAAAGGGGTGGTGGACTCCGATGATCTGCCGCTCAACGTCTCCCGGGAGATCCTGCAGCACAACCGGAAAATCGACACCATCCGCCAGGCCAATGTGAAGCGGGTGCTTGGAGCTCTGGAGAAACTTGCAGAGAACGACAAGGAAAAGTACCAGGAGTTCTGGGATCAGTTCGGCAAGGTGTTGAAAGAGGGGCCGGCAGAAGATTTTGCCAACAAGGAGAAAATCTCTGCACTGTTGCGATTTGCCTCTACCCACAACGAGCAGGATGAGCAGACCGTCTCGCTGGCCGACTACGTCGCCAGAATGCGTGAGGGACAGGATAAAATCTACTATATCACCGCTGATTCAGCGGCAGCAGCCCGTTTCAGTCCGCATCTTGAAGTCCTGAAGAAAAAGGGGATTGAAGTCTTACTGCTCTCAGACCGGGTAGATGAGTGGCTGGTTACCAGTCTGACCGAGTTTGATGGCAAGAGCCTGCAATCTGTTGCCAAGGGTGAGCTCGATCTCGGCGAGCTGGAGGACAAGGAAGAGCAGGAGAGTCAGGAGCAACAGGCGGAAGAGCACAAGGCGCTGCTCGATAGAATGCAGCAGGTTCTGCAGGAGTCCGTCAAAGAGATCAGGATCAGTCAGCGCTTGACCGATTCACCGGCCTGTCTGGTTGTTGAGGAGCACGATATGAGTGCCAATCTGGCCCGGGTGCTTAAATCGGTCGGACAGGATGCACCACAGACCAAGCCGATCATGGAGGTTAACGCGACTCACCCGCTTGTGGTGCAACTTGAAAACGAGGCAGATGAAGAGCGGTTCGGTGATTTGAGTAAGGTACTGTTTGATCAGGCACAGCTGGCTGAAGGCGGTCAACTGGATGATCCTGCCGCATTTGTGCGGCGTCTTAACAGCCTGATGTTGAAACTGGCCGGACAATAATTCCTTCCAGTTGGACCCGGGCAGGCTGATGATCAATCGGCCTGCCCAGGCCGGATAGCCCCTGGTTAACCTCAGCCGATCATGGCTATCTGCTGAATGATTCTACCGGACTTCATTGTATCTTGATGTAAATATTTTGAATAAAAATATAAAAAACAATCAATTAAGGGTTAAAGTTAATCTTATTTCCGCCTGATGGGCAGGGGTGGAAGGATCACTGACAGGTGAACAGATCCCGCATCCACTTCATAAGTGACCTGTATCCGCCTATTGATAGCCTCAACTGGTCCCCGCCTGTCGGGCATGGCAAACTCAGATCCATGATCCGGAGAGCGCAGGCTGAAACCTCAGGTTTCAGTACCCAGAAAATATCCGGATGGATCAATTACAACCAAAGGAGAATTATAATGCGCGTCATTTTATTGGGTGGCCCAGGTGCCGGAAAGGGTACGCAGGCAAACTACATCAAAGATAAGTATCAGATACCGCAGATTTCCACCGGCGATATGCTGAGAGCTCACGTCAAAGCGGGTAGCGAGCTCGGGGTCGCAGCGAAAAAGATTATGGATGAAGGCGGCCTGGTCTCAGATGAGATCATCATGGGTATGGTGAAGGAGAGGATCAGCGAAGATGACTGCAAGAATGGCTATCTGTTTGATGGCTTTCCCCGCACCATTCCCCAGGCAGAATCTCTGAAAGAGGCGGGTGTACCGATTGATGCTGTGGTTGAGATCGATGTACCCGATGAGGAGATTATTAAACGTATGTCAGGGCGTCGTGTCCATCTGGCTTCCGGCCGCACTTACCACCTCATCTACAACCCACCGAAAGTTGAGGGTAAGGATGATGAGACGGGTGAAGACTTGATTCAGCGTGATGATGACCAGGAAGACACCGTGAAAGCCCGTCTTAAGGTCTATCATGACCAGACAGAACCGCTGATCTCCTTCTACAGCACTGAAGCTGATGCTGGTGGTTGTAAATACATAAAAATCAATGGAGTAGGTGGGGTTGATGAAATCCGGGATCAAATATATCAAGGTCTGGGTTAAGCTCAAATCGGATTGAAAAAGCTCGGGGGGGTCGCACGAATGTCGCGGCCCCTCTTGGTTTTGAAAAGCAATTCAGAGGTTAGGTAATCCGGCAGGCATTCCACCCTCTATTCTGATACTATCTGCCATAACTTAACTTCCAGTAAGGGGCTACCACGTGGCTGTTGTAGAATTAACTAAAGAGAATTTTGAGTCGACCGTAACCGAAAATGATTTCGTGATCATTGACTTTTGGGCGCCCTGGTGTGGTCCATGCCGTTCATTCGCACCAACCTATGAGAGCGTATCTGAAGACAATCCGAATATCGTATTCGGTAAAGTGAACACCGAAGATGAGCAGGAACTCGCGATGCACTTTCAGGTGCGTTCCATTCCTACCCTGATGATCTTCCGTGAAAATATCATTATCTTCTCTCAGCCTGGAGCGCTCCCTGAATCCGCGTTCCGTGAATTGCTCAGCAAAGCCAGTGAACTGGATATGAATGAAGTAAGAGCACAAATTGAGGCTGAGCAGCAGAATGGCCAAAACGCTTAACAAAGTGTCGGCTGCAGACCCAGACTGAGCGTTAAACGGAACGATTCAACTCTGCTGTGACGCAGCGGACTTGAGTTACCGAACAGACGACATGAGATCTTCAGACTACCCATGGAGTATGAAAAAGCTGCTTTCCCAGCAGCCGACGATGGGTCGTGTACTGGATCTCAGCGAAGAGAGCTATGGATTGCTGATGCGAATGGCGCCCGATCTTCAAATTCTGACCGGGGAGTATCGATCAAGATTGGGCGGATCGATGGATCTCCACCTTGATGTGATCGAACAGACCCCCTACACAACACTGGTACACCTGACCTACTACTTCACCCATGTTGTGGGAGATTATCCCGATCCTGATGCCATGTTGAGGGTCTACCATGACTCCAAGCAGGTGGATGTGGTCGATCTTCGTCAGTCCAGCTTGCCGCTCGATCGTTGGGGAACGAATCCAACCCTGGAGCAGCGCTGGAAAATCAATCTGTTTCTCTCGAAATGGCTTAGATACTGCGTAGAGCAAGGTCATTCCTTTCTTCTCAACAGCCGTAATCTGGCTGCCGAATTTCCGATGTCCCAGGTCGGTTAAGTACCTCTGCTGCCAGGCTCAGCAGGGTTTAAAGGACTGAATTTTACAACCTATAGTACTCGCTGTTACCACTCATTTGGGGTAAATTAACCCCCATAAGCAAGATTGAGTATGGATTTAAGGATAAATTTTCAATAGATATCGATATACCTTTTCACGAGGGTAAGAGGGATCTGCAGAGATGCAAAAATGATAAAAGTTTTACTGGTTGATGATCATGAATTGATCAGGACCGGAGTTAAGGGGATTCTCGACAAGGCGGAAGAGATCGAAGTTGCCGGGGAAGCCTCGACAGGTGAAGAAGCTATTGAGCTTGTGAGAAAAACCTCACCGGATGTGGTGCTAATGGATGTCAACATGCCTGGCATGGGGGGCATTGAAGCAACCCGCAGAGTCCTTCGTGTAAAGCCGGATTTGAAGGTGATTGCATTGACCGTGCTCGATGATGATCCGTTCCCATCAAGACTTCATGAGGTCGGCGCCATGGGTTTTCTCACCAAAGGCTGTCCTGCGGATGAGATGATCCGAGGGATTCGCGCGGTATACAATGGCCACCACTATATTGCTTCCGATGTTGCCAGAAAACATACCCTTACCGAGTGGCAGGGACACGCTGACAATCCATTCAAATCACTCTCCTCGAGAGAGACACAAGTCTTGCTGCAGATCCTGGAAGGACAAAAGAATCAGGAGATATCCGATATTCTCTCTCTCAGTCCTAAAACAGTCAGTACTTATCGTCAGCGAATCTACGAAAAACTCGATATCAAGAACGATGTTGAGTTGACACGACTCGCATACCGTCATGGTATTTTGAAAGACAGCGACTAGTCCAATAGGGCTCTGGTCTACCTCGACTCAGATTCTGTATCATGCAGCAAACCATGCCCTGATCTTGCCTATCGGGTTGGCTCTGGTCATTACAGAAAGAGGTTGATTAACTTTGAAGAGATTTACTGCCAAGTGCCGCCGCTGTTCCAGGCTGGCAGAGTTCCTCGATCAGGTCGCTGAGGAGTATCCTGACTATCATGCAGCACCTGTTGCACCATTTGGCGATGCTCAAGCCAAACTGCTGATTGTCGGTCTGGCGCCGGGCATGCATGGTGCCAATGCGACAGGCAGACCGTTTACCGGCGACCATGCAGGAGTGCTTCTCTATCAGACACTCTATGACTATGGATTTTCCAATCAGCCCGAATCGACAAGCCGTCGGGATGGACTTGAACTCTATAACTGCCGCATTACCAATGCAGTCAAATGTCTGCCTCCACAGAACAAACCTTTGGGGGCAGAAGTCAATCAGTGTAATGACTTTCTTGCCCAGGAACTGTCAGCCATGCCAGCTGAGAGTGTGGTGATCGCCCTGGGTTCGATCGCCCATAAAGCGGTGATCAAAGCGCTGCAGTTGAGACAAAAAGATTACCCATTCGCCCATGCAATGGAGCATCAGCTCAGTGATCAGCTAAACCTCATCGACTCCTACCATTGCAGTCGCTACAACACTCAGACACGGCGGTTGACAGCGGAGATGTTTCAACAGATTTTTCAACGGGCTGGAGAGCTTCTAAAATAGTCTGAAGAGTGGTTTGCGCCACGCTTCTCGGAATCCCGGCCTGCTGGAATACGCTCGATAAGCAGGTCTCTCAATGCATCTCGAATCATGTTAACGAATGACCCTGGGAACCTGCCCGACCGGATGGTTCAACAAACGACTCACGATTGACCTCATATGGCTCAGCAGCAATTCGATCATGCCAAGTTTCTCAACACCCTGACCTCCAGGCCGGGGGTTTATCGGATGATTGGGGAACAGGAGAAGGTTCTCTATGTGGGTAAGGCAAAGAATCTCAAGAAACGGGTTTCCAGCTATTTTACCCGTAGCCTGAACCGGCGTATCCAGATCATGGTCTCGCAGATTATTGAGATTGAGATCATTGTTACCCATACCGAGGCAGAAGCGCTGATTCTTGAGAATCAACTGATCAAATCGCTGAAGCCGAAATACAATATTCTACTGAGGGATGATAAAAGCTATCCCTATATCCACCTCTCATCGGATCAGGACTATCCAGCCCTCTCATTCAGGCGCGGTGCCCGCAAGGGCAAAGGGCGCTATTTCGGTCCCTATCCCAGTGCCGGTTCAACCCGTGAAACCCTTCAGTTGCTGCAGAAACTGTTTCCGGTGAGGCAATGTGAGGAGAGTTTCTATCGTAATCGCTCCCGTGCCTGTTTGCAGTACCAGATAAAACGCTGCAGCGGTCCCTGTGTCGGTCTGGTCAGCGAGCAGGATTATGCGCTGGATGTGGAGCACGCAGTTATGTTTCTGGAGGGTAAGACCAATCTGGTTGTGGATGAGTTGGTCAAACAGATGGAATCGGCCTCGCAAAAGCTGGAATTTGAACTGGCGGCCCGCTACCGGGATCAGATCAAAAGTCTACAGCGTATACAGGAGCGCCAGTATGTGAGTGGCGAGTCGGGTGATCTGGATATCGTCGCGATAGCCAAACGGGGCAACAGTGCCTGCATTCAGGTATTTTACATTCGATCGGGGCGTAACCTGGGAAACAAATCCTTCTATCCCACAGTGCCACAAGGGGACTCGGAAGAGAGTGTCTTGCGCGCTTTCATAACCCAGTACTACCTGGATAAGCCGCTACCTAACGAGATCATCATCAACACAGCGTTGGAAGAGCGGGCGCTGCTGGAGGCCGTTTTCACTGAGCAGGCCAAACGGCGGATTCGTATCGGTAAAAAGGTTCGCGGCGAGCGGGCCAGGTGGTTGAAGATGGCGGCGGGCAATGCCAAGCTTGCTCTGCAAAGCCGTCTCAATGCCCAATCGAATATGGAGCAGAGGCTACAGTCACTTCAGCAGGCCCTGGATCTGGCGGCGATTCCTGAGCGCATGGAGTGTTTTGATATCAGTCATACCCGGGGTGAGTTGACCGTGGGTTCCTGTGTGGTTTTCAACCAGGAGGGACCGCTGAAGTCGGATTACCGACGCTTCAATATCGAGAACATCACACCAGGCGACGATTATGCTGCGATGGGGCAGGTACTGGAACGCCGTTATCGCAGAGTAAAGAAGGGTGAGGTGCCGTTGCCGGATCTGCTGTTTGTCGATGGGGGCAGGGGACAACTGGCTTCGGTCAACGACTGTTTACAGGACTTAGGGGTGTCTGGCCTGATTCTGGTCGGCGTGGCGAAAGGGGTTGATCGAAAAGCCGGTATGGAGCAGCTGTTCTTGTTGGGGCGAAACTCACCGATTATACTGCCAGCAGATTCACCGGCGCTCCATCTTATCCAGCAGATAAGGGATGAGGCGCATCGATTCGCCATTACAGCGCATCGTCAGCGGAGGCAAAAAAGCCGTAAACGTTCTGTGCTTGAGGATATTCCCGGAATTGGCGCCAAACGTCGACAACGGTTGATGAAGCAATTCGGTGGTTTACAGGCCCTCTCCAGGGCGGGAGTAGAGGATCTGGCCCGAGTGGAAGGAATCAGCAAAGGATTGGCAGAACAGATCTACCAGGCCTTGCATGACAAAACATAAATACGACTGAGAATGAGATGTGGAACATTCCTAACATACTGACACTTCTAAGGATTGTGTTGATTCCTGTGTTTGTGTTGCTGTTCTATCTGCCGGTTGAGTGGGCCAGGCTCAGTTGTGCGCTTGTGTTCTCGGTAGCCGCAGTGACCGACTGGCTTGACGGTTATCTTGCCAGACGATGGGGTCAGGTTTCCCCGCTGGGGGCGTTCCTTGATCCGGTCGCAGACAAGCTGATGGTAGCGGTCTCACTGCTGCTGCTGGTGCAGGCCGAACCGACGCCGGCACTCGCTATTCCTGCTGCCGTTATCATCGGACGGGAGATCACCATCTCCGCACTGCGTGAGTGGATGGCGGAACTGGGTGAGCGGGCCATGGTTGCCGTTTCTCTGATTGGTAAATTCAAAACCGCCGTGCAGATGGTGGCGATTCTGCTATTGATATTCAGTGAACCGTTGTGGGGCATCCCGGTCTACACAGTCGGTTTTGTGCTGCTCTATGTGGCGGCTATCTTGACCCTTTGGTCGATGGCGCTCTACATCAGAGCGGCCTGGCCGAGTCTGCTGGGCAAGCGGCAGGTCAGTGGTAGCCTGGAGAGCAATAACATCTCAAACGTTGAGATTGATGGATCTACAGGACAGGTTAACGACTAAACTAATAGGTTAGAGGCGACAAAATGACTCAGCCCGGAGGCGGCCCTCGATGAGAGATGGGCCATGGCCTGAGAACCGTGCCATTTTTACACGCCTGAGTGTCGTGATGCTCATGGCCTGTTTGGTATACAGGGTCTGATCTTGTAACGGGTAGAATCGGGTTCTTGTTAACAGAGCGTAAGATTGGGAAACGGGAGGTGAAGGATGAATAAGAGAGTTCCACTCATAGGCCTACTGGTGACTGCATGGTTGATTGCGCCTGTCGATGCACAAGCGTTTGATTACAGATCCGGATCCAGTCACAGAGCTCCACTGACTCAGGGGAGCAGTTTTCATACACAAAAATCGGTAAAGTTTCAGCGCTATCAGGATGAGCAGGGTTATCACCTGCGTATCCTGAGCCGGGGATATGCACCGGAGTCGATTCAGGTTGAGGTCTCAGGGCCCTTTCTGGTGGTGAAGAATCAAGAGGCGCATCGGGTCGAAAACCGAAACGAACGGGGTTACAGCTTCACCAGCAGTTCATCATCGATGAATCGTCGCTTCAGGCTACCGGGTAATGCGGATCTTGCCGGGATGAGTAGAAGCGACGAGGATGGGGTGATCCTTATCACCTTGCCCTACCGGTATTAGTTTTTACCGAACTCTGTTGATCCTGGCCGGAGTGCCGGCCATGCAGTGGAGCCTATCGGGCCAGGATAACGCTTTCGCTTTCATCGACTCAGAATTTTCCTCGACCAGGTAAGATAGATCTTTCGGCAGGTGTTGGTTCTGGCGGATGGGGATGATTGAGTGTGGGGGCAGTATGGTGCCCGGGGCCGGAATCGAACCGGCACGACCCGAAGGTCGAGAGATTTTAAGTCTCTTGCGTCTACCAATTTCGCCACCCGGGCAGATTGGCGCTGTTTGTGCAGATCTTAAATCAGAAAGATGGAGGCTGAGCCCGGAATCGAACCGAGGTCCACGGCTTTGCAGGCCGCTGCATAACCACTCTGCCACTCAGCCATTATGGTCGGAATTCTATCATCTATTCCTGATGAATCGAATCGGCACATAAAAAAGCCCCGGTGGTGCCGAGGCCTTTTAGAATTGGAGCGGGAAACGAGACTCGAACTCGCGACCCCAACCTTGGCAAGGTTGTGCTCTACCAACTGAGCTATTCCCGCTGCGTTCAGGAAGGGCGTATTCTAGCCTCTGCTGAGGATCTGTCAACCTTTTCTGAAAGATAACCCGCGATCAGTCAGAGTTTGATAATACCATCAGCTCTCAAGCTATGCGGCTTAACAGCCGATAACCTGTACTAGGGATAGGAATCGTTACAGAGGATTGTAGGAGTGATCAAACAGGTCAAAATCGGCGAGCTCAGAATAGGCATGTATGTGCATAAGCTGGAAGCCTCATGGATTGACCATCCTTTCCTAAGAAATCAATTTAAAATCAAGCAAATATCCGATATCAGCAAGATCCGAAAATCGGCTATCAAGGTAGTTTATATCGATACCGACAAGGGCTTGGATATTGAACAGCAGCCAGCCGTCGAGCAATCTGCAGCAACCGTTCAAGCGGAAACTGTCGCGGATCGGAAGACGATCTCCAGTGATCCGCAAAACTCATTGCAGGAAGAGATCGTAAAAGCAAACCAGGTGCGTCTGGAAGCGGGGCGCGTGATTACCGATATCATGGCGGATGCCCGGCTTGGCAAACAGATCGAGACTGAGCGGGTCACACCGGTGGTTGAGGATATGTTGGCTTCGATATTCAGAAATCAGGACGCTTTTCTGGGGCTGACCCGGATTCGCCAGATGGATCAGTACACCTTCGAGCATTCGGTCAGTGTGTCAGCACTGATGATCGCTTTTGCAAAAAAACTCCAGCTTGATCAGTCCACCATCTGGGAGCTTGGTGTGGGGGGGATTCTGCATGATGTCGGTAAACTACAGGTGCCCGAAAAGATCCTAAACAAGCCTGGACGACTCACCGATCAGGAGTTCGATGTGATGCGCGGTCACGTGGGTTTTGGTTACAAATTGATCGACGAAGCTGAGTCCATACCGAAAAGGGCGCAACAGGTCATACTGCAACATCACGAACGACTCAATGGTACAGGCTACCCGGGAAGGCTCTCAGGGGAGGAGATCAGTCTCTACGGTAAAATGGCTGCGATTGTTGATGTCTACGATGCCATTACCTCAGATCGGGTCTACCATAAGGGGAAATTACCCAGTCTGGTACTACGTCAATTGGTCGAATGGAGTGATGAAGGTGACTTTGATGCCGAACTGGTGCAGCGTTTCATTCAGTGTGTCGGGATATATCCGGTAGGCAGCCTAGTGGTCCTGGAGAGCCAGCGTTTGGCTGTGGTTGTCGCATCACCGCAAAAAGCGCTGCTCAATCCTGTCCTGAAAGTGATTTACGACCTTCGCAAACAACGACTGATTCCCCCTGAAGTTCTGGATCTGACCGATCCTGTTGCAGGTAGTAGGGATCGAATCGTAAAACCGGTCACTCCCGATGAGTACAGTATCAATATTGAGGACTACCTGTCTCATTGAGTGTTCCCTACAGTCGGTAGAGCGCGTGCTCTGGTTTACGGCAGTCAAGTCTTGGGATCGTCATGATCCGGCAAGATGCCTTGTGATTTACCAGTTTTCCTAGGGCCTGTTAACACGAATCCAATAGGCCCTGTTGTGCCTGAAAAAGCGCCAATCAAGGCGCGAGGAGCGTAGTTTGGTTGTTCCAAGTGAGTGACGGGCGACGCCGAGTGGCGCTTTTTCAGGCGCAACCCGAATGGCTGGGTCTGTTTTTGCGCCCAGTGGCGTTATCATTCGCTCATGTAGAATGACTACACCAGGCTCATTCTGCCTTGCTGGACACAAAAACAGCCCCAGCAGGGCCTATTGGATTCGTGTTAACAGGCCCTAACTCTCCGCTTGGGCTATTTTATCTCCATATCACCGGTTCGGATCGGATTCATGCAAGTCGCTAATCATAGTCAGATAGATGATTTCAAAGCTGAAGAGTGGAATCGCCTGGTAAAGGATGACAATCCGTTTCTCAGGCATGAGTTTCTCTCGGCCCTTGAACACAATGGTTGCGTGGGTGAACGATTTGGCTGGCTACCGCAGCATCTCAGTGTGCATGATCAGGGCAAACTGGTCGGTGTCTCACCACTCTATATAAAAGACAACTCCTATGGGGAGTTCGTGTTCGACCATGTCTGGGCCGATGCCTACAGGCGAAGCGGATTGAACTACTACCCGAAAATGATCAGTGCGGCACCCTATACCCCGGCCTACGGCAATCGACTGCTGGTTGATCCTGCGGTCGATAGCGAACAGGTACAGCGGGTGATGATCGACGCCACCCTGGATCTGGTGAAGCAGTTAAAGCTCTCATCCATGCACTGGCTGTTCACCATGCCTGAGGAGGGGGAGACCCTGAAGCGTATGGGAATGCATCAACGGCTGGGGGTTCAGTTTCATTGGACCAACCCGGGATACTCGGACTTTGACCACTTTCTCTCCCGATTGACCGCCAAGCGCCGTAAAAACATACGCCATGAACGACGCAAAGTGGCTCAGGCGGGGATACGCTTTCGTTTGGTTACCGGTGATCAGGTGAGTGAGTCCGAGTGGGCTCTGTTAACGCATTTCTATAGTAAGACCTTTGAGGAGCGCTACAGCCTGCCTACATTGAATCAGGGCTTCTTTCAGGAGGTCGGGGAAAAGATGGGTAGGCAGGTGGTGCTTGTATTCGCCTACGATGGGCCCCGATGTGTTGCGGGGGCCATTCTCTACCGCAGTAGATCCGTGCTCTATGGCCGTCACTGGGGGGGGCTGGAACATTATGACAGCCTCCATTTCGAAGCCTGCTATTACCAGGGAATTGGCTATGCGATTGAGCAGGGCCTGAAACGATTTGAACCCGGTGCTCAGGGGGAACACAAGATCTGGCGGGGATTCATGCCGACGCTGACCTACTCATATCACTGGATTGCCAATCCTGAGTTCAACAGTGGAATTGAGCAATTTCTCCATCAAGAAGCCCCCGCAATGCTTGCTTACCACAGAAACCTCCTGGAAAGCTCCCCTTACCGAAACGACATTTAATCAATAACTAATTGATATAAAAGAATAAAAAAAATTATCACAAAAAAATTGTTATTTTTCCTGAATAATTGTTGACTAAATTACTGAGTTACTTTAGTCTAAATACCGACTGATTTACTAGGTAATAGAGTTCATACCTCTGGAGAAAATACAATGAGACTGTCAACAAAAGGTCGTTATGCGGTTACTGCGATGCTGGATCTGGCCCTCAATGGCAAAAAAGGTCCGGTTACACTTGCAGAGATATCTGAAAACCAGGGTATATCCCTCTCCTATCTGGAACAGCTGTTTGCAGCCCTGAGAAGTAAAGATCTGGTGCGTGGCGTCAGAGGGCCTGGTGGTGGCTACTATCTGGGTAAGAGTGCGGATGAGATCTCCATTGCCAATATCATCTGTGCGGTAGACGAGTGGGTGGAATTTACCCGCTGCGGTGGAAGACAGAATTGCAGTGGCGGCGCTCGTTGTCTGACCCATACCCTTTGGGATGACCTGAGCAGCGAGATTTTCAACTTTCTCGCAGACATCTCGCTGGGAGACCTTGTGAGAAGAAACCTGGGTAAAAAGGATGAGGAAGAGAGCAATCTGAGTGTGGTTGCGAACTCCAGCTCCGAGGCAGCATAAACCCCTGATCCGGCGACAGAGAGTATCGCTCCCGGTCGCGCCGGATTGATCTCTGGTTATTCTCTGCCTGTGGCCTTTCACAAGGCCACAGGCAGCAGTTCACACCACTCAGTGTTAGTGGATATACCGGCTGATTCTGTCCCGGTAAAACCGATTGTTATCAGATTTTGATTATGACTGGATAGCCAAATCGGCTATGATTGTACGTTTGATAATCCGATAAATTACGTGCAATCACTCAGATCCATTACCGATTTCATTCGTTGGACAGCCAGCCGTTTTTCCGAAAGGGGGCTGTTCTTTGGGCATGGCACCGATAATGCCCTGGATGAGGCTGCGGCCCTGGTTCTGCATGCCCTCCATCTTCCCCCGGATCTTCCCCAGTTCTGGTTTTCCAGTCGCTTGACTGAGGAGGAGCGTGAACGGGTTATTGATCTGGTAACCCGACGGATTGAACAGCGCATGCCATTACCCTATCTGACCGGAGAAGCCTGGTTTGCCGGCCTATGCTTCCGGGTCAATGAGCAGGTACTGATTCCCCGTTCCCCGATCGCCGAGCTGATCGAGAATGAGTTTGTACCCTGGGTGGAACCCTCTCAGTTGCAGCGGGTGCTCGATCTCTGCTGTGGTAGTGGTTGCATCGGTATCGCAACTGCGGCCTATCTTCCCGACTGTCCGGTGGATCTGGCGGATATCTCGCCAGCTGCCTTGACTGTCGCCAGTGAGAATGTGGCTCTGCATGGGCTTGATCAACAGGTCAACCTCTATGAATCAGACCTGTTTGATGGATTGCCAGGGGTAAAATATGATCTGATTCTCTCCAATCCTCCCTATGTCGGGGCCGTCGAGATGACGGAGTTGCCACCGGAGTATCTGCATGAGCCGAATATGGCACTTGAAGCGAATGATCAGGGCCTGGAAGTTGTCAAAAGGATATTGAATCAGGCACCTGACTACCTGGCACCCGGCGGGGTGTTGGTGATGGAGGTGGGCAACAGCGCCGACCTGTTGATGGAGCTCTATCCCGAGGTACCGTTCGTCTGGCTCGATTTTGCCAGGGGCGGGGAAGGGGTGTTTCTGATCAGCGCTACGGATCTCTCCAGATATGCCGGGCAGTTTTAACTCCAATTGAGAGAAAGATGCAATGAGTCTGCAACGCGCAAGAAGTGCCGAAGAGTTTGTTGAATGGGTGAAACAGGCACTGTTTGAAGTCGGTGATCTCAGAGACTGTTATGATTATCAGATGGAGGAGCTTGGAAGCTATCCATCATTCCTGGCGCCATTGGAATCCGGGATCAAGGAGCTGCATCAGTCGATGCTGGATGGGGAGTATCACTTCGATCGGGATGATCTCCCATTCATGGGGCTGGTTGATCGCCATGGGGATGATATTCCCTTTGCCATACTGCTGCGCCAGATCAATGAAACCCACCGCAAGGGAATCGATGTTGATACAGAGTAGTATCAATCGAGATATTGCCTCGGCAATATTCTGGCTAGCGCAAATTCACAATGAGAGAGATAGGTTATGGATCATTCGACACAATTCGACCTGGAACTGATCGGTAAATACAATCAGACCGGCCCGAGGTATACCTCATATCCGACCGCCGTCCAGTTTGAAGAAAAATATGATGATGCCGAATATCGTCGTATTGCCCAGCAAAGCAATGCCAGCGGCAGCCCGTTATCTCTCTATTTCCACATACCCTTTTGCGACACGGTCTGTTTCTACTGTGCCTGCAACAAAGTGGCGACCAAGGATCGAACCATGGCCGCTGGCTATCTGGCCCGGGTTCATGAAGAGCTGCGTATGCAGTCTGAGCTGTTCGACGACTCCAGAGTGGTGACCCAGCTTCACTGGGGCGGTGGAACCCCGACCTTCATCAGTCATGATGAGATGCGGCAATTGATGAACAAGACCCGGGAGTGTTTCACCCTGCTCGATGATGACAGCGGTGAATACTCTATTGAGATCGACCCCAGAGAAGCTAAAGGAGATACCATCAAGCTGTTACGGGAGCTGGGTTTCAACCGGATGAGCCTGGGGGTGCAGGATTTCGATGCCAAAGTCCAGAAGGCGGTCAATCGGCTGCAGAGCAAGCAGGAGACCCTGCAGGTACTGCAGGCTGCCCGGGATGAGGGATTTCGTTCCACCAGTATCGATCTCATCTACGGTCTGCCCCATCAGAGCCTGAACAGCTTTTCCGCAACCCTGGATGAGATCCTTGAAGTGGATCCGGATCGGCTGTCGGTATTCAACTACGCCCATCTGCCGGAACGTTTCAAACCGCAACGGCGGATCAATGCGGAAGAGTTGCCACCACCACAGGAGAAGCTCGACATTCTGCAGATGACCATCGATAAACTGTCGGATGCCGGGTACATCTATGTCGGCATGGATCACTTTGCCAAACCGGATGATGAGCTGGTGAAAGCCCAGGAGGACGGCACTCTGTATCGTAACTTTCAGGGTTACTCGACCCATGCGGACTGCGATCTGATTGGATTGGGGGCAACCTCGATCGGTATGGTCGGACCCAGTTATGCGCAAAACATGCGTAGCCTGGATGAATACTATGAGCGAATCGATGCAGGAAGACTGGCGGTATTTCGTGGCGTAACGCTGACCCGGGACGACCTGATCCGGCGTGATGTGATCACCCGTCTGATCTGCCACTACACCCTCACCATCGGGGACGTTGAAGCCAGTTGGGAGATTGATTTCAGAGACTACTTCGCGGAAGAGCTGGAGCGTCTGCAGGAGATGGTGGAGGACGGTCTGATCAGCATTGAGGATGGGACCATCAACGTGTTACCCAGAGGGCGCTTGTTGATTCGCAACATCTGTATGCAGTTCGATATCTACCTGAACAGCAAGGCCTCTCAGGGCAGCTTCTCCAAAGTTATCTGATTCATCGGATCGGCTGACTGGTTCTTTTCAGGTGCCGGGTTAGTCACCCTCCCCAGGGCAATTTTATTGTACTGGGGTCAACGCCTGGATCGCTTTGCGGTTCCCCTGGGCGGCGGCCTGCTGAACCCAGTGCATCGCCTGGCGTTCATTCTTTTCAACTCCCATGCCATGATAGAAGAGATAGCCCAGGGCGTATTGCGCCTTGTCATTACCGGCAGCTGCGAGGGGAAACAGCAGTTGAAAAACCCTCTTATACTCTTTGGCGTTGTAGGCCTTGTGCGCTTCGGTCAGGGTAAGCGCCGTCTCATCCACGGAAGGATCCGGGGAGGTTGCACAACCGCTCAAAATCGCTAAACAGAGCGCGATGATCAGCGGCAGAGTGCGGATTGGATTGCTAGAAAGTTCCATAGAGTCAGGCTACCAATTGGTTAAGATCGAAAATAGGCAGCAGTATAGCCAGTACGATGACCAGCACAATACCACCCATGACCAGGATGAGTATAGGTTCGAACAATCCCTGAATCGTGGAGACCAGGGTTTCTATCTCTCGCTCCTGGATATCGGCGGAGCGCTCCAGCATACCTTCGAGGTTACCACTCGATTCACCGCTGGCGAGCAGACTGAGGGTCATCGGTGGGAAGTATCCGGTTTTGTCCAGGGCCTGATAGAGACTGGCCCCTTCACGAACCCTTAAAGTGGCTTCCTCGACGGCACTGCGCATCGGCAGATTGGTCAGGACCTGGGAAGCGATGCGCATCGAATCGAGAATCGGTACACTGCTGGCGGCCATGATGCTCAGGGTTCTGGAGAAACGGGCCGCATTGGCGGTCCGCACAAGACGCCCCACCAGCGGGATGCGCAGCAGGGTGCGATGCCACCAGCGTTTGGGGCCTGGTTTCTTCAGCAGATAGCTGAACAGCAGACCGAGCGCCAGCAGCGTCATGAAGATCGGAACCCCGTAGCTGCGGAAGGTGTCACTGGTGGACATCAGTGCCTGGGTTATCCAGGGGAGTTCGGCGGACATGCTTTCGAACACCCGGGTGACCTGGGGCACGATGTAGGTCAACAGACCGCCGACAATCAGCAGTGAGACGATGGTCAGCAGTGCCGGGTAGAAGAGGGCGAAGATGGTCTTCTGGCGCATCTGCTGGCGCTGCTCGGTGTAGTCCGCCAGTCTCTCCAGGACCACTTCAAGATGGCCGGACTGCTCCCCCGAGGAGACGGTCTGGATGTAGACTTCCGGGAAGGTTTTGGGGAACTCCTTGAGGCCGTCCGCCAGGGTTCTGCCCTCCAGAACCTTGGCCCGTACCGCCAGCAGGGTGCGCTCCACGTGGCGTTTGTCCGATTGCTGAGCGGTGGTTTTCAGGACATGCTCAAGGGGTAGTCCGGAGCGTAACAGGGTAGCCATCTGGCGGGTGATCAGAGCCAGTTCCATGGCATTGATCTGACGCTGAAACAGCTTGCTCTTGCTCTGTGTGGCGGTACCGCTTGCGGAGTCGATGGAGAGGGGAGTCAGGCCCGATTCCCGCAGTTGCTGGCGAACCTGTCTTGGGCTGTCACCCTCAAGAACACCACGCTTCTCCTTGCCGCTCGGATCGAGTGCTACATATTCAAAGGCGTCCAAGGCGGGCTATCCTTCCTGGGTCACGCGGATGATCTCATCGATGGTGGTATCACCATTGAGAACCCGCTTCATGCCATCCTGGCGAATGCTGTCGGTGAAGTTTCTGGCGTGTTCCAGCATCTCCATCTCACCACTGCCCTTGTGAATCATATTACGCAGGGTCTCATCGATAGTAATCAGCTCATAGATGCCTGTTCGGCCCACATAGCCGTGGTTATGACACTTTTCACACCCTTTGGCTGAGTAGATCGTGACCGATTCGCTACTCGGTTGCTCCAACAGTTCCAGCTCCTGCTGGCTGGCGCTGTAGGGCTCCTTGCAGTGGGGGCAGAGGGTACGTACCAGGCGCTGGGCCAGAACACCGATCAGACTGGAGGAGAGCAGGAACGGCTCCACACCCATATCCCTGAGACGGGAGATGCTGCCGATTGCCGTGTTGGTATGCAGGCTCGACATCACCATATGGCCGGTCAAACTGGCCTGTACCGCAATTTGTGCGGTTTCCAGGTCACGAATCTCACCAACCATCACCACATCCGGATCCTGACGGAGAATCGCCCTCAGGCCGCGGGCAAAGGTGAGATCGACCTTGTTGTTTACCTGGGTCTGTCCTATGCCGTCGAGATAGTACTCGATCGGATCTTCCACGGTGACGATGTTACGGCTCTGGGTATTGAGTCGGCTCAAAGCGGCATACAGGGTGGTGGTTTTACCCGAGCCGGTGGGGCCGGTGACCAGAAAGATGCCGTGGGGACGCCGAATCACGCCGGGATCGACCTGTTCAAGCAGGTCTCTGGCCATGCCAAGGTGTTCCAGATCGAGCCGGCCCGCCTGTTTGTCGAGCAGGCGCAACACCACTCGCTCGCCATAGCTGGAGGGCAGGGTCGAGACACGCACATCCACCGGGCGGTTACCCACTTTCAAAGAGATCCGGCCATCCTGGGGAATGCGTTTTTCAGCGATATCGAGTTGCGCCATGACCTTGATACGGGAGACCAGGAATGAAGAGACATTGCGCGGTGGCGAGAGGACTTCGCGCAACACCCCGTCGACCCGGAAACGAACCACCAGGCGGTTTTCATAGGGTTCGATATGGATATCCGAAGCCTGCTCTTTGATCGCTTCGGTAAACAGGGCATTGATCAATCGGATGATCGGTGCGTCATCGTCACTGCCCAGCAGATCTTCCGGCTGGTTGAGCGCCTGGGCCGCATGATCGAGATCCATATCATCGCCCATGGTCTCCATGATCTGACTCGATTGTTTGGAGCCCGACTCATAGACCAGCGAGAGCTGTCTCTCCAGACTCTCCTCATCGATCTGTTTGAAGATCAGGGGTTGCCGATAGAGACGGCGGATTTCATTCAGTACTAAAATCGAAACCCCGGGTTTATAGAGTAACTCGTACTCACCCGTTTGATCATTGTGCACCACCACGGCGCCATGTCGCCTTGCATAGGCATAAGGCAACTGACTCGGCTCCTGGGGCGGCAGGCTCTCAGGCTCTTCGGAAAGCAGTTCGGATACCGGATCCAATGCGTCCTGTAGTGGATTTGAGGGCGTCGTGTCAGACATGGTTTACGCTACCTGTCAGAGTTCCGGTTCCGGCGGTTCATCCTCGAAAGGCGGAGCAAATGTACCGAAGCGCGGTGGCATGATCGGCGTCTCCTCATCATCCATCAGACTGACCCCTTCCTGCTTCATTTTCATTTGCTGGGCGCGGAAGTAGTTATATTTGTCACTGGCAATCTGGGTACTGATCGCAGCATCCCTCAATACCACCGGCCTGAGAAAGACCATCAGATTGCGTTTCACTTTGGTGGTCTTGTTGGCGCGGAAGAGGGCGCCCAACAGGGGGATGTCGCCAAGCAGGGGGACCTTCTCTTCAGTCTGCTGGAGATCTTCCTGGATCAGTCCGCCGAGTACGATTGTCGCGCCATCTTCCACCATCACCACGGTTTTGATGGTGCGCTTGTTGGTAACGATATCACTGGTGCCGGTGCTGGCGGAGGCATTGATGCTGGAGATCTCCTGTTCAATCTCGAGCTGAATGGAGTTGCCTTCGTTGATCTGAGGTTTGACCTTCAGAGTCAGGCCCACATCCTCACGCTGTACGGTCTGGAACGGATTGACCGAATTGCTGGTGCCACCGGTGGAACTGTAGGAGCCGGTTATGAAAGGCACATTCTGACCGATCACGATCTCAGCTTCCTGGTTGTCCAGCGTGGTCAGGCTGGGGGTAGAGAGAATGTTGCTGGTGGTATCACTCTCCAGTGCCTGTATCAGGGCCGCGAAATTGACCCGGTCGCTGTCAAATCGGCCCAGGCCGATCGAGGTGCCGGGACCCAGTGGTACACCGGCGCCGGCAGCCACGGAGTTGTAGACGTCCGTAATGGTCGGTGAACCCAGATTGATCACACCAACCGGACCCTGTCCATCCGGTGTGCCGTCAACCACCCACTGCACACCCAGACTTTTGGCCTTGTCATAGGAGACTTCAGCAATGATCGCCTCGACCAGAACCTGGGCTCGACGAATATCCAGTTTACGGATGATTGCCTGCAGGGAGTGGAAAACATCCGGTGGCGCGGTAATGATCAAGGCATTCGAGGCTTCATCAGCCTGTATGTTGACCGGCACCTTGGGTTTACTTGCGGCTTTGGCCGCTTTACCCTTGCCACCCTCATCGATATTTTCACTGACACCGGTCAGTACAGTCACCAAGTCAACCGCATTGGCGTATTTCAGATAGACGACCTGGGCATTGCCCTCGTTGTCAAACGGGGTGTCCAGATGTTCGATCACCACCCGTGCCCGCAGGCGCTCAGTCGGATCACCGCTGATCAGGATGCTGTTGGTGCGTTCGTCGGCGACCATCTTTGAGGCCGATTTGGAGGCGCCCTTGGCGGCGGATTGTTTGAGACTTTCCAGAATCCGAACCACCTCGGCGGCGGAGGCGTGCTGAAGCGTGATGACCTCGATGGAGCTGTCACTGACCTGATCGATCTGTTCGATGATCCTCATCAGCCGGTCCACATTGCGGCGTCGGTCAGAGATGATCAGTACATTGGTGTCCGGGTAGGCCGCCAGATGCCCCTCCTGGGGAATCAGCGGACGCAGGATGGGGACCAGCTGGGCCGAGGTGACATTCTTCACCTGAATAATCCGGGTGACGATCTGATCCCCGGGCAGGGAGCCGGCTCTGGCCAGGGTTGGAATACCACCCTGTTTGGCCTTTACATCGGGAACGATCTTGATCACTTCACCACTGGGAATGGTTGAAAAACCATGCACCTCAAGGATCGACAGAAAGACTTCATAGAACTCATTCCGGTCCATCGGATGGGCGGATATCACCGTAACCTTGCCTTTGACGCGCGGATCGATGACGAAGTTCTTGCCGGTATGTTCTGAAACCGTTTTGATCAGGGCTTCGATATCCGCGTTGTTCAGATTCAGGGTGATCTGCTCGGCATGACTGGGCGCGATCGTCACAAAGTTCAACAGAACCATGCAGCAACAGAGAAGCAGAGCATGGCGAATTCTGTGCTGGAACGGAGCTGATCTGTCCATGAATTTATTGGCCGAATTGGTCATCATAGAAGCTGTCCCCTAGCACTCTCTGCAACATGCCTGATCCAATTCAGGTCACTGGTTTGTGACAGGTCAGGGAAATAGTTGTGAAATTCTTTATCCATCATGGGTTTATGTTGAATATATAATCCATTCCATAATAGCAGATGTTAGCGCATTGGCCTACCGGTTCAAAACAGTAGTATGAAACAGTGCACATGCTTCAAAGCCGCGCGCTGTAGGTTATCTGGTAGCTGCCATCCGGTTTGGGTTTGCTGATTGCATTCAGGGCACCGCCAAGTCGGGGGTCGGAATCTGTTCCCGGTTTGATCTGGCCATTGACCTGGAAGTTTCCGTCCAGTGTCAGACTGAGTTCCCCATCCACGGCGGTAGGTCCTCCCAAGTCTTTGATTTTTGCCCGGACTGCTCCCGCATCGTCCGTTTCAAGGTCAGCCTGAAGGTCGCCAACCTTGAGTGCGAACGGGCTTTTCAGGGCAGATCCCAGCCACTGCACCTCGCCTTCGGCATAGATGATCTGATTGTCTGACAGAGTGATCTGTTGGAGGTTCAGGTTAACGTTACCGTCAACGCCGATTTGTGCCATATCGATCAACTGGGGAATGATCGCAGCCTGAATCACGCCACTGATATCCTCGATCTGGATCTCATTGCCAAATCCTTTTGCAACATCCGCTTCCAGTTCCTGACCCGCATGATTGATCTGAATGTCAAAGCCGAGACGACCGAATAGCAGCTCACTTGGGGAGAAGCGCCATTTGAGTTTGTCGAGGGGAACGCCGTTTACGGTCAACGCCTCCATCTTGCCACGCCACAGGCTTCCTTTGATGGTGCCGTAGGTGAAAGGCATTTTCTTATTGTTGCCTGCCGTCCAGCCCAGGACATGCTCTGCCGGCAGGCTGATCACCATGATCAGCAGATAGGCCCCGAGACCGATCAGCAGGTAACTCCACCACTTCATTACCTTCTATCCTCCGCGCTGCAGGACCACCCGGGCATTGATCAGCCCCGGAGCATCCTGTCGATCGATATTGAGTGATTCGATATTCAACGCATACTCCTGGGTCATCTCACCCAGCCAGCGAATCAGGGTGTCAAAAGAGGCTTCTTCGACCCACAGCTGAACTGAATCGTCACCCTGGGGCTTGATACGCTTGATCTGCTGCCTCAACTGAATCCGTTTGGCGGTCCTGTCGACCAGTGTCAGCAGTGCTTCGTTGCTGGCTGCGCCTTTACCGGGTTGGTCGTTGCGTATGTTCTTCACCAGATCCGCGTTGTCTTTCATCCATTGCAGAGTCGATTCCTGGCTCTTCACCAGCAAGGCCTTTTGTTCCAGGCTCTGCTGGAAGGGGCGCCATACAATCAGGTAGATCAGCAACAGCAGCACCGCCGTACCGCCAATGATCATGGCCAGATGTTCTTGTTGGGTTTTACTCTGCCACCACTGCTTCATCAGGATCCTCCAGTGATTCTCAAATGGGAGGTGACTTGATTATCCGCCGCATTGGCAGAGCGGATTTCGACAGTCAGCCGTTTACTCTCGATGGTCTTCTTCAAGGTCTCGAGGGCTTGCAGCTCCTTGATGGTCAGTTGCAGATTGAGCTGGCCATCGCGAAAGCTGATGTTTTGCAGGGTGGTGTTCGGGCTGTGTTTGATGACGCTTGCCGAGGGTACGAACAGGCTGGCAAATTGGGCGAAGCTGCCGGATTGACCCCGCTGCAGGGATTTCAGGCGTTGCTCCATCTGTGCTCTGGGATCGACAATTCGCTTCACCTCCGGAAAGGCCTGCTGAAACGTCTCCCTGATCTGAGCATGCAGCAATTTGCTCTGGTTGTCATATTGATTGTATTGCTGAATCGACGAGCCAATCGAGAGGCCAATGAAAATCAGTGCCAAAACGGCCGCCGGCAGCCAGCGCTTCCACTGCAGGGTTGTTTTGTCGACCCTGAGATACTCCCCTTGCAAAAGATTCAACAGCTGCTTCTCATGCAGGTTTTCCGCCAGCAGGTTGGTCAATTCACCCGGGTGTTCTATCTCCCTGGTGATGATCTCGCAATCTGGTGCGATCGTCTCCAGGTCCAGTTCAGTACGGCTGCCGTTAAGCCGGTAAAGGATCAATTTATGCGGAGCCGATTCCCCAGCCTGCTGCAGTGCCAGTTTTAAAAACTCACCACCGTTGACGCCATCGACGCTGTAACCCCGGTTGGTCTGGGTACGAATCTGTAATTGATGGTCGCTCTGGTAGAGACACCAGGCATCGCTCTCCATCGGCAGCCCGAGCATATCCGGATAGAGACCGAGTGGTTCGATACCGGCCGACTCCAATTTTTCAAGCCACGCTTCAAGTCGACTTCTGGCAACAACGGCAACCGGGGTGATGTTGTTGTCATCCATATTGCCAGCAGCAAAATGGAGTTCATCGATATCCTCAGTCAGCTCGTTCTCCAAGGAGAAAGGTATCGCTTGCAACAGACGCTGGCGATTGCGGGTTGGAATGTTGACGGATGTAATCAGGATTTCGGACGCAGGAGCCAGCACCAGGGTGCGTCTGCCTTTCGCCTGTTGAGCTGCCTGTTCCAGGGTTCCGGTTCCCGCTTCGCTGCCACTGGCGCCACGAAAAGACCAGGAGACCTGCTTACAGGATGCATCGTGGCAGTGCAGAATAAGATGCTCGGCCATCAATAGACCCCGGTGGTTCGGGATATGACAACCACATCCTCACTGCCTTGGTACAGGCGGCTGACCAATCTTTGGCTGATATTTTCCATGCGTACAACCGTCTCCAGTTGAAAAAAGTGACTGTCTACTGAGATCAATGGCTCTATCTCTTCAGATTTTACTTTATTTTTATCCAAAAGTTCTCTAAGTCTTTCAATAAAGGATGCCGTCTCTTTGAACGGGTTCTCTTCTCGCTCACTGATCAGTTGCTCTGCATGCCCGTCCGAGAGTTCGTTGAGCAGGCTTTTTAACACGATCTGGTCTGCCGTATTGACATTGATCGGGGTTTTAACCGGTAGAGCGACGACATGTGGCGCCAGTATGTCGTAACTCTCCTGATCGATATCCTTGATCAGTCTTAGCTCAGTGTGGCTGGCCATAAAGCCATTGGCCGTTCGGTAGGCTGGCTCCTGACCCAGATATTCAATGTCTTCAGCACCATCCGGAAAGGAGGTCTTGATGTCACCATCAAGCCAGTCCTGGGTTGCCTGGGCGATCGACTCCGGTAGTTCGAGAGCCGTAAGGATACGTTGAAATATGGCCAGCTGGACGGCGGCCTCCTGTTTGGCCTGTGGTTCCGCTTCTGCTGCCACGTAGAGATTGTTCAGGTTGAACCGACCTTGCAGGTCAGTGGTAACGGCCTGCACCTCACCCCCTTCCACCGGGGTGGGGGGGAGTTCGATTGCCCAGTTCTCATCCAGTGAGTCGTACTCCTTGGCGTCATCATCCAGCAGGTCCCTGATCAGCATACCTCTGGACCAGGCTTCACTGCCAAGGGTGTAGTAGTAGGACTGGTCCGCTGCCTGGATATTGCCGGTTCGACGAATATTAAGTTGCAGGTTGTGGGTCATTGCCACGGCAGCGATCGACGCCATGGCGACAATCACGATGGCGGTGATCAGGGCGATACCTTGTTGTTGCGACGGACGCTTATTGAGTGTCGCCATTACTGTTTTGTCCCTGCTCCTGCTGTTCATCCGGTATGGGTCTCACCAGTGCAAACAGGCGTCTGATATTACCCCAATCCTTGAGTTCCATCTTGACTTCCACCGCCGTGGGAAGACCGGGTTTTTCGCCTGAATCGAAATCAAATCTTTCGGCTGGCCACTGACTCTGTTTTTTCATCTCCTTGTCATAATAGACCAGCTCAAGTGTCTCAATATTATCGATCAGTTGGTAGCGGTGAGGTTCACTATCCTGGGCTCTGTCGAGAATTCTCCAGGTAAGGCGATAGAGGGTCTCCTCTTCCAGCTGGTATCCCACCCGCTGCAGATTGCTGCGGGGCAGCTTCATTGGATTGGCATAGCCGTCCCGGGTCAACTCGAGCAGTGTGCCGGCGAAACCTCCGCTAATGAAAGCGCCGACTTCGTCACCATGCTGATCCCGGATTGGCCTCTCAATCGCCTGCTCGAAATCCCGCTGCATCAGGTTCATCGCCAGTTGCAGTTGAGACATGCGTTTACTGTATTGACTGGTCTGGTTTTCAGAATCCAGTACCACCTTCAGACCCGAGTAGGCGAAGGTGGCCATAATGGCGAAAACGGTAATGGCAATCAGCAGTTCAAGCAGTGTGAATCCAGCGGCACAGGGCGTGTACCGCTGCTGATGGTCCCGCATATTATGTGGCGAAGGTTTCATTTGATCGGTTGTGAAAGAAAGCTCACCAGTCGGGTTACACTGCTCTCATCGTCCTTGTTGCGAAATACCCGGATCTCCACCTGTCTGACACGATCATCCGGTGTCTTGCTGACCTCCCTCTGCCAGTGCCACTCCTGCAGTCCCATCTCCTCTTTACCCTTTTTCGAGCCGGTCGCGGGCCATTGGTTGGTGACCTGCAGCTCTGTCATCTGGTTCATGGCTACCCAATGGGCCAGGGTCTTGTCTCGCAAATAGGCGACATTGACCGATTGGTTGGATGCCACTGAGATGATTGAGGTCAGTGCAATCGCCAGAATCGCCAGTGCAATCAGAATCTCCAGCAGGGTGAAGCCCTTATTGCGACTGCCTGGTGCAGTCCCGGAGGGGTGGGATGTAGTGGCGTGTGGTTTAGTAGGGTGAGACATGTTCCAGGGAGAGCTCTCCAAGTTCATTGCCTGTCAACCGGTAGTAACTATCAACCTGTTCAGAGCTGACATTAAGCTCGAATGTGGTCATCTCACCACTGTTCAGGAGGATGATCTCAGGCGTTCTCTTCTCTTCGTCATCCCCTTCGGGCAGTGCGGTCGCAACGCTGATCTCAACCCCTGGGGGCAGTTGACGCTCCCGAAACAGGTTATCGGATACCACTTCCCACTCCCCCTCGTTGAGGCTGAGGAAGCCATAACTCTCTTCGGTGATATCCACCCCGATCAACGTCGATCTGAGCAAGGCCTCTTCACTGGCCAGCTTGAGCAGGCTGTTGAGTCGCTGGGCCTCGTCCCTGAGCTGGTCACCCGGGGCATTGCGCCCGAATGAGATTGCCACATAGTTGATCAGGATGCCGATGATGACCACCACCACCATCACCTCGATCAGGGTGAAGCCCATGCCCAATCCCTTGCTGCTTCGCATTGGCCAAGCTCCCTCTGGCTTACTGTTGATCTTTCCGGGCGGTGTCAATCCAGATTCCAGTTGCCGATGTCATCATCTGTCGATTGCATGTCCAGGCCAGAGGTATAGATATCGACCGTACCATGGGTGCCGGGGCTCAGATAGAGATAGCCATTGCCCCAGGGATCGCTGGGCAATCGATCGAGATAACCCCCTTCCTTCCAGTTCCTTGGTTCCGGAGAGTCGGTGGGTTTGCTCACCAGAGCCTCAAGTCCCTGCTCGGTGGTTGGGTAGATCATGTTGTCCAGGCGATAGAGATTCAGAGAGGCTTCCAGTGCACGGATATCGCTTTTGGCTTTGGTGATACGGGCCTGTTCTGGCCGATCCATGATTTTCGGCACAACGATCGCCGCAAGGATACTCAGTATGACGACGACCACCATGACTTCTATTAGTGTGAAGCCTTTGATTTTCTTTGATTTATTCATTCCGTCCCAGTGATGACTAGTTGTTGCTTCAGGGGCATTTAGCGAGGAGACTGCATTGATGGTCATAAGATTAACCCGTGTCAATTATCCGTGTTGATTGATCATAAAAGTGGGCCATTATCCGGGGATTATGTGCTGGAATCCAGATTCCCGTTAAAAATCACGCTGACAGGGTGAATCGTTTCACTATCTTTGTGTACTATAGTGGCTCTTGCCGCGGAATCAGCATCATTTTGGCGATAGCATCCAAACCATAATCAATCGCCGGATCTGCTTCAATCGGCAGTAAAGACGACAACCTCATGAGTTCAGTTTCTGCAAGACCCTATACTGAATAGTGGTTGGGTAACCGGTAGTCGGCTTAAATCGAACATTGTTCGTTGGGATTTGCCATAAAAAACCATGACGGCTGCATTTGGGATAGTCCATCACAAATGCCAAATACCATTACTCACCTCACATAGAGGACATTCAGGATCTCAGTGATTACCGGGATAATAAAAACCCACAGTTGTAAGTCTCTGTCAGTGAGTAAAAGTTCATTGCGCCTATTACGCAAACAACTACCCATGAGGATGACTGATTGACTATTGGAATAATCGGCTATGGATTTTCAGCGACACTGTTTCTGATTTTCAGTGTGCTTCTGTTGACCAGTTGGCGAGGGCGCATCGAAGGGACCTATCTGCTGATTGCCTCGAGCACCTCCGCCTGTTGGGCGCTGACCGCGATTGCTTTCCAGGTTCAGGAATCGGCTCTTACAGCCAATACGTACCAACTGTTTGAAATCGCAAAAAATATTGCCTGGTTTGCCTTTCTGCTGAGACTGCTGAGCATACTCAAGTCAGCAGCAGGCGGGGATGACGGCCTGCTCAGATACGCCCCGGTCACGATCTTTTCCGTCTCCGCTCTGTTGTTGGGTGTTGAGTTGTCGGCCCAGTTTTTCCCCGGGGTGCGCAGCTGGGGAGGTACTGCAAGCTTTCAACTGGTCGGACATTTGGGATTTGCCATCGCCGGTCTGGTGCTGATCGAGCAGCTCTACCGCAGTACCCGGCCGGATATGCGCTGGGCGGTCAAGTATCTCTATTTCGGCATGGGCATACTGTTTGTCTATGATCTTTTTCTCTATGCCGACGCGTTGATGTTCAAACAGGTGGATTCCGCCCTGTGGCAGGCCAGAGGCTTTACCAGCTCACTGGTTGCACCCTTTGTGGCGATTGCCGCGACCCGTAATCCCAGCTGGTCTGTACGGGTGTTTGTCTCAAGACAGGTGGTGTTTCATGCCACAACCCTGCTGGCAGCCGGCAGCTATCTGGTGCTGATGGCGGCGGTTGGTTATTACATCCGCTATTACGGTGGAACCTGGGGGAAAGCGACACAAATCGCGTTTGTTTTCACCGGGGTCTGCTTTCTCGCCGTCGTGCTTTTTTCCGGTTCCCTGAGAGCCAAGCTGAAAGTGTTTGTCAACAAACACTTCTTTAGTTACAAGTACGATTGGCGGGACGAGTGGTTGAGAGTGGTTCAAACCCTTGCGGAGGGACCCGGTGGCAATCAGATACTGCCCCGAGTCGTGCAGGCGATTTCCGACTCTGTGGAGTCCCGTGGCGGTTATCTCTGGACCTTGGGTGAAGATGGGCGTTACCACTGCACCAGTCGCTGGCAGGTCGACGACCTTTCACTGGACCTGCAGGCGGAGAGCGAATTAATCGCCTATTTTCAGCGTAGCGACTGGATCATCGATATCGATGAACTGAACAAATACCCTGAACGTTATGACAATCTGGCGCTTGATCACAGTCTGGCGGAGATCCATGACGCCTGGTTAATAGTACCTATCAAACATCATGAAGCCTTGATAGGATTTGCACTGCTTATCCGTTCCCATTCACTACCCTCGATCAACTGGGAGGATCGGGATCTGATCAAAGCTGCCGCAAAACAGGCGGGTGGCTATCTGGCGCTGCTGCAAGCCTCTGAGGCGTTGAACCGGGCCAATCAATTTGAGGCCTTCAACCGACTTTCAGCATTTGTCGTGCACGATTTGAAGAACCTGATCGCACAACTCGAACTGGTTGTGAAAAATGCAGAACGACATAAAAACAATCCGGAGTTCATGGACGATGCGGTGAGAACAATTGGCAATGCAGTCAACAAAATGGGCAGACTGTTGGCACAATTGCGGCAGGGTAGATTTGAGTCGACGGAAACGAAACAGTTCTACATCGAGGAGTCCGTGGCGCAGGCGGTCAATGAACTGTATGCCTATCAGCCGAAACCGCAGTTAAAAATCAAAGACAACTATTTAGAGATTGTTGCAGATAAAGATCGTTTCACCGCGATTATGATCCATATGATTAAAAATGCTCAGGAAGCGACCGATAAGGACGGTGAGGTGATGATATCCGTCGAGAGAATCGATCAGAATGTGATCATAACCATTCAGGACAATGGTTCAGGGATGGAGGATAAGTTTATCAAAGAGCGGTTGTTTCGACCCTTTCAGACAACCAAGGGAAATGCTGGAATGGGAATTGGCGTATATGAAACCCGGGAGTATGTTAACTCCCTGAATGGCAGTCTGACAGTGAAGAGCCAGCTTGGTGAGGGCACTTGTTTCACCATATCCATTCCACTCATTAAATCAGGGACTGCAACAGACCGGCAGTCAGATGCTACTGTAGAGGCGTAATTGCGTGAGTAAAGCCAATAATCAATTAAAACCGCTGATCATTGTTGAAGACGACCCAGGGCTGCAGAGTCAGTTGAAATGGAGCTTTGACGGCTACGATGTACAGATTGCCGGAGACCGGGTGAGTGCAATCAATCTTTTGAGAAAGACTACCGCGCCGGTTGTGACTCTGGATCTCGGCTTGCCCCCGGACCCCACCAATGTCAGTGAGGGCTTCGCCACCCTACAGGAAATTCTCAGTCTGATGCCTCAGACAAAGATCATTGTGGTGACCGGGAATGACGACCGGGAGAATGCGCTGAAGGCGATCGATCTCGGCGCCTACGATTTCTACCAAAAGCCGATCGATCCGGATGTGCTCAAGGTGATCATCGAGCGTGCCTATCATGTCCACGAACTTGAGGAGGAGAACCGGGGGCTCAACAAGATGCAGCGCTACTCACCCTTGGATGGCGTGGTGGCAAACAGTCCTGAAATGATCGAGCTTTGCCGGGTCATAGAGAAAGTCAGCCCGACCAACATTACAGCGCTGCTGTTGGGGGAGAGTGGGACCGGTAAAGAGGTTCTGGCAAGAGCGATTCATGGTTTGAGTGATCGGGGTGAGCAGAAGTTCGCTGCCATCAACTGCGCCTCGATTCCGGAAAACCTGCTTGAAAGTGAGCTCTACGGGTATGAAAAGGGTGCCTTCACCGGGGCATCCAAACGCACCATCGGTAAGATTGAATCCGCCAATGGCGGGACACTCTTTCTGGATGAGATCGGAGATATGCCGATCGGCCTGCAGGCAAAAATGTTGCGCTTTCTCCAGGAACGGGTGATTGAAAGACTGGGTGGCCATGAAGAGATACCGGTGGATGTCAGAGTGGTCTGTGCCACCAACCAGAACCTTGAAGAGAAGATATCCAGCGGTGAATTCCGTGAAGATCTCTACTATCGGATCAGCGAGATCATTATCGATATTCCACCACTACGTGACAGGGCAGGGGATGCAGTATTGCTGGCCTGGTCATTCATGTCTAAGTACGCCAAGCAGAACAACTCCAAAGTCAATGGATTTACAACCGATGCATTACAAGCGATTGAGGTTTATCAGTGGCCGGGTAATGTGCGGGAACTTGAAAATCGCATAAAACGTGCGGTGGTGATGGCAGATGATCAATTGATCACACCCGGGGAGCTGCAACTCAACGCTGATGGCGAAGAGAACATGCCGATCAACCTGAGAGAGGTCAGAGAGCATGCGGAAGCCAGGGCGATTATCAGGGCGATGAGCTATGTGGGTGGGAATGTGTCGAAGGCGGCTGATCTGCTCGGTGTCAGCCGGCCCACGCTCTACGATCTGGTTAATAAATACGGATTGAAATAGCGCATTGCCGGAAATAATTCGTTAACTGATTTCCCCGACTGCCGGTATGACCTTGAACAGGGTGAGTTAGCGAGAGTGGTTTTCCCCAGTCAGGCGCCACAATGTGGAGCATGGACAGGCTTAAAGCCACTGAGAATTTGATTTTTTTTTAGTAAAAACGACAGGCCGAAGATTAGCTGCTTGTAAACTGCGTCAACAATACTTGGATTGATTGGAGAAACTGATGGCCGTCTATACAGGTGGATCGACAACTATCACTACACTGATACTTACAGTGATTCTGCTCGCGGGTTGTTCCGGTGGAGTGAGTGAAGAGGAGCGTTATCAGAGCGCACTCACCAGTTATTCCAATCAGGAGTTCAGCAAAGCGATAATCGAACTCAAAAATCTTTTGCAAGCGAACGGAAAGCACCAGGCAGGCCGGATACTGCTGGCCAAAACCTATTTGCAACTGGGTGATGGAATCGCAGCTGAAAAGGAGATCAATAGCATCAATGAAGCAGAAAAGGCAGATCCTGAAGTTAAACAGATGGTTCTCGACGCCTGGCGTCTGCAGGGTAAATACAAGCAGATTGTCGAACACTATGAGGCGGATGATTTTACCGCACTGGAACAGCGTCCCCTGATTCAGACTGTTGCGAATACCTATATTCACCTGCGTCAGCCTGAAAAAGCCGACAACCTGGCTGAGACTCTGCTGGAGACGGATGCCGGAAATGCGGATGCGTTGGTGGTTCGTGCTAAAGCGGCAAGTATGCGTGATCGGGATGAGCAGGCGATCGACTTTCTCAACAAAGCGATCGTACTCGATGGTGAGAATCCACAGGCTTGGCGCACCCTGGGTGGTATCCAGTCCAAGCTGCAACAGTTCGATCAGGCGATAGAGTCGCTGAAGCGAGCCGTTTCACTCGATCGGCCGGATGACTCCAAACAGGAGCGATTTCTCACACAGACCTCACTGATTCAGCTGTTGATTCTTAAATCCAGATTCACTGAAAGCAAACAGTATCTTGGTGAGCTCAAAAGTGAATTCTCCAGCCATCCGATCGTTATCTATCTATCGGGTCTGCACAACTACATCGACAAAAAGTATGATTTGGCAAAAACAGAGTTGACGGATGTGCACAACGCCTTGCCAAACCACTTGCCGACCGTATTGCTGCTGGGTGCAACCCACTTTGCTGAGAACAACCTGGAACAGGCAAACGTTCTGCTGTCGCGCTATGTCAATCAGGTACCGACTCATCTCCAGGCGAGAAAGTTACTCGGCGAGATCAAGCTGCGGTTGAACAAACCCGAGGAGGCCCTCTCGATCCTCAAGTCCTCGAGTGATCAGCAGAAGGACCATCAACTGCTCTCGATGATCGGTGCAGCAGCCAGCCAATCCGGGGACTTTCTGCAGGGGGTCGAATATCTGAAAAAGGCGGCCAAATCCCATCCTGAAAATACCCAGATCCGACAGGAGTTGGCGAAGCTCTACCTGAATCAGGGTGCGGTGGATGATGCCATCGCTGAACTTGAACAGATGGACAGTACATCCGGTAAGAGCACCACCAATCTGTTAATACTCTCTTATCTGAAGAAACAGGATCTCGCAGCGGCCAGAAACAAGTCAGATCAAGTGTTTACCGATAATCAGAACCTGTCAGCAACAGACTATTACCTACGTGCCGTGATCGAGTTGCAATCCGGTAACCGGCATGCAGCGCGAGAGCATCTGCGCAATGCCGTGGAGGTGAACAGAGCCTATGTACCGGCTCTGGTGGCGCTTGGTCGGATGGACCTTGAGGATGGCCGATTGAGCGAAGGCAGTGATCGGCTCGACCTGGTGCTGGCGACTGATCCGGAGAATACACATGCCTTGTTGCTGTTGGCGCAAATCAGCGAACGCTCCGGTCAGCAGAGAGAGGCGTTGAAATGGATTGACCGAGCCGCAACATCTTCACGCAACCCAATACTGCCGATCATTATCGTCAGTCGTTACTACCTGCGAACAAAACAACCGGAAAAGGCTGCCAGATACCTGCAAAACAAAGCACTCCTCGAAACTGAGAATCTGACCATTCTCTCACTGATTGCGGAGATGAATCAGCAATCGGGTAATTATCAACAGGCAGGGGCGACAATTGAGCGGATGATCCGATTGAATCCGCAAAATCAGGATGCCTATCTGCAACTGGCCGACCTGCAGAGAAAGCAGGGTGATTATGCTGCCGCCATGTCGACCCTCGATGGTCTCAATCCATTGCCGCAAAAGGGTAAGTTGCTGAAGTACAAGCTGGCGCTGCAGAGCGGACAGTTTGATGCCGCTGAGGCGGTAGCCAAGCAACTGAGTGCTGACTCCAAAAGCAAATACCTCGGGGTGGCACTGAGTGCCGGGGTTCTGCAGGCCAAAGGCAGGCCACAATCAGCAATCTCTCTATTGAAAAAAAATCTGACAGCTGAGGCGCCGTTTTACCTCTACAGAAAACTGGCTGACTTGTACGCCATGAATGGCAATGTCAATGCGGCGTCAGAGGTACTGCAACAGAGAATTGAGTCCCAGCCTGGTGGAGACAAGCAGGCGAAACTGGCGCTGGCGATGATTCTACAGACCAATGAAAAGCCGGAAGACGCAATAAAACTTTATGATGAACTATTATCTGATGAAC
This sequence comes from Candidatus Thiodiazotropha endoloripes, assembly GCF_001708965.1. Lineage (NCBI taxonomy): Bacteria > Pseudomonadati > Pseudomonadota > Gammaproteobacteria > Chromatiales > Sedimenticolaceae > Candidatus Thiodiazotropha > Candidatus Thiodiazotropha endoloripes. The sequence goes on along the minus strand of NZ_LVJW01000003.1, from coordinate 2,118,546 downwards.
CGGATAATGTAATCGCCTTGAATAATGCGGCACTGCTTGTTTACGAGAAGAACCCGGAGAAAGGGCTCGATTTTGCCCGTAGGGCCTATGATCGTGTTGGTGATTCCTCCCTGGCAGTGATCGACACCTACGCCTGGCTGACCTTCCGGGAGGGGGATTCCAAATCAGCTCTGAATTTACTTGAGCCAATTATTCACAGAGCCACTGATCCATCCATCCGCTATCACTACGCAGCAGTGTTGAAGGCTCAGGGCCGGAACAAAGAGGCACGGGAAATTCTCCAGGCAATTCTGGATAATAACCAACAATTTGAAGAATCCAGTGAAGCCAAGCAGCTATTAAGTGAGTTATCATCTGCGAATGGCTAGTCATGGGGTGCTGTGAACAGGCCCTATATCAAGAACCGGGAACAGTTCTCGAACTCGAAAAAGTACAGGAAAGTGTTATGTTATCAGTAGATTATATGAAAATTACAAGTTTCATCGCGGCCATCGGACTGATGCTGTTGACGGCATGTTCCAGCACCCCTGAAATGAATGCGGCCAATTCAGCCGGCGGCGGCTCAACCGGTACGGCCTCTCCCTCTTCGCCTCTCTACCTGATAGGACCCGGTGACACTCTGAATGTATTTGTCTGGGGAGACCAGGAGCTGACGACCGATGTGGTGGTTCGTCCCGATGGACTGATTACCACTCCGTTGGTGGAGGATCTGCAGGCGAGTGGCAAAACCCCCACCGAGTTGGCCAGAAACCTGGAAGCCAGGCTCTCCAAGTTCGTCAAAAACCCCAAGGTCACCGTCAGCGTCCGGCAGTTTGTCGGTCGATACACCGAACAGGTTCGTGTCGTCGGTCAGGCATCCCAGCCCCAATCCCTTCCGTTCCGCGAAGGTATGACCCTGCTGGATGTGATCATCGAAGTTGGCGGCTTGACTGAATTCGCTTCAGGCAACAGCGCTACGATCGTGCGTAAGATCGATGGTAAGACCTCCCAATACCGGGTCAGACTGGATGACCTGATTCGTGACGGTGATATTTCAGCCAATGTCAGAATGATGCCCGGTGATGTACTGATCATTCCGGAAACCTGGTTTTAATCGATCGATCGGGACTATATTCAGACAAGGTGCTATTGAATTGGAATTGGTTTAAATGAGCAGCATAGAAAAAGCGATTGAACGTCTCGAGAAATCCAAGGCTGAGAAGAAGTCTGTGGATCGGTCAGCTGTGGCGGTTGAGCCGGAGAAAACGGCAACGCCCGAGGCGGCTCCAAACGAAACAGTAGCTGCTTCCCAGCCTGTGGAAGAGAAGCTCTCTCCAGCAGTGCAGGAGAGCCTCGAGGAGCCCAATGAAGAGGCAAAACGAATCAACCTCGATTATGAAGCACTCTCCAGCAACGGGTTTATTGTACCTCACTCCGGCAACAAGCAACTCTCTGAAGAGTACCGAATCATAAAAAGGCCTTTGATTCGTAACGCCTTGGGTAAGGGGGCTGCACCGATCACCCATGGAAACCTGGTCTCCATCGCCAGTTCGCTACCATCCGAAGGTAAAACCTTCACTGCGATGAATCTGGCCCTGAGTATCGCGACTGAACTGGATACCACCGTGCTGCTGATCGACGGGGATGTGCTGAAATACTCCCTGAGCCGTCTGCTCGGAATCGAAAACGAGCCGGGTCTGATCGATCTGTTGAGTGATAAAGCGTGCAATGTGAGTGATGTCATCATTCACACTCAGATACCCCGTTTGAAACTGATCGCGGCGGGCCATCGCTCTGAAAAATCAACCGAGCTCCTGGCCAGTAAAGAGATGGAGCGACTGCTGGATGAGATATCCAATCGTTATAGTGACCGGATCATCATATTTGATTCATCGCCGATTCTGGCAACCAGTGAAGCGGCGGTTCTGAATCAGCACATGGGACAGATCCTGTTGGTTGTGGAGGCCGGTGAAACACCCGTGGATGCGATCAAGGACTCGCTCTCCCGTCTCGATCATGAAAAGGCGATCGGACTGGTGCTGAACAAAAGCCGGGAAGACAAAGGTTCCAACTATTATGGAACCTACTATTAATTTACAGGCTTAATAGGATTCTGTTTCCTCTCGGCATTGGGATTCTTGTCAACTGGATCCAGTCATACCTGTTGAGACGCTATTGCATCAGAACAACAATAAGTAGCGGCAGGCTGAATCGATGATCTGCTTGAAATAACGCCGCTTCAATGACATTGAGAGCAGCACATGCCGCGTTGAAATGCCGTTTTGCTGCGTATCCGGTATATTAATTACTGCTAAAATTGTGAAAATAATCCCAAAATAAACGATTACATCCACTTAAAACCACCTGTTTTTATCCCCTTGTTAAGGCCTGATTCTTGTGCTGTGATTGTAATGAATCAGGCCATAACATATTGTAATTAAACGGTTAATTATTTTTAATTTTTTTGGTCTATGCTGGTCTCGACCCCCTTTTACAATGGTCTGGCAAGGGCTGGGCCCAACTTGTGAAGTCCTCTGTTTGGCTGGATAATGCAGCGCAATCTGAAGTATATGATTTCATTAGACATAAACTTGGCTGAGTAAAAAAACATGAAAATAGGCCTGTTAAAGGAGTCGGTGGCAGGTGAGCACAGGGTTGCTCTGTCACCTGACGTTACAAAAAAACTGATCGCGAAGGGCTTTGAAGTCGATGTCACTGCAGGTGCAGGCGAGCATGCCCATTTTTCCGATGCACTCTACAGCGAGGCGGGTGCGAAGATCGTTACAGCAGCAGAAGCGCTGAAAGCGGACATTCTGGTGCGGGTACGCAAACCATCGGCTGATGAAGTGGCCGATCTGCCGAAAGGGGCGATTCTGATATCGCATATTGAATCCTGTGAGCAGGATGAGACCCTCAAACAGATCCTGGCGAAAGAGGTCGTGTTTCTCGCGATGGAGCGGATACCCCGGATCTCCAGAGCCCAGGCTATGGATGCCTTGTCCTCTCAAAGCAATATTGCCGGTTACCGTGCGGTGATTGAGGCGGGTGCCCATTACGGACGTTTTCTGCCTCTGATGATGACTTCGGCAGGCTCAGCCAAACCGGCAAGAGTGGTTGTACTGGGCGCCGGCGTTGCCGGTCTGCAGGCCATCGCTACGGCGAAAAGGCTGGGGGCAGAGGTATTTGCCTATGACATACGGCCTGAGACCAAAGAGCAGATCGAATCCCTCGGCGCCAAAGCGATCGAGTTGGATATCGGTGAGAGTGGCTCCGGTGAAGGTGGCTATGCGAAAGAGTTGTCCGACGAGGCCAAGGCAAAACAGCAGCAGGCGTTGGCCGATGAGCTGAGTAAAGCCCACATCATCATCACAACCGCATTGATCCCCTGTCGTCCCGCACCGACCCTGGTGAGTGAAGAGGTGATCAAAAACATGCGTGAGGGCTCAGTGGTCATTGATCTGGCGGCTGCTAACGGAGGCAATTGTCCTCTGACCGAAGCTGACAAGGTGGTGGTCAAGCATGGTGTCACACTGGTAGGGCATACCAACTACCCCTCGATGGTGCCATCGGATGCCAGTGCCTTCTACGGAGGCAACATAATGAACCTATTGAATATCATGGTGGAAAAAACGGATGAGGGTCTGGTCCTGAAAGATCTGCAAGAGGACGAGATCACATCGGCTATGCGTCTCAAACCTGAGTGATGATCGATCACAAGGTGTTTAGAAAAACGCAATTCAACAAATAACGATAAAGAGTGATCCTATGCCTGACACACTAGTCGCACTATATGTATTTGTTCTCTCCTGCTTCATCGGCTACTGGGTGATCTGGGGGGTAACCCCGTCACTGCATACTCCGTTGGTGGCACTGACCAATGCCATATCCGGAATCATCATCGTCGGCGCACTGCTGGTAACCGGTCTTGAATCGGTTGGCACCGCTGCAGAGATTTTTGGCTTTATTGCGGTGCTATTGGCCTCAATCAATGTATTCGGCGGATTCCTGGTAACCAATCGCATGCTTGCCATGTTCAAGAAAAAAGATAAGTGAGAACCTGAGCAATGGAGATTTCAGCAAACACCCAGTCGATCGCTTACCTGATATCAGCGATCCTATTCATACTGGCCCTCAAAGGCCTGACACATCCCGCATCAGCAAGACGCGGTAACTATCTCGGCATGATCGGTATGGCAATTGCCATACTGGCCACCCTGTTTGGCAGTGAAGTTCAATCCTACGGTTTCATCGTCGCCGGTGTTGCCGCCGGTGCACTGATCGGCTCCGTTGTTGCATCAAGGGTTGAGATGACCGCAATGCCCCAGCTGGTTGCCGCGTTGCACAGTTTTGTGGGTATGGCCGCTGTCTTGGTGGCGATCGGCACCTATCTCAACCATGATGCCGCCGGTACACTCAATCCGGTGATGATGGGTGAGTTATCCGCCGGAATCATCATCGGTGCGATCACCTTCTCAGGCTCTGTGGTGGCATTCGCCAAGCTGCAGGGTCTGGTCAGCGGTGCGCCGGTCAAGTTCAAAGGTCAGCATATGCTGAATGCCGCCATCGGTGTAGCCACGGTTCTGCTGGGGATCCATTTCGGCATGACCGAGAGCATGACCTCACTGGTGCTGATGACCCTGCTCGCCTTCGTGCTCGGGTTTACCCTGATCATCCCGATTGGCGGGGCGGATATGCCGGTCATTATCTCAATGCTCAACAGCTACTCTGGATGGGCCGCCGCTGCGACCGGTTTCACCCTGGGTAATCTGTTGTTGATCATCGTAGGCGCCTTGGTTGGATTCTCCGGTGCCATCCTCTCCTTCATCATGTGCCGGGCGATGAACCGTTCGATCATCAACGTGGTGTTTGGTGGCTTCGGCAGTGAAAGCGGCGGTGAAGCCAGTGCAGTAGGGCAGGCTGCGCAAAAAGGTGTGAAGTCCGCCTCTGTGGATGATGCGATCTACTGGATGGAGGATGCAGGCAAGGTGATCATCGTGCCCGGCTACGGTATGGCGGTAGCCCAGGCTCAGCATGCACTGAAAGAGATGATGGAGCTGCTCGAACAGCGCAATGTGGAGGTCAAGTTCGCCATTCATCCGGTGGCGGGTCGTATGCCCGGCCACATGAATGTATTGCTGGCGGAAGCGGATATTCCCTACGATCATGTGCAGGAGATGGATGAGGTCAATCCTGAATTTCCGACCTCGGATGTGACCCTGGTGGTTGGTGCCAACGACGTGGTCAATCCGGCCGCCAAGTCGGACTCCTCCAGCCCCATCTATGGCATGCCGATACTCGATGCCTCCAAGTCACGGCAGGTCTATTTCCTCAAACGCTCCATGAGTCCCGGTTATTCCGGGGTGGATAACCTGCTCTTCTATCAGGATAATACCTCTCTGATCTTTGGCGATGCCAAGGATACGATAGAGGGCATGGTTTCTGCACTCAAAGGGGGCGGTCATTGAGACCGGCCAGAGGGTGCAAAAACAGCGGGCTTCGGCCCGCTTTTTTCGTTATGGCGGATTGGTTTTTTCGTTACCCAGAACTCCGGCATGGCCCCGTAAGGGTAGCGGGTTAAGGTTATTCACAGTTCAACAGAACCGGGCAGATGCACGAAAGCTCAGACAGTAAATTACCCCTGATAGACGATCTGCCGGATCCGGCAGAGCTGGAGCTCTGCATGCAGGCGGATCGCCACCGCTTCAGTCAGCGCCTGAAAGGGGTGAAAAAACGACTGGCCAGTGGCGCCGATTACAGCCAGGCGGCGCTGAAGCTTGTGCAGCAGATCAGGGCATCACAACAGCGTCTGCAGCAACGCCAGGCAAATCTGCCAGTACCTGCTTTCCCCGCCGAGCTACCGGTCAGTCAGCGTCTTGATGAGATCAAGAAACTGATTGCGGAAAACCAGGTGGTGATTCTGTGCGGTGAGACCGGTTCGGGAAAATCGACTCAACTGCCGAAGATCTGTCTCAGCCTCGGAAGAGGAGTATCAGGCTATATCGGTCATACCCAGCCCCGGCGTATGGCGGCCCGCTCACTGGCGGCCAGGGTGGCTTCTGAGCTCGACTCCAAGACCGGTGAACATGTGGGCTACAAGGTGCGCTTCAGCGACCGGGTTGGACCGAATACCCACATCAAACTGATGACCGACGGTATCCTGCTGGCTGAGATTCAGCAGGATCCCTATCTCAATCAATACGATACCCTGATCATCGATGAAGCCCATGAGCGGAGTCTGAATATCGATTTCATCCTCGGCTATTTGAAACAGCTGCTGCCGAAACGCCCGGAGCTGAAGCTGATCGTTACCTCTGCAACCATCGATCCCGAACGCTTTGCCGAGCACTTCAGTCAGGCGCCAATCATTGAGGTATCCGGGCGAACCTACCCGGTCGAGGTCCACTATCGGTGCCAGGAGGAGGAGCCGGAAAATGAGCGGGACGATCCGATGCAGCAGGGGATCGTGGACGCAGTGGATGAGCTCTCAAGACACTCCCAGGGGGACATCCTGGTATTTCTCAGTGGCGAACGGGAGATTCGCGAGACCGCTGAGAATCTGCGCAAGCACAAACTGAAGGCCACGGAACTGGTGCCCCTCTACGCCCGGCTAAGCGCCCAGGAGCAGGCACGGGTCTTCAAGTCCCATACCAGTCGACGCATCGTTCTGTCCACCAACGTGGCCGAGACTTCACTGACGGTGCCCGGTATCCGCTACGTTATCGATACCGGATTTGCCCGCATCAGTCGCTACAGCCATCGCAGCAAAGTGCAGCGCCTGCCGATCGAACGGGTCTCCCAGGCGTCCGCCAACCAACGTAAGGGGCGTTGTGGGCGGGTTGCTGCCGGCATCTGTATCCGTCTCTACAGCGAACAGGATTTCGACGATCGCCCAGCCTTTACCGAACCCGAGATACAGCGAACCAATCTGGCTTCGGTGATTCTGCAGATGAAGCTGCTGGGATTGGGGGATATCAGTCAGTTTCCGTTTATCGATCCGCCCGACAATCGTCTGATCAAGGATGGCTACCGGGTGTTGGAGGAGATCGGTGCAGTAGATGGCGACCGCCGGATCACCCGGTTGGGGCGCCAGCTCTCCCGTCTGCCGGTAGATCCGCGAATCGGCAGAATGCTGCTGGAGGCGGCACACCACCACTGTCTCAATGAAGTGATGGTGATCGCCGCTGCACTGAGCGTGCAGGATCCCCGTGACCGGCCTGTGGAGAAGCAGCAGCAGGCCGATCAGATGCATGCCAAGCATCAGCATGAGCAATCGGATTTCATGGGCTATCTGAACCTGTGGCAGGAGGTTGAGTCCCAGCGCAAGCATCTTTCGAAAAGAAAATTTCACAGCTGGAGCAAACAGCACTTCCTCTCCTGGAACCGGCTGCAGGAGTGGCACGACATCCATGCCCAGTTACGCGGCCAGATGCACGAGATGGGTTATCGTGAGAACAGTGCGGAAGCGGGATACCAGGAGATCCATATGGCGTTGCTCAGTGGTCTGCTGAGTCATATCGGATTCAAAGGCAAATCCCATGACTACCTTGGGGCACGAAACAGCCACTTTTTCATCTACCCGGGATCCGGGTTATTCAAGAAGCAGCCGAAGTGGGTGCTGGCCGCTGAACTGGTGGAGACCAGCAAGCTCTATGGCAGAACCATCGCCCAGATACAACCGGAGTGGATCGAGAAGTCTGCTGGTCATCTGTTGCAGCGCAGCCACTCGGAACCCCACTGGGAGAAACGGCGGGGACAGGTGGCCGGTTATGAGAAGGTGACCCTGTTCGGCGTCACTATCGTGCCCCGTAGAAAGATCAATTTCAGTCCCGTGGATCCGGTGGTCGCCAGAGAGATCTTCATACGCTCTGCCCTGGTGGACGGGGATTTTCATACCCGCGCCCCGTTCTGGCGACACAATCAGCAGCTGATTGCCGACATCCATGCTCTGGAAGCCAAGTCCCGGCGACGGGATATTCTGGTGGACGAGGAGCGCATCTACAGCTTTTACGATCAGCGCATCCCCGAGGGCATCTCCACCACCCCGGGGTTTGAAAAATGGTTGCGTAACCAGACGACAAAACAGCCGAAACTGCTCTATCTGAAAGAGCAGGATCTGATGCGGGATGCTTCACAACAGGTTTCAGCCGAACTGTTCCCAGATCGATTCAACCTGAATGGCATGCAGCTGCCCCTGGAGTACCACTTTGAACCGGGCAGTCAAACCGACGGGGTTACCCTGGTGGTGCCTCAGGATGTGCTGAACCAGGTCAGTGACGCCCGCCTGCAGTGGCTGGTACCGGGCCTGTTGCGTGAGCGGGCGATCATGCTGATCCGGGGGCTGCCGAAGGCGCTTCGGCGCGCCTTTGTACCGGTTCCCGATTTTGCCGATGCCTGTCTGAAAGGGGTTACGCCCAGCGATCGGCCGCTGGTACAAGTGCTTGGTGAGCGACTGAAAGAGCTGACCGGTGTTCATGTTCCTGAGGATGCCTGGAGTCAATCTGAGATCCCAGCACACCTGCAGATGCGGCTCAAAGTCGTTGATGAGGCTGGCAAGGGGCTGGAGTCCAGTCGCGATCTGACAGCTTTGAAAAAACGTCATGCCACACAGAGCAGTGCAGAGCATCGTCAGCTCAGTTCCCCGGAATTGGAACAGAGCGGTATCAAGCGCTGGGACTTTCCACCGCTTCCACAGCAGATGTCGGTTGCTCAGGGTGGTATCCAGCTGCAGGGATATCCAGCCCTGATCGACGAGGGGGAGAGTGTCTCTATCCGCTTACTGGATGCGGAATTCAACGCCCGCCGGCTGCATAAAGCGGGGGTTCGACGCCTGCTGATGATCAAGCTCTCCAAGGAGACCCGCTATCTGCGCAAGAACCTGACCAACCTGGATCGTATGCGCCTGCTCTATGCCAAGGTGCCGGCGCCTGTGCAAGGAGCGGGTAGCTCCGGCAGCAACAATCTTGAGGATGAGCTGGTGATCAAGGTGTTCGATCAGACTTTTCTCGACGGGCAGGAGGAGATCCGGGATAAGGAGAGTTTCGAACAACGATATCAAGCCTGCAAGGCCGAATTGATGACCAATTCGAATCTACTGTGTGAACAGCTGCTGAAGATCTTTGAGGTCTATCATCAAGCCCATCGTACCATTCACGGGATCAATCAGATCAACTGGATGAAGTCGGTGATGGATATGCGGGAGCAGCTGGATCGCCTGGTCTATCAGGGGTTTCTGCAGCAGATACCCGAAAACCAGTTGAAGGAGTACCCCAGATACCTGAAAGGGTTGTTGATGCGGGCTGAAAAACTGAGTCATGCCGCAGCCAGGGATCAGCAGCGAATGGCTGAGATGGCGGAGCTGCTGCAGAAGTGGAAACAGTGGGATGAGTTGTGTCGAAAGGAGGCCAGAACGGATCAGCGCATCGAGGAGATTCGCTGGGGACTGGAGGAGTTGAGAGTCTCCCTTTTCGCCCAGGAGCTGGGTACGAAGTATCCTGTCTCGGTAAAAAGATTGTCCAAGCGTGCCCGGGAGCTGGGGCTCTGATTGCCGCTTCAGGAGAGTTTCATCAAACCGTTATCCGGCGGTCATCGATTGGTCAAAATCAAACGATATCATTGCAACCGTTAGGAGCGATCCCTGAAGGTCTCTAAACCGGTAAATTGATAACAGGGTCTTTCAACAAGGGGCCGTTCCGCATTCCAGTCTCGCGCCTCGAGGATAGAGGCATTAAGGTGGGTTGAATACCCGCCTTTTTTATTTCCCCAATCGCAACAACAGCATAGCTTGGTTAGCTCTGGTCTGGACAGGCTGGAGTCCGACAGGTTTTATGCCACATCGACTGCTCGTTGCTGAGCCTCTGAATCACTCACTTTCTTGGTGCAATGGATGCCTCATGGTATCTTTCATTCCCAACTTACCCCGGATGGAAGCAGACTCTGAAATACAGAGGCCAGGCCTGCCCGGAGATTTGACGCACGAGTTTGGAGAGTATAAATGGCAGAATGTTATTGCGGTTCCGGTGTAGATTTCGATGCTTGCTGCGGACCGATCCTGGAAGGCAATGCACAAGCGGAAACCGCAGAAGCGCTGATGCGGGCGCGCTATTGCGCCTTTGTTGTCAATAATCCGGAATTTCTGCATCAATCCCTGCATCCGGATCATCGCCACGACCATGACGTCAATGCCACCCGGCGTTGGGCGGAGAACTCCGAGTGGCTGAAGTTGGAGGTGGTCGACTCTTCAGCCGGTGGTGCCGATGACGATCAGGGGAGTGTGGAGTTTATCGCCACCTACAAAGAGCAGGGGATGGTTCGGCCCCATCACGAAATCAGCCGCTTCATCAAACAGGAAGGCAACTGGTATTTTGTCGACGGCGAATTGGTGGCGCCACAGACCGAGGTGCGTAAACAGCCGAAAGTGGGCAGAAACGATCCCTGTCCCTGTGGCAGTGGTAAAAAGTACAAGAAGTGTTGTGGGGCATGAACCGACACCGGTGCGGCCTGATCAACGATTTCAAGTTTCAATTGCCAGCGCCGACACCTTAGATATCTGAACAACTCAAGGATCAGTCGTGACACTATTGACGATGAAAACAGCCAGAGAGTGCCTGGGAACCCTGTTCCTGGCCGGGCTTGTTTTTGTCGTGCCAATGAGTGCCGAAGCGGAGATCTACAAATACAAGGATTCCAGAGGGGGTATCCACTTCACCGACAAACCCATGAAGGGTAACTACCGGCTGCTCTGGCGCAGCGGCAAGAAGCAGAGCCGGAAAGGCCGCTTCAGTATGAAAAAATTCAGGCAAAACAAGGCTGAAGTCTCACCCTTCATTGATGATGTCGCGAAACAGCTGCATCTCCATCCTGGACTCCTGCATGCCATCGTCAGAGTGGAATCGGCCTACGATCCCAAAGCAGTCTCACACAAAGGGGCGCAGGGGCTGATGCAACTGATGCCGGCAACGGCAAAACGGTATGGTGTGGAAAACTCCTACGATCCCCAACAGAACCTGTGGGGTGGGGCGACCTATCTTAAGGATCTGCTGAGAATGTTTGAGTATGACATCAAGCTGGCGCTTGCGGCCTATAACGCCGGTGAGAATGCGGTGCTCAAGTATGGCAAGCAGATTCCCCCCTATCCTGAAACCCAGCAATATGTGAAGAAGGTGCTGAACGAATTCGAGCGTAATCGTTTGGCGATGCTGAACTGATTCGGCTTAAATCGATATCGCCGACACGCCACACTGCCACTCAGGGTAATGTATCAAGTGAATCTCATTCGTGTTAATTGACTCTAGCTTTACTGCTCAGAGTTCCACTCCAGAATCAATCGATCGATGTAGAGCACATCGTCGCTCGAAATCTCGGTAATTCGAAAACCGCTCCAGAAGCTCTCCGGATGGGAGGCTTCGGTAGACCATACCGCTTCTGCACTGAACGCCACTGACTTCTGCGTCTCCTGGGATGAGGGATCAATCAGATTCAGTTGGTAGACGGTGCCGAGAAGCATCGGTTCCTGGCTGAGTAGCATGAAGCCTTCAGCACTGATATTGACAATGCGCCCCAGTGTGTTGCCGGTAATCTGATCCTGAATCTCTAAAACCTGATCAGCCACTTTACGGGGGGATTGACGTTGTTCTTGCATGGTTACTCCTTAAGGGCGCATAGGGTTGATGTTAAAAAAGCTCCACTTTAACGGGCTTCTTTCCCATCGTTCCCCTCGTCATCAATCAGCTCACTGGCGATATCTTCTGTGGTTTTCAGTGAGCGCTGCAGCATGCGCCGTATAGCATGCAGGGTTCTTTCGACAAAGGGGTCGCCACTGTCTTCGAGAATGGTGGATTCACCACTCAGAATCTCTTGAGCAAGCGTCCTCAATGGTTTGATGGCGGTCTGCACACCCGCACGGTCGACAAACATGCATGAAGCGGTCAGCGGGCTGAGCCAGGAGAGCTTGACCTTCTTCGACTCGCCGCTCTGTGTGTCGTGAATTTCAAACCAGGTGCCGAAGCGAATCTTACGCAACTTCTCCATCATGGCGGCTTCGTCTTCGGGGATTTCCTCTTCATCCGTTGCCGTTTTCGCATTGGCATCACTGACAGCCGGCTTGCTTGGGACTGCCTTCAACTGAGGCTTGGCCGCAGTCTCTTCTGGCTCTGCTGCCTTTTCGGCCTGTTTGGGTTGTGCGGGCTCTGGTTTTTTCGGTGCGGCTTGTTTGGTTGCCAGTTCCGAGGCGATGGTTGTGGCTTGCGCACTGCTCAACAAGCCGAACAGGGTCTGGCTCTTCTCCTGATGAAAGCCGCCCAACGAGGCTAACCCCTGTTCGATGGCTTTGCGCAGGTCCGGCAGACCCTGCTCCAGCTCTTCACGCTCTTTGTCTGATTTAGGTTCGAAAGCCCAGGCAATCTCATCGGCGATACGCAAGGCTTCCTTCCAATCTTCACTCATCTCCCCGTCAGGATGGCGCAGCAGCACGAAGATCAGTTTGTCTACCCAGGTCTGCTCAAGAAACTCTTTCGCCGGTTGCGGCAGATGCTCACTGAATGAACGTGCTTTCATCTCCTGGGAGGCGCGCTGTCGGGCAATGTTCAGCTTCTCACGGCCCTTGATGGAATCCTGTGCCCGCTTCTCGAGAATGTCCGATTTACGGCGGAACTCATCCATGCGCTTCTTGAAATTATCGAGCAAAGTTCCAAACAGGCTGACATTGTCGGAAAACTCTTTCAGTACCCGGTCGACCACATTCTGCATATCGGGGTAGATGCCCCGTTTCAGATTGCGTTCGTCGATCCAGTGGCTGCCCGCCTCAACCAGGGCATCGAGCAGCTGTCTGGCCTCGTGGCTGCTGTCCGTCAGCAGCTTCCGATCGATGATCGCAACCTTCAGATAGGGGGTGTGCAGATGACTGATCAGGGCCTTCGCCACCGCTGGCAGAACGGGATCGTTGAGCATGTACTCAAACAGCATACCCACCAGGTCGATGGTGTCCTCATCGGCCGCTTCAAGCCGGTCTGCACCAACCTCTGCGTAGAGTTTGTGCCGCTCTTCGGCCAAGGTGTGTTTAACCCGGCTGAGAAACTGCTCGTCGATCTCGATGTTGGCAATCACATTGCCAGGCGCATTCACATCCGGTACATATTCGAAACGTTTTTCCGGCTGAATGTTGTCGAGGGCGCTGACCAGATTCTCCGGGGTGGCCGGTGGCGATGCGCCGGGTTGTCTGCCGGCGGCCTGCGCGGCGGCGGCCTTGGCCCGGGTCTTTTCAGGCGATACCCGCCTGCGATTGGCCATCATCTCCAGAATCGAGCCAAACAGCTCTTCGCCCAACTCTTCCTGGGTCTGATCTGTGGCGTTTTCCGCATGCTCCCCATCCTTTTCAGCAGAGTCACCCCGGTCGGAATCGGGCGATTTCTGGATGGAGGGGCGTAAGTGGGGTAGCACACCAGCCTCTTTCAGACTGTTGTTGAAGTCGTCATAGATGGAGCCGAGCTGCTTCAGTACATATTTATCGAACAGGGCCAGAATGATGACTTTGATTCGTGATTCCAGGCCGAGGGCGTCGATGGCTTCATTGAAGGCATGCGCCAGATGATGTGGGCCGGAGGGAATCTGTTTGTGTTTGACGCTATGTCCACCACTGACCACACTCAGTCTCTGGCCCAGGGCGTAGAGTTGGGCGCGGTGGTGACCGACGGTTCGGCTGACCATGTTTTCCAGCGCGGTAGTAACGTCCATCGCCTCCTGGTCGACCAGCTCAAGTTCGGTATCCTCTTCCAGGCTTGAGAAACCGTCGATCTCTGGTTGATCGCGCCAGAACTTGTCAAACCCCTCATTCACCAGCTCACGGAACTCATGCTCAACCAGGCCATGCCGGTTACGGATCATCGCCATGGCTTCGAAAAAGCGGTTCTGTATCTCGTTGGTTTCAGCCTTCTGGGCAAAGCTCGTGAGTGCTTTGTCAGTGTTGTTGAACAGCTCCGTCATCAATGCATTGATATAGACAAGGGCAGTGTCCCTGCAACGATTGAGCAGTGGTTGAAACTGACTCTGATATCTGTTTTTTCTGTCTTGAGTAGACACGATTGACGGGTCCTTCAATGGATAGTTGGTACGGTTGCCTGAATCTTATTACATTTTATCGCGCTGCAAACATACCAAGTTCTGACTAAAGCGCTATCCGACAAAGATTAGCATGAAGAACTCATTAGATGAATATTATCTTTCGTGAACATCGGTGAAGCGCCTCTTTCCGGTGTACAGTTTGTTCAATCATCACCAATGATTCTGTCGTCATTATTACTTGGTGCCAGCAAGGTCTCTCCCTGGCCGATGGTTTTTGCGTGTACCATTCGATAGGTGGCGCCATCCTCCTCCTGGTGGGCGGCGCGAAGCGTTCTGACCTTCTCCCGCGCCGGTTTGTACTTCTCCTCTTCATCGAGAAACTCTAGGGTCTGGTCGGCTCTGACTTTAAAAATGAAAAATGGCATTTGACTGCATACTCCTGAATTTTCTTACTATCTTTATCAAGCTTCCTGTCATTATGTCGCTAACTAATGATATAGGATAGGTTTATAAACCATTTTGGTTTAGGAGAATATCTATTAAACCTTTTGAAATCAGCATATTGATTGCTTTGTGGTTGGCTGGATAATTATCTGATGAGGTGCGTGGCATGACTCCGCAACAACTTGTGATTGAGCTTGATCAGCTGGTCTCCTTACCAGATGTCTGTGTGAAAGTGAATCGCTTGATCGATGCACCGAACTATTCGGCATTGACCCTTGGTGATCTGATTGCCCAGGATTCGGATCTTTCGGCTCGACTGCTGAGAGTGGTAAACAGTGCTTTTTTTGGCATGCAGGCACCGGTGGAGACCATCTCCCGGGCCATTACGGTGATCGGTACGGAAGAGTTGCGCAACCTGGTGATGGCGACCACCGCCGCCAGGGTATTCACCGGCATACCCGCCGATCTGGTGGATATGGCGGAGTATTGGCGCTACTCCATCACCACCGGCGTGGTGGCGGGAGAGCTGGCCAGTCACTGTAACGTACTGCACAGTGAGCGGCTCTTCGTGATGGGGGTTCTGCACGATATCGGTCGTCTCGCCATCTATCTCAAGCTACCCCAGGAGGCCAGGGACATTCTTCTGATCACCGGGGGTGAGTATGGGCTGCTGGCGGATACTGAACAGGAGGTTCTCGGATTTACCCATATGGATGTGGGCGAGGCTCTGTTGAGGAAGTGGAAACTGCCTGAGAGCATCATCGATGTGGTGGCCTGCCATCACAAGCCGTCAACCACCAAGACCCATCAACTGGAGACCTCCTTGCTGCATATTGCGGCTGCGATCGCCGATGCGGATCTTAATGGTTACCCTCATGAAGAGGTTTGCGAACAACTCGATGAAGGGGTTTGGCAGATCACCGGTCTGCAACCGGAAGCGATTGACAGTTACCTGGAAGCGGTTCCCGACAAGGTGCTGGAGATCATGGATGTGGTATTGGCGCCGAAGCTGAAAGCGCGTATGCGCGAAACACAGCTGACCAAGAGCTGAGCGCGGATTCGTCAAGGATTTAATAAGACTCAGGATTTGAGCCCCAACCAGGGTAGAATAGGGTCTCATGTTGAGACTCTACCAATCCAACCAACTCGAAATTCTGGCGCGGCAGCTGGCCGAGGTGCTGGCTAGCCCAGCTCTGTCCCCACTGCAGAGCGAACAGATCGTGGTCCAGCATCCCGGGATGGGGCGTTGGCTCTCACAGCGGATTGCGTCTCAACTGGGGATCAGCGCCAATCTGGAGTTTCCCCTGCCGGCAAACTTTCTCTGGCAACTGTTTGAACAGCTGCTGCCCGATGTGCCCCATCAGGACAGCTATCAACCGAAACATCTCGCCTGGCGTATTCACCAACTGCTGGCCAGTCTGAGCGGGCAGCCTGAATATGCCGCGATCGGGGATTATCTCTCGGATGGCGGGGATTTGCGCCGCTTTCAGTTGTCTCAGCAGCTGGCCCGGCTGTTTGATCAATATCTGCTCTATCGCCCCGACTGGATTCATACCTGGCAGACCGGTGAGTCTGCCGTGCCCGGTGATCACTGGCAGGCGGATCTCTGGCGTAAGCTGGTGGCTCAGGAGAGCAGACACTGGGTCCATTTTCAGCAACAACTGTTTCAGTCGATCGATAAGGCCAAGCCACTCAAAGCGTGCAATCCCAGGATCTGCATCTTCGGTGTGCCTTCACTCTCGCCAGGCTACCTGGAGATCATTCGCTATCTTGCCAACTGGATCGATGTACACCTTTTTCTGCTCAATCCGTGCCAGGCTCACTGGGCAGAGATTGTCACCCCGGAGGAGCAGGCCCGACTCTCCCTGGCGGCTTCGGGCGAGGATCTCTATCTGGACCTGGGACACCCGTTGCTGGCCACCCTGGGGCGCCAGGGGAGGGACTTTTTCGCCGCGATAAACGAGATGGATCCGGGCAGCGAGGAGGCCTTCAGGTTGCAGCCTGATGGGAGCCTGCTGCATCGATTGCAGAACCAGATGCTGAATCTCGAACCACCAGAGGCTGGCGCTGAAGCGGACGACTCCATCAGCTTTCAGCTCTGCCACAGTCCGATGCGCGAGGCTGAGGTGCTCTATGATCAGCTGCTGGCGGCGCTGGATGAGCTGCCCGGCCTGCGGCCTGATGAGATCCTGGTCATGACAACCGATATCGAGCGCTATGCACCCCTGATGGAAGCGGTCTTTGCCGCCCCGGGTGAGCGTCCGAAAATTCCCTATCGGATCAGCGATCACTCGATCCAACGGAGTAATCCCCTCGCTGAGGGCCTGATCAGTCTGTTATCCCTGCCTGGTTCCCGCTATGGGGTCACCGAGCTGCTTGCACTGCTGGAACAAGCTGCTGTCAGAGCGCGTTTCGGGCTCGATGAGGCGGGTCTGGAAAAGGTGATTCAGTGGTTGCAGCAGGCATCCATCCGTTGGGGACGGGACGGTGCCAACAAAGTGGATTTCGGCCTGCCGGAAGAGGATCGCAACACCTGGCGGGCCGGGTTGCGTCAACTGATGCTGGGCTATGCCCTGGCCGATCACGGAGAGAGCCTGTGGCATGGTCTCTATCCATTGGACGCGGTGGAGGGGTCAGACAGCCAGTGGTTGGGAGGTCTGCTGGCATTCACCGAGGCGGTGTTCGAACTGGAGTCGGTTTTTGCCGAGTCAGCGACACCGCAGCAGTGGCAGAAAAAACTGAGCGATACAATCGAACGCTTCTTTGCCGTTGAGAGCGGCTCTGAGCAGGATCTGATTGGAGTACGCACCTGTATCGAGCAGCTGGTGGAGGAGACCGGTGATGCGTGTGACCAGGTGAGCCTCTCCCTGGCACTGGTCAGACATCGATTGAGCGAACTGTTTGAGCAGCCGATGGAGCGGGGCTTTCTGGGTGGCGGTGTCAATATCTGCGCACTGGCGCCGATGCGCAGCCTGCCATTCCGGGTGATCTGTCTGCTGGGGATGAACGATGGCCAGTTTCCACGTCAGCCACAGGAGTTGGGGTTCGATCTGATGCGGCGGGAGTTCCGCAACGGGGATCGATCCCGCCGGGTGGACGACCGCTACCTGTTTCTCGAAACCCTGCTGTCGGCCCGGCAGCGTTTGATCATCAGCTACTGTGGCCAGAGTCAGCGTGACAACATGCCGATGCCGGCCTCTGTGGTGGTCGAAGAGTTACGGGACTGTCTGCAGCAGATGGTTGGTGAAAGAGGCCTTGCCAGGATTACCCACCGACACCCGCTGCAACCCTTCTCACCGGACTATTTCCGCAGTGGAAGCGATCTGTTCAGCTACTCAACAGAGATGCGCGAAGCGGCCATGACGGTCGGTCGGGGCAGGGCGATCGATCTTCCGCTGGTTGAACAACCGCTGCCGGCTGCGGAGTCTCAGCAGGTGATCGAGCTGGATCAGCTGATACAGTTTTTCGAGAACCCCCAACGACAGTTTGCCCGGCTTCGACTGGGCATCAATCTGGAGGCGGCTGCACAGCTGCCGGAGGAGCGGGAGCGGTTTGCCTACGACCGTTTCGAGCAGAGTGACCTGGAACATCAGATGGTGGATCTGCTGCTCCAGGAGCACCGGGCTGAGCAGCTGTTTGAACTGTTTGACAGTCGCGGTCTGTTACCACATGGTCAGGCGGGCAGACTGGCATTCGAAGCGATGCTGGACAGGGCTCAGTCGATGAGCAGCCGGGTTGCCGACTGCCAGGGGGAGAGGCTGGAAGCGCCATTGGCCGTGGAGATCCCCTTTGAACAGAACCGACTGAGTGGTTATCTGCGAACGGTCAACCAGTCTGGACTGCTGGCCTACAATACGGCCGGGCTCTACCCATACCACTTGGTCAGAGCGTGGATTCGGCATCTGGTGCTGAATCAGTTGCGCCCCAAGGGGGTCCGTCTGGAGACCCGCTTACTGGAGGCTGAGCGGGATGGCCGTTTCACCCCGGTCGACCAGCCTGAAGCCCATCTGCAGAAGCTGATGCAGGCCTATCAAACCGGCATGCAGACCCCCCTGCCATTCTATCCGGGCACCTCCTGGCAGTTTGTTGAACGCTATCTGCAGGGAGACCCGGAGAAGGCGCAAAAGGAGGCGGAGAGAAAGTGGTTCGGCAGCAGCCACCATATTGGTGACGCGAGTAAACCCTACAATCAACTGCTCTATCAGGGCCACGCCCTGAATCAACAGGCTTTCGCAGAGACCAGCCTGACACTGCTGCAACCTCTGATGCAGCATCTGGAGTGGCAGTAGTGGCGGCAGATTCGGGCATGAGGATCGAGCGTTTATCTCTGCAGGGGATCAACCTGATTGAGGCCAGCGCGGGTACCGGCAAGACCCACACCCTCTCCAGTCTCTATCTGCGGCTGCTGCTGGAGCAGGGATTGATGCCCCAGTCGATCCTTGTGATGACCTATACCAAGGCGGCAACCGCTGAGCTGAAAACCCGGATACGTCAACGGATTGTCGAAGCCAGGCAGTGGTTTCAGGCGACCGATACTCCGGATCCGCTGTTACAGGCGATCGATGAAAAAGTGGCAGACAGATCCCTGGCGCTACGCCAGCTCGATCTGGCCCTGGCCAGTTTCGACCGGGCTGCGATTTTCACCATCCACGGGTTCTGCCAACGGGTGCTGACCGAATTCGCCTTCGAAAGCGGACAATCCTTCACCACCGCGCTGGTCCCCGATCAGGCGGAACGGCTGCAACAGATCACGGATGATTTCTGGCGTCTTGAGATGTCCAGTCTGCCAGGACACTTCTTCAGCGCCCTGCAGGGGTGGATCGCCACCCCCGATCAACTGCTCGCAAGACTCAAACCGGCGCTGGGCAAGCCCTATCTCCGGGTGAGTGGTGCGGCATGGCCTGACAATCTGGCCAGCTTGGAGCAACAGGCCGAGCAGGCATTGCAACAGTTGCGCACCTGCTGGTATGCCGAAAGGGAGCAGGTGGAGAAACTGTTGAGTGACAAGCAGCTGCTCAAAGGCTATCGCGCCGATTGGCTGGCGGGCTGGTGTGCACGGATGGATCTGTGGCTCAACGGCAATCTCTATGAGGCCCCCTTCGACAAGGTGATCCGATTTACCCCGGAGGTGATCGCTCAGGCGGTGAAGAAGGGCAAAACAGCGCCGGAAAATCGGTTTTTCAATGCCCTGTCGGACTATCTGCCCCTCTCTGAGCAGTGTGTGGCCGCCTTCCATCAGGCCAAGGTGGCCTGGCAGGCCCGCCTCTACGACTACCTGCAGCAGGAGTTGCCCCGTCGTCAAGTGGAGGCGGGGGAGTGGTCCTATGACGATCTGCTGCTGCAGCTTCATGAGGCGCTGCAAAAGGATCACTCCGGGCAGCTGTGCGGTCTGCTGCGCAGCCGCTATCAGGTCGCTCTGGTGGATGAGTTTCAGGATACCGATCCGATTCAGTATGAGATCCTGCATCGGATCTATGCAGAATCGGAACAGCCCCTGATTCTGGTCGGCGATCCCAAACAGGCGATCTACAGTTTTCGCGGCGCCGATATCTACACTTATCTGCAAGCCAGGGAGGGTGCCGGGGGGCGACGCCATACCCTGGATACCAACTGGCGCTCCACCCCCGATATGGTGCAGGCGATCAACACCCTGTTCAGTTTTTCTCCCCGTCCTTTCTACGACCACCGAATTGGCTTTCAACCCACCGATGCGGCCGAGCGGCCCCGGGATCAGCTGACCGAGCAGGGCAGGCCGAGTGCAGCGTTGCAGATCTGGCGTTTGCCTGCTGAGGAGGGCTTATCGGTTGAGACACTGCGTCAATCCGTGGCGGAAACCACCGCGGCAGAGATCGCCAGTCTGCTGTCAACGGATGACTCCAGGCAGGCAAGAATCGGCGCAAGGCGTTTGCTCGGCAGTGATATCGCCATCCTGGTGCGTACCCACTCGCAAGCAAGTTGCCTGGCTGTGGCACTGGCCGCCAAAGGCATCGCCAGCGTACGCAGCAGTCAACAGAGTGTCTATTGGAGCGCCGAGGCCGAGGCGCTGGAGCGGCTCTTGATTGCGCTGCTTGAGCCACATCGGGATGCGGTTGTGCGTGGTGCCCTGGCAACCCCGCTGTTTGGCTGGAGCGGTGCTGAGATCGATCGCCTGAATGAGGATGAATCGTTACAGAGTCAGATCACCCGGCACTTCTTCGACCACCATCAGGTCTGGCGCAGCAGTGGCTTCATGGTCATGATCCGCGGGCTGATGACCGAGTTCAGCATGGAGAGCCGGATGCTCGAGTATCACGATGGCGAGCGCCGGCTGACCAATCTCTACCATCTGCTGGAGCTGCTGCAACAGCATGAGAACAGCCAACGCCCCGGCATGGAGGGGCTGCTGAAGTGGTTCGCACAGCAGCGCCAATCCAGCTCCCAGGATGAGGAGCGCCTGCTGCGCCTGGAGAGCGATGGGGATCTGGTGAAAATCGATACCCTGCATCACAGTAAAGGGCTGGAGTACGGCATCGTCTTCTGCCCCTATCTGTGGGACGAATCACAGGAAAAGCGCAGTGACTGGCCGTTTCTGTTCCACGACCCGCTCGATGACGATGCGGCGGTGCTTGAGCTGGGTTCAATGGCAATGGAGCAGAACCGGGCCTATCGCCAGCAGGAGAATCTGGCAGAGAACATCCGGCTGGCCTACGTGGCACTGACCCGATCCCGCTACCGCTGTTATCTCCCCTGGGGTTTGACCAAACAGAATCGTCATGGGGCGCTGTGCTGGCTGCTGCACAGCCGAGGCAGTGCACAACCGCCACATCAGTTGAGCGATTGGCTGTCGACCGCAAAGGCGCTGCAGCTCGCCGATGATGACGCCCAGCTGAGTGTATTGGCGGCCTCGGCGGGAGTGACCGTTTCCGTCATGCCGATGCCCGGCTTTGAAGTGGCAGGGCAGATGTCACTGCCACTGCCCCCTGAACTCATTCCGGCCAGACGCTTCAGCAAAGCGCTGCCCAAACATCAGCAGGTCGCCAGTTTCTCATCCCTGATCGCCGGCCTGCCGGAGGATCTGCCGGATCATGACGGCATCGAGGCGAGCGACAGCACCACCCTGGAGTTCGAGTCACGGCTCGATGTGCATGGTTTCCCCAGAGGTGCCGGTCCCGGCAGCTGCCTGCATGCGATTCTGGAAAACCTCGACTTCCAGCAGACGGATCGGGGTGCGATGGAGCAGCTGGTTGAAGAGAAGCTGTTGCTCTACGGCATCGACCTGCAGTGGCGTGAGGTAGTGGTGCCATGGATGCAGCGCTTACTGGCCACTCCACTGACCGAAAGCGGGCTGCACCTGGGCCAGATAACGCCGAGCCAGCGTCTCAACGAGATGGCTTTTCAGTTTCCGGTGAGCGCCTTCAACACCCGGCAGATTAGCCAGCTGGCGGAACGCACCCGGTTCAGTCATGCCCCTGGGCTGATTGCCGGTCTGGGCGGTTTGGGGCGCGACAGCGTGGATGGCTATCTGAAAGGCTATATCGACCTGATTTTTGAAGCTCAGGGCCAATACTTTCTGGCCGATTACAAATCGAACTGGCTCGGCACCGACTACCCGGCCTACCACCAGCAGGCACTGACAGAGGCCATGGCCTCACACCACTATCCGCTGCAGTATGTACTCTACACTCTGGCGCTGCATCGCTATCTGCGGCTGCGAATTCCCGACTATGACTATGAAAAACAGTTCGGTGGTGTCTTCTATCTCTTCCTGCGTGGTATGAGTCCAGAAGGGGGGCAGGATATGGGCATCGTGCAGGAGCGGCCACCGGTCGACTTCATCAGCGCCATGGATGAGATGATCGGAGAGCCGTCATGACGACCGGATCCGAGCGTCACCTGTTCGCACAGACAGCGGCCCAGCTGAAACGGCTGCGTGAGCACAATCTGCTGGAGGATCTGGACTGCCAACTGGCGATGTTTCTGATGCAGGAGGCGGATCAACCGTCGCTGCAGCTGGCTCTGGCTATTGCCCTGACCTGCCGGGCGACCGATGAGGGGCACCTCTGTCTCGATTTGGATCAGCATGCGCAGCGGACACTGCTGCCCGGGATCGATCCAACACTCAGAACGCCGCCACTTGATGAGTGGCGCTCGGCATTACTTGACAGCGGTGTGGTCGGTAGTCCGGGCAGTCGACAGCCGCTGGTGCTCGACGATCAGCAGAGGCTCTATCTGCATCGATACTGGGACTATGAGCAACGCCTGGCGAGCGCACTGCTGCAACGCGCTGCAGACCCAGGGGCCAGGGTCGACAGGGTGTCACTGAGCGCTGGCCTGAAGCAGTTGTTTCAACCGCCAGAAGGTCTTGATACCGATTGGCAACAGGTTGCGGCAGCCAATGCCCTGTTAGCCAATCTGACGGTGATCTCCGGCGGTCCGGGGACCGGCAAAACCTCGACCGTGGTACGAATCCTGGCTCTGCTGCGCCAACAGCCTGGGGGGAGTGCGCTGCGCATCGGGCTGGCCGCACCAACCGGCATGGCGGCGGCGCGGCTTCAGCAATCGATCCGCGATGCCAAACTCCGCCTGCCCCTGTCGGCAGAGGAGCAGGAAAAGATACCTGAACAGGCCTCCACACTGCATCGGCTGCTGGGTGTCACAAATCAGGGAACCGGTTTTCGACACCATGCAGAGAATCCCCTGTTACTGGATGTGCTGATTCTGGATGAGGCCTCGATGGTGGATGTGGCACTAATGGCCAAGCTGCTGGATGCTCTGACCAGTCAGGCCAGACTGATCCTGCTGGGGGATCGGGATCAGCTCGCCTCGGTTGAGGCGGGTGCGGTCTTGGGGGATATCTGCAACGGTTGCGAAGGGCCGGGTACTGAATCGGCCGCCACCCTGGCGCAAATCACCGGCCAGCCGATTGAACCGTTACCCCGATCTGACAATCCGCTGCAGGATCGGGTGGCGCTGCTGCACCACAGCTACCGCTTCAGTGCCGAGAGTCCGATCGGTTGTCTGGCATCGGCAATCAATCGGGCAGAGGCTGATCAAGCGATCCGTCTGATTCAGCGTGGTAGCGCGCAGGATGAGTTGACCTGGTTGGCCGATGAGGCCGAGACCCTGGCACTCGGTGCGGCCCATTTTGCCCAACTCGGCCAGGCGATCGAGCGGGGTGATTCCGTCGAGGCGCTGTTCGAACAGCTGCATGCCTTCCGCATCCTGGCGGCGCTACGGGAAGGGCCGGCGGGTGTGATACAGCTCAACCAGGGTATCACCGGTCGGCTGAGAGCGCAGGGGGCCATTCCCCAACAGGCAAGCTGGTATGTGGGGCGACCGGTGATGCTGACCCGCAACGACTATCAGCTCAATCTCTACAACGGTGAGACCGGGATCGTGCTGGCCCATCCGGACGGCTCCGGTGAGCTGTCGGTCGCTTTCAACGGGGCCGACGGCGCTATTCGCTGGGTCTCACCCTCCCGCTTGCCCCACTGTGAGACCGTCTATGCCCTCACCGTGCACAAGAGTCAGGGATCGGAATTCCAGC
Organism: Candidatus Thiodiazotropha endoloripes; assembly: GCF_001708965.1. NCBI lineage: Bacteria > Pseudomonadati > Pseudomonadota > Gammaproteobacteria > Chromatiales > Sedimenticolaceae > Candidatus Thiodiazotropha > Candidatus Thiodiazotropha endoloripes. Next base: position 2,094,542 of record NZ_LVJW01000003.1, on the reverse strand, counting down.
GGGTGCTGTTTCATCTGCCGAAGCAGGACTCACCGGTGCTCTGCCGTGAGCTGGTCTATACCGCCGTCACCCGCGCAAAGCAGCAGTTCAGTCTGGTTGGTACGGAAGCGGTTTTCAAAACCGCCTTACTCAGAGGCATGCAGCGTCAGAGCGGCCTCAGTGATCGGCTCCAACGATTCTCCTAACCGCGGTTTACGGCGACAGACTGCCGTTTTCAACCAATCCACCCGCAACACCACACCTGGGAATGGCCCGATTAAACGGGGCGAGCAGATATTTTGCTGAGCACATAAAAAATAACTTGGGTTGGATAACTCCTGGTTGTGGTAGGGTATGGGCTGTTTGTGTATTGGTGTGAGCATACTTGCTTATACAATTAAATAAAAAACAGTGGCTTACGGCTCTTTTCAAGAAATTAAAACAGATCAATGAAGGGGCCAATCGATCGAATCCACTGACGACAAAATCGGCAGAACCGAACTGCCCTCGGTGACGAGGCGAATCGGCCATAAGAATTTAGTGATCTAAGCGAAGGAGAAGAAACGTCATGATCAACCCCGTTGGTTCAACAGAACTACAACCTTTGTTTGTCTATGACCCGGATACCCACCACAGTCTCTCCCATGAGGCTGAATCACTGCCTTCCGTAGTGATCAGCTCCCAGGCCGCCGGTAATGCGGTGATGATGGGTGCAGGCTACTTCAACCCGCTGAAAGGCTACATGTCGGTCGCCGACGGTATGGGTGCCGCTGAGAAGATGACCCTCACCGATGGCAGCTTCTTCCCAGTGCCTGTGCTCTGTTTGGTTGAGAGCACCGATGCAATCGGTGACGCCAAACGCATTGCCCTCAGAGATCCGAACATGGAAGGCAATCCTGTACTGGCCGTGATGGACATCGAAGCCATCGAAACCGTCAGCGATGAGCAGATGGCTGTGATGACCGATAAGGTCTACGGTACTGACGATGCCGAGCATCCCGGTGTGGCGGCGTTCAACAGCCAGGGCCGCATCGCCCTGTCCGGTCCGATCCAGGTACTGAATTTCTCCTACTTCCAGGCTGATTTCCCGGATACCTTCCGCACCGCGGTAGAGATCCGCAACGAGATCCAGGAGCGCGGTTGGAGCAAGATCGTCGCCTTCCAGACCCGTAACCCCATGCATCTGGCCCACGAAGAGCTGTGCCACATCGCCATGGATCGTCTCGGCTGTGACGGCCTGGTGATCCACATGCTGCTGGGTAAGCTGAAGAAGGGTGATATTCCTGCACCAGTACGTGATGCCGCCATCCGCAAGATGGTCGAGCTCTACTTCCCGCCGAACAGCGCGATGGTGACCGGTTACGGTTTCGACATGCTCTATGCCGGCCCCAGAGAAGCGGTTCTGCACGCCTACTTCCGTCAGAACATGGGCGCCACCCATTTCATTATCGGTCGTGATCACGCCGGTGTGGGTGACTACTACGGTGCCTTCGATGCACAGACCATCTTTGAGAACGAAGTGCCGGCCGGTGCCATGGAGATCGAGATCTTCAAGGCCGACCACACCGCTTACTCTAAGAAACTCAACAAGGTTGTGATGATGTGTGAAGCACCGGATCACAGCAAAGAGGATTTCGTACTGCTGTCCGGCACCAAGGTGCGTGAGATGCTGGGACAGGGCATTGCGCCTCCCAAAGAGTTCTCCCGTCCCGAGGTGGCTCAGATCCTGATGGACTACTACCAGTCAATAAAATAAAAATTGACTCCATAAGAAAAAAATTGCCCGCTTTATGCGGGCATTTTTTTTGTTGCAAGCTTATTATGGAGACGCTTTAAAAATCTTCAGATCAACTGTTCTCCCGGCAGAGGTCGGCTTCCGCTTCGATCATCATCTCAACGATCACTTCAATTTCATCGGGATTGGTTTCCGCCAGCTCCCTCAGCTCGGCACAGCTAAACAGCAACATATCATTCATGATAAACACCAAAAAGAATATTATTAATTACTAATATAGTGTGAATTACGCCATTCGTCAAGTCAGCTGGCGGCTGTTCGAGGGGAATCACACGATATTTTGATGTGTTAATGACCTCAGTATTACCGATATTTAAGGTAAACTAGTCACTGTTAAGGCACTGACGCCCGGCGAATTCCAACTCTGAACATGTCAAATCGCAAAATCACCTTCATCAACCCCCCCTATGACTCCATCGCCAAGGGGTATGAGTTCGTCAAGGAGATCACCAACAACTCCCCCTCGTTGGGGTTGATGTATCTGGCGGCCGAGGTGAGAGAGCACGGTTACGAGCCGGAGATCATCGAAAGCAACATCATGAACCTCACCATCGAGGGGGTGGTGGAGCGGGTGGTGGAGAGCGCGCCCGCCTACGTGGGCATCACCCTGTTCACCGTCGGTGTCTGGAACACCGCAGAGATCGCCAAATCGATCAAGCAGAAGCTGCCGGAGACGGTGATCGTCATCGGTGGTCCCCACGTCTCCTCCATGGGGCGGGAGACCATGGAGCGGTTCAGCCAGTTCGATTATGCGGTTACCGGTGAAGGGGAGAAGACCCTGATGGACCTGCTGCGGGCCATCGAAGGGGAGGGCAAACTCACCGAGGTGCCCGAACTGATCTATCGGGACGGCCCCTTCATCAACCAGACCCAGGGCCGGGCGATCAACCGGGATCTGGATTACCTGCCGATGCCGGCCTGGGATCTGCTGCCAGATTTCCCCCAGGCCTATAAGCCGGCCATCTACGACTATCCCCGGGGACCGGTGGCCACAATCGCCGCCTCCCGCGGCTGTCCATTCCACTGTAAGTTCTGCGACACCTCGACCTTCGGCGACCGGGTCCGTTACTACTCACCGGCCAAGGTGGTTGAGATGATGCGACATCTCAAGCAGACCTACGGCATCCGTCATGTGATGTTCGTCGACGACCTGTTCCTGGCGAGCCGCAAGCGGGCCTCGGAGTTCTGCAAAATCCTCATCGAAGAGGGGCTCAACATGACCTGGTCCTGCACCTCCCGGGTCGATACGGTCCACGAGGATGTGCTGGCGCTGATGAAACAGGCAGGCTGCTGGGAGATCAGCTTCGGCCTGGAGAGCGGTTCCCAGGAGATGCTGGAGAAGATGGTCAAGTCCGCCAAGGTCAAGGATTCTGAGCGGGCGGTAAAGATGACCGCCGCCGCAGGCATCCGCACCAAGGGACTGTTCATGCTCGGTTACCCGGGTGAGACGGTGGACTCCATCGAAGAGACCAAGCAGTTCGTGCGCAACATCCCCATGACCATCATGAACCTGACCAAGTTCACCCCCTATCCGGGCTCGCCCATCTACTACGACCTCTATGGTTCGAACATCCGTGACGACCACTGGGAGAAGATGAACGGCATGAACTTCCTCTGGTCCCCGGAAGGGATCAGCATCGATGAGCTGGACAAACACTATCGGGAGATGCTGGTCTCCTTCTACCGGCGACCCTCGATCAGCTGGCACTACACCTGGCTGTCACTGCTCTATCCGCAGCACATGGTCCGTTTGATCAAGTTCGGTGCCCATTTTGCTAAATACAAAGTCACCAATCTGATCCGCAAACCGGCCCTCGAAAACGAACGTTGAAGTTCTCTGTCGAACATCGACTCCTGATCAATACCTTACTTATCGAAAAGATCTTTTCTGTCGTTTATTTAGCCGCCAATCACTTGGGTGATGGATTCCACACAGCCCCGGATAGAGTGATTGTTGTTAGCCACTGCTGTCCGGAAAAATCAGTGTATCCGTGTTTATTCAAAGCGTAATTGGTGGGGCATGGCCCCACCCTACCATTACTTCCAGGGTGTAGGGTGGGGCCATGCCCCACCAATAGGGTTTGAGGAACCACCATTAACTTCAGGGTGTAGGGTGGGGCCATGCCCCACCAAACAGGGTTTGAGTAACCACCATTCAGGTCTGTTAAATGTGGCCTTGTGCAGATTAAGAATCTCTGATTGTCAGTCCCTGCCATGGCTTGTACCCTTCAAAATCAAGTGCTGCATAGCTTTCAGCCAGATGAAACGTATTTATTCCGGACCGTAGTGGACACTACCCAGGATCCAGGGGCAGATTGAGAGGGGGCGGCTTTCCTGCTAACTGTGTGAAGGGCCTGGCGGAGGTTGGCTGGAATTTATCTCTCAGACTTGATCAAGTCTTGGAGCTCCGGACCGATAGTATTACAAACAGTCACACACCGTTCACACCATTGAAATCCGTAGTTTGTGGCGGGTTGTCATGCTAAGGTAAAAAGCAACTCTGTGGCTGGAAAGGAGCTTTGCATGCCTCTCTCTAAACGCTCGTTCCAGATACTGCTTCTCACGGTGTCTGTGGTTGTACTCTTATGGCTCAATCAGGGAGAGCACAGTGCCGAACATGGAGGTGGGCCTCACGAAGTCATCCTGCAATCCTTCATCTGGTTTGCCGTGGCTATGGTACTTGCCCGGGCCTTCGCCAGTCTGTTCAAGCTGATCAATATTCCAGCAGTTCTGGGCTGCATAACCGCCGGCATCGTTGCCGGCAACTTCGCGCTGATGACCGGTCTCGACTGGCTGGAACCGATCAAGACCACCGAATTCATCCGCATCATTGCTGAATACGCCGTCGTCCTGTTGCTGTTCAAGATCGGCCTCGAATCGAACATTAAAGACATCATGAGCGTCGGGCTCCGCTCCCTGGCGGTTGCCATCGTCGGGGTGGTTGCACCGATGGTGCTTGGCTACGTCACCCTGGCGGTACTGATGCCGGGGCAGTCCGATGTGGTCTACCTGTTCTTCGGTGCGGCACTCTCCGCCACCTCCATCGCCATCACCACACGAACGTTTGAGGACCTGGGGCAGAAGGACTCCACGGAGTCAATCATGGTGCGCTCCGCAGCCGTCATCGACGATGTACTGGGTCTTGTGATCCTCGCTTTCGTATCATCACTGGCCGCCACCAGCGGTGACGCCGAAGCGGTTGGTATCGGTAGCATGTTTGTCATCATCGCCAAAGCGATCCTGTTGTTCGCTGTGGCCATACTGTTCGGTCAGAGCATCGCGCCGGGCCTCAGCTACTGGGTGAGCCGGCTGGAGGACAGCCTGGAGATGAAGGCGGCCTTCGTCATGGGCATAGGCATCGTCTTTGCGGTGCTTGCCTACTCGGTCGGCCTTGAGATGATCGTAGGCGCCTACGCGGTTGGGCTGGCCCTCGATCCGGTTCACTTCCGCTACTTTAAAGAGCCGGAAGCGATCATGGAGTTGCGTGAGCGGCTGTTTCATAACGACACCAAGTGTGAGAAGGAATCGCGCCGCATTCTGGAAGCCACCATCAACAAACACAGCGACAAGCACATTGAAGACCTTATACATGGTTTTGTGATCTTTATCGTGCCGGTGTTCTTCTTCTACACGGGCATGCAGGTCGATCTGGCGTCACTGGTGGCGAATCCGACCATACTGAGTATTGCACTGGCTGTATCCGTTGCGGCGATCGTAGGCAAGTATGTCTCCGGTTGGGCAGCAGGGCCGGGTGTGGACAAAAATACCGTCGGTTGGGCGATGGTGCCTCGTGGTGAAGTCGGTATTGTATTTGCGAATGTAGGTTTGAGTCTGGGTGTCTTGTCTGCGGATCTGTTTGCGACGGTGATCATTATGGTGATTGTGACCACTTTTGCTGCGCCTATTGTGTTGGCTTATCGATTGTCACATAAGAGTTGAAGTCAATTTAGCTATTCGATGGTGTAGCCACTCGTTATTGACCTCTTGTCGGAAAGTCCCTGTTTCGCCCTCCTGGGCGAGTCACTTTTCTTTTCTCGCCAAAAGAAAAGTAACCAAAAGAAACGGCGCCCGGCCGTCACGCCCCTTCGGGTCCGCTGCGATGCTCGGCAAAAACCGGCGGGCCTGAAACTCGCTATCGCTCAAACAGTCAGGCCCGCTGATCGGCTTTTGCCTGCGCTTCTCGCTCGTGCCGGTACGGGGATTAAGAGGGAGTGGCCCCAGGCTTATCGCGCGAATAGAGGAGTAGAAAGGCAGGAAGCTAAGTGATTGATATTGTCCTAAATTGGGTGTTATATAGAGCATCCATAATAAATATCCAACAGGGCGGGGAACTCGGGAAAACAACAGTCATGAGTAAAAAGGACTTTAACCGTGTGGAATTCCTTTCGTAAAAAGCCGTTACTCACCGAACAAGACACTCGGTTTCAAATCGAGTGTTACAGATGGCTGCTGACCCATTTCGGAGGGGACGATTTCTATAAAGAAGCCCAACTCGTTCTCCCCACAGGTGACTATTTTCCTTCCATCGTCGACTCAAATGAATCCGCTGCCCAGACCACGTTAAAACAAGTGATGAAATACGCCGGAATGGAGAACTGGCCGGTAACCCTCCAGGTTCAGGAGGAAGATCCCAATCTACGGGTTGCCCCGACTTTAACCGTGCAAAACGTTGAGCAAAGCCCCCTCGGCACCTTCTCGGTAGATGAGAATAACCAAGCCACGATCACCTACAATCCAAAACTCACCGATGATCCAACCCAAATGGTGGCGACCTTCGCTCATGAGTTGTCCCACTATCTCACCGGCACAGCACCGGAACCACCTCCCGGCGGATGGGAAAACTGGGAGTTTGCAACAGATATTGGCGCTACCTTTCTGGGGTTCGGTATTTTCCAGGCAAACGCCGCTTTTAATTTCCGGCAACACTCAAGCGTGGATGCAGTTGGCTGGCAAACATCAGGTGGTGGGTATCATACGGAGGCCGAGCACAGCTATGCACTGGCAATCTTTCTGCAACTTAAAGGGTTAGAGCCGGAAATTGCTTTTCCTCACTGTGATGTGAATGTGAAAGGGTATCTCAAGAGGGCATTGGATGAACTTGATCGTAGCAATGTGATTGCTGAGTTAAAGGAGGTGGCTTATGTGCCGCGAAGCTTATGACAAGACGAGTAATGAAATTGTCCGCAAGCGACCCAAAGCGGACGTTTAGGGAATAAAGAATGAAAATTAAGAGAGTTAAACTCAAAAACTTCCGTCGTTTAGAGGAAGTAGAGATAGACTTCGGCCAGAAGGAAACCGTCTTCGTTGGTCCGAATAATAGCGGTAAAACCTCCGCAACTTCTGCATTCAAACTCTTTCTAAAAACCCTTGATTTTAAAATTCACGATTTTTCAGTTTCAAAAATTTCAGATTTTGATAAATACGGCAGAGGTGAAGAGATTGAGTTACCAACTTTAGAAATGGATTTATGGTTGGCTATTGATCCTGACATTGAGTTTGGTCGAGTATGGTCACTTTTGCCCAATATCTCAGCCACTATCGAAGAGGTTGGAGTAAGGATTCAGTATACAATTTCAGATGCTGACAAATTAATGGAGGAATACTCCTCAGCTTTCCCTGAGCTTGAGGGTGGAAGCCGCGCGAAGAGCCTATCTCAGTACCTATCATTACCTTCTAATCTCACACGCCATTATACCACGCAATATTTTACGCTAGAAAAAGATGGGGACGATCTAAATGTTCATCATATGGAGGCCGATGAAGCCAAAAAGACATTATCTTCTATATTGAGGATCGATTTTGTTGATGCGCAAAGAAATATTGACGATCACGAAGCTTCACGTAGCACTCGCTTATCTCAAGCTTTTGCTACCTACTATAAAATGAACTTAGATCAGGCAGAAGTTAACGAAGAAGCAAACCGAGTAATTGATCAGAACAACGAAAATCTAAATGAGCACTACGAAAAATGCTTTGATGGGCTAATGGGCATTCTAAAGAGCTTAGGCGTACCCTCTGTTAATGATAGAGAGCTGAAAATAGTATCATCGCTTAGTCCAGAGGTTGCTCTAAAGGGAAATACCTCGTTGCTTTACGTGGATTCAAATCACAGTCACGAACTTCCAGAGGCTTATAATGGGCTCGGCTTCAAAAACCTCGTATATATAGCTATTCACGTAAGTCACTATTACTTGCAATGGATTTCTACAGAATCAAAAAGACCGCTCTGCCAGCTAATATTTATTGAAGAGCCTGAAGTTCATTTACATTCATCTGTCCAACAAACATTTATAACCAATATTTGGAACATTATCGGCGATGTGGCTAAGCAAGAGAATGAACAGCACAACATCCCGCAAATTGGGGTGACTACACATTCTTCACACATCCTCGACGCTGTTGATATTAGCAAGGTTAGATATTTTAAGAGATGCTACCTAGATGGAGAAGATCAAGACGATCCGGGGGTTTTAAATGCATCAAAAGTGCTAAGTATGATGTTATTCAAGCCTGACAGGAAATCTGCCTCTGGTAATAACGTAGATGAAAAAGAGGTCCTTGATTTCTTAACAAAGTACATGCGCTTAACGCATTGCGATTTGTTCTTTTCAGATGGGGTTATTTTAGTTGAAGGAGCTGCTGAAAAATTACTTTTACCAAAAATGATCGAAAAGGCTGCAGAAGACTTAAAGAGTACGTTCCTATCTGTATTGGAGGTCGGTGGAGCATATGCCAGTCGCTTTGCTGGGCTTCTTGAGTTTTTGGGGGTTCCTTATTTAGTTATTACTGATATAGATTCAGTCGACCCAAACAATAATAGAAAAGTCTGTCAGGCTGATCTAGATGGAGCTGTAACATCTAACTCTTCCATAAAATTTTATCTTGGGAAAGACTGCATAGCAGAACTCAGCGCACTATCAAGTGACCAAGTCGCAGTCGAGGATAATTCAGGCTATATAGGATTCCAGAGACCTACCGATACCCCTACTTTTGGGGACGATGTGAAAATGTACGGGAGGACTTTTGAAGAAGCTTTCATCTATGAAAACATTGATCTCTTCAAGGATGGCAAACTTTCGTGCGGAAAGGAATTGACAGATGACCCGGCTGAGGTGAAACAAACAGTGTTTGAAAGGGTGAAGTCAGATAGTTTTAAAAAGACAGACTTCGCGCTCGAAATGGCGGCTTCAGAAGTAGATTGGAAAGTTCCTTCGTACATATCAGATGGCTTAACGTGGTTGGCGAAAAGATTGGGTGTCAATTCTATTCCGGAGGGGGAGTATAATGCCGACTAGGAATACAAGAGAGTTTGTGCCGACTGAATCTGACGAACAAATTAAGAGATGTTTAGAGGAAGAAAGAAGCTTCTCTATTGTGGCGGGGGCGGGATCAGGCAAAACAACTTCTCTGGTCATGGCACTTGACCACATTAGAACATCAAAGGGAAAGACCTTACGGCAAAATGACCAAAAAATTGCTTGTATTACTTTTACTAATAGAGCAGTGGATGTTATTTCGGAGCGTTTAGGTTGGGATGATATTTTCCTTGTCTCAACTCTTCATAGCTTTTTGTGGGGTGAAATTAAACGTTTTACTATTGATATTAGAGCAGCATTGACTGATGTGATAATACCTGCCCAACTTGAAAAGCAGGCGGAAAAAGCGGTAGGCAATAGTCAAAGAGCTGAAGCAGCTAGACAAAAAATTGAGTCTCTTAACGCGGATTTGGAAGCTTTAGTCCAAGTTGAGAAATTTCTCTATGACGATACTTCAACGTTTTCAAATTATTCAGAGGGAAAGTTAAGTCATGATGATGTTGTCGCTGTTTCCGGATCGATGATAAGTGATAATGCGGTACTTCGCAAAGTTTTAGGTCAGAAATATCCGTATATATTTGTCGATGAGGCGCAAGATACATTTGCAGAAACCGTGAATGCGTTTAATTCAATTTGTTCAGAAGAAGGCCTGCCGGTAGTGGGTTACTTTGGCGATCCATGGCAACAAATCTACGATAGAGGTATGGGAGAATTTGCAGCCCCAGAAGGCTCTCCAGTTATCACTAAGCAAGAGAACTATCGTTGTGCAACGCAGGTAATAGAACTTTTAAATTCCTTTAGAACTGACGTTGAACAAGTAGCATCGGGGGACAATGCTGCTGTTGAAGGTAGCGTTGAATTGATTCTAGTCCAGTCAGAAAGTCCTGAAGCGCCTAGAAATAGGTATTCTGATGAACAACTAGATAGGGCAGCAACAAAATTTGATCAAATTATTCGCTCCTTCGGTTGGGAGGAAGATGAAAATACAAAACTACTTTTCCTTGTAAGGCAAATGATTGCTCGTAGGCTGGGATTTCAGAACTTACATAAATTATTTACTGGAGAATACGCTTCCTCACGTGCTCAGGAGGATTATGAGTCTGGGGATCACAAAATATTAAAGCCATTTACGAAAGTACTGTGGCCACTTGTAGAAAGTTATAGAAATGGCGATATTCGAACTGTAATGAATTTATTAGCTAAGAATAGTCCAGCGTTTAACCCAGAAGGCGAAAACGAACAAAAATCACTCGGGGAAATGTTAGAGCTTGGAAGGAAACTCGTGGAACAGCTTACTCTAATCTGGGATACAAATAATTTAGGTACTATTTTACAATTTGTTCGGGACAACGGGCTTTACCGCTTCTCAGAAAGTGTTCTAGAAGATTTAGACCGTGAGCCAATGGAAGAAGAATACCGTCGTGATGAGCACTCCCAGGATAAAGGTAGGTGGTTAGCCGATACATTTTTCACAATGGATACTTTGGAACTAGCGAATTATGTTGATTTTGTAAATGACAACACACCGTTTAGTACTCAGCATGGAGTTAAAGGTGAAGAATACCCAAATGTGGTTGTTGTATTTGATGATACTGAGGCGGCATGGAATTTATATAGCTTTTCTAAATTGCTCACGCCAGGGACATCAGGAGAGGCTACCGAAGGGCAGCTAAAGCGAAGTAGAAAACTTGCATATGTCTGTTTCTCAAGAGCAGAAGAAAATCTAAGAATTATATTGTTTACACCAAATCCAAATACAGCAAAAGAGGAACTTATAGGTGCCGAACTACTTTCAGAGGAGCAAGTTGTATTAGTTGAATAAAGATAGCTTCAAAATATTTTACATTATCTAGGAGTTAAAATGACAAAAAAGATAGAGCTGTATGATGAGAATAACCGTTATTATTACGGGAAGATAAGAGATAATGGAAACATCGAATTATATGATGAGCAAAACAAGTATTACTACGGAAAGCTTAAAGATAATGGGAAAATCGAATATTATGATGAGAACAATAATTACTACTACGGTAAATTAAAGGCTGATGGCAAAATCGAAATCTACGATAAAGATAACAAATATTACTACGGGAAAATCAAGTAGCAGAGTTTTAAATAAAAGACGCGCTGTGCCAAAGTAGCAAACACTGAATGTCCGCTTTTGGCCGCTGGTTGTCTATATCATGCAAACGTTCTTACTTTAGATGATTTAACTTTGTACTTTGGAAGATATGAATATCGAATATGAAATTATATTAAAAGAGAACCTTACCGATGATATTCGGAACGCCTTTGCGGACATGTTAAAACAACAAGGTAAAGTTCAAGGTGATCCACAAAGAAAGGCTGATAGATGCAAATTAATTTGTATTGCTAGAATAGGTGGAGAACCAGTTTCAATTGGTGCAATAAAGGTTAAGACAAACTCAGACTTCTCTGACAAAAAATCTGGACTTTCTGACTTAAGTAATGATTTCGAATGGGAACTAGGCTACCTGTACACCGACCCAAAGTATACAGGAAAGGGATTAGCAAAAAATATCGCTCGCATGTTAGTAGACGAGTTTGGGGGCAGTAATCTCATGGCTTCGACCGAAATCGCGGCAAATCCAGCGATGGTCAGTATACTCAAGCAATTAGGTTTTTGTCTGTATGGTAAGCCTTGGAAAAGTGCTATTCACGATGATTATCTTGGTTTGTTTCTCAGATTTAAATAAACACTGAATTATGGATCAGAGTAAAAACAATTTAATTGTCCGCTTTTGGCCGAAAGCGGACATTAAAAAATGTCATGCATTATCATATTGGAAATAATATGTGGCATAAGAAATGATGCTATATTCACATGTGCCTCTGAGTGAGTTGGCATTCACCGGGCGAAGAAAAGAGAATTAATCAGATATCCTTTTGATCTTACAAACTAGATCAGTAGTTGCACTGTCAGCATAATGAGAAACAACCTTCTGTAAGGTTTTACGTATCTTTGAATCTGCGCTTTTCTTACCGGAGAGATCAAGTGCTCTCGTGCAATCACTCCATAGCTGTTTTTGTAACACTCGTTTAATCAACAGGCTGTTCTCAGAATCATCTAACAGCCCATCGACAAGGGCATTTAAGGCGAGTGTCTGAATGGTGGCCTGGGTATAGTCATATCCCCGATTGCCAAAAGCGTATGCAATCGCATCCAACCACTCCTGTTCCGTCAGATCCGACATGGGGGGTGTTTCAATCCCCTTGAGCAGGAGTACGAGCAACTCGGATGAGACTTGACTCAGTGGCTCTGCAAGTAGTGCTGGCAGTTGTTTGGCATAGCTGGCTCTGGCTTGTTTCAGCATCGATTCGCCTCTACTACTCAGGGCCTGGATATGCATTACTGATTGCTGACTGCTGCTTGCTCCCGGGTGGACACCCAGCCTTACGGCTTTCATGCCGTTGGCCTGCCAGAATCGGATCAGTCTCGTCTCAGCACCAAAACTGACACCAAGATAGTCATACGCCTGATCAGAGGCGTAATTTTGTATCGCATTAAGCAGTTGTTGACCAAGGCCTCTGTTTTGTAGGGCAGGATGCGCGGCAATTCTCATGATCCGCAATCCCTTCAGAGTCGACGCCGTTCTCAAACCCAGATGAGCGGAGAGTGATTGGGCCAGTAAGTGTCCTCGGGGCCGCCGTCGGCCGAGCCAGATCTGTTCTGCGAGTTCCGCTGAAAATTCTCCTTCGGAGGCGAGCAGGGCGACGGCGATGATCTGTTGTCGATGTTTCACAATCACCGGTTGCAGATTCGGTCCGTCCAGCAGATGCCAGAGATCCCTCGGTGTGGTCCGGTAGTGGGCCAGGACCAGCAGGCCGAAGAACTGTTGCAGCTGCTGTTCATCTTCCATCAGCTGCGTTTGGCTGGGAAAGGTTATGGAGAGCTGGTCGTTATCCAGGGTCAAGTCGTGATCAATCTGCGCCGGTTCTGCATCCAGGGCCAGCATTCTGAAGACCAGCTGTTCCAGGGGATCATTGAGTGCCCAACGGATCGGTGTCTTGAGCTGGATCTCCCGCCACTGGGGGCGTTGCTGATCGAGGTGTTTTTTGAATCGGTGGTTGAATCCCAGGCCGGTGCCTTCATAGCCATGCACTGTGGTGGCGAAGGTGATACGGGGGTAGTGGGCCAGCAGTTTTTTGAGTAGGGGCGTGGGGATGGCGGCTGCTTCATCCACCAGCAGAAGATCTCCCCGGGGCTGCTCCAGGATCAATCGATCCGGGGCGACATACTCAATCATGCCTTGCTGGTGGAGGAGGGTATCCGCTCCCTGTTGTTCCATCTTTAGTTCGCGGGCAGCCAGGGCGAACAGGGTCTCCACCGCAGCCTGTCGTGTGGCGGTTACCAGGATGCGCTTGTAGCCGTTCTGGAGAAGCCGGGCGGCGGCGATCCCCAGGGCTGAGGATTTACCGCGTCCCCGGTCGGAGCTGAGTACCAGCGGCCGTTTGCCATGGCCTTTGACCACATGGATGATCGCTTCTACGGCGGCAGATTGATCGTTGGTACAGCAGCTGGGATCCGTTGTGGTTGAATCTGTTTGGTCTGGCAGTGTGTCGGTCTGTGTGGGCTTGATAGCAGCGGCTGTGATTCTGGCAACGGTCGGTTCGGTTTCCAGGATGGATGCAAGCCTTGTGAAGAGGCGGCTGGGTTTGGGCAGGTTGTAGTTGGCCACGGTGATCCGCTCGGCTTCCGGATCACTCTGCTCGGCCCACTGATCCAGGGCAGGGGTCAGCAGGAGCAGGAGTCCGCCGCCCGCCAATGTGCCGCTGACTGCGCCGAAGGCGTCCGGGTCGAATCCTGAAAAGGCGTTGTAGATCAGCAGGCCAGATTCCCTGCCCAGATGCTGCAGTGTCTGTTGATTGCCGGCATGGGTGATGCCTTCCGGTGGATGTTCTCCAATCCACAGTGTGTTGGGTTCGTTTATCCCTTCAACGATCTGTTTGGCCTGCTCAATACACCAGGCCGCTTCACCTGCGATATGCAGAAGGTAGCGATGCCGTCTCTGTTGAGCCAGTTGACGGGTCTCTGAGACCAGTTGAGTGATTGTGCTAATGGTGTTGATAGTATTTCAGGGTTTTTTGATGTTGGCACTAGCGCATCAGTTGAAACGCTGCTTTTGGCTGAATAAAGCATGCCATGAAATGTTGTTAACTGTAATACACGGTAGTCAGTAGTGTATCAGCTGTTGGCAGTTTATCATTACATGATCTTTACATTTTTCATTTTGGTAAAGATTATATATAATCTTTACATATCTATGGATAGTAAAGAGGTGGGTCATGCCAAAAGTAAGTGCAAAACGTCAAATTACACTACCAGTCGAACAATGCAGAGTTGCTGGTATCGGTCCGGGTGATGAGTATCAGTGTTTTGTTGATGGAGAAGGGCATATTACGATTATTAAAAAAGCTCCCGGTGCGGCTAGAGGTATATTAAAAGGGCTCAAGAGTAACCCCAAGCTGAGTGATGAAGAGTCATTACAGAGTAGCTTGAACAAATGATTGCCATTGATACCAATGTGCTACTGCGATATCTGCTTGATAATGACAAACAGCAGTCGAAAAGGGCTGCCAAATTGATCGATGAAAGTGAAACTGTATTGATTACAGATATCGTGCTGGTTGAGACGCTATGGACCCTGAAAGGGAAAAAGTACAAATTAGGCAAAGATGGGTTAATAAAAGTTTTAAACAGTTTATTTGAAGAGCCCAATCTCTGCTTTGAAGATGATCAAACGGTCTGGAGAGCTCTATCTGACTTTCGAAAGGCAAAACCTACGCGGAGAAAAGCACTGGATTTTCCTGATGCCTTAATAATCAACAAGGCAAAATATCATGCCGAATCGACAAATCAGTCTATGGATGGTGTCTATAGTTTCGATATGGCTGCACAACAACTTCCCGGCGCTAAAAAGCTGTAAGTTTATTGTTGGAATCAGGCCTTAGATAATTGAAACAGATCAACGGCAATTGAATCAGCTGAGCGTATCCGGGTTCAGGGGCTCGTGCAGGGATTGGATTCCGGCCCAAGGTCTGGCACCTGGCCCGCGAGTGTGGCTTGCGTGGTTCGATGATCTCAAGCGAGAGCCAACCGATCACCTGCCGGGGCATGCATCGTTTGAGATCTCAGTCAGTCAGCGGGTGAGCTACTCCCCTCTCCCCTTGTGGGAGAGGGGCTGGGGGAGAGGGGGAGAATGAACGGCATCATTTGACCAATACTCGATAAGATAAAAGATGAAGGATTAAATTGGCTTTATCTTTCACGCACTTGATGCGCTTCGCGCACACCCTCTCCCCAACCCCTCTCCCATCAAGGGAGAGGGGCTTTCAGATTTGCTCAGGGTAGGCTGAAAGTTAGTGGGACAGGAGTGATCATGATTCAGAAACAATCCCTAGGTCGTCCAGGGGAACTTTGTAAGGGCTGCTGGGTGATGACAAACTGTGTGACAAATCGTCATTGCAGAGCGGCTTAAAGAGATGAAACAGATCAATGGCATTTGAATCAGCTGAGCGTATCCGGGTTCAGGGGCTGGTGCAGGGGGTTGGTTTTCGACCCAAAGTCTGGCACCTGGCCCGTGAGTGTGGCTTGCGTGGCTCGGTGTGGAACGATGCCCAGGGGGTGGAGATCCATCTCTGTGGTGAGGCGGCTCAGATCGATCGATTCTGCCAGTTGCTGTTGGATGATCCGCCACCTCTGGCGCGGATCGATGATCTCAAGCGCCAACCAACCGATGATCTACCGGAGCAGGCGTCGTTTGAGATCACCGTCAGTCAGCAGGGTGAGATTCAGACCGGCGTGGTGCCTGATGCCGCTACCTGTCAGGCCTGTGTCGAGGATTTCCAGGATCCACAGAACCGGCGTTATCGCTACCCCTTTACCAACTGCACCCACTGTGGCCCCAGACTGACCATCGTCGAGCGTATCCCCTACGACCGGGCCAACACCAGCATGCGCCACTTTCCTCTCTGTGAGGCCTGTCGCCATGAGTATGAAGATCCGGCCGACCGACGCTTTCATGCCCAGCCCAATGCCTGTCCCGAGTGTGGGCCAAAGGTCTGGTTGTGTGATGCCCAGGGTGACGTGATCGAACCGACTGAGGCCGGTGAGGATGCGATTCAGGAGGCGAGCCGGCGCCTCGCCCAAGGGACGATTCTGGCGATCAAAGGCATCGGCGGCTTTCATCTGGCCTGTGACGGCACCAATGAACAGGCGGTGACGACCCTGCGGGAGCGCAAACGGCGTCATCACAAGCCCTTCGCGCTGATGGCCAGGGATTGTGAGGTGATTATTCGTTACTGCAAGCTCAACGAAAAGGAAGCCGGATTGCTGGCAGAGAGCAGTGCGCCAATCCTGCTGCTCGAACAGCGGGAGGATAATGGTTTGCCGGAGAATCTGGCGCCAGGCCAGGCCTCTCTGGGTTTCATGCTGCCCTACAGCCCCTTGCACCATCTGTTACTGGCCGACTGGGATCGCCCCCTGGTGATGACCAGCGGCAACATGATCGAGGAGCCCCAGTGCATCGATAACCGGGAGGCCACCGAACAGCTGCAGCCTCTGGCCGACCTGTTCCTGCTGCACGACCGGGAGATCATCAACCGGGTGGATGACTCGGTGGTGCGGTTGGTCGATGGAGAGGCCAGACTGTTGCGAAGGGCGCGGGGTTATGCGCCAGCCCCCATACCGCTGCCCGAGGGTTTCGGGCAGGCGCCGGAGCTGCTGGCCCTGGGGGGTGAGCTGAAGAACACCTTCTGCCTGCTGCGTCAGGGAAAGGGGATTCTCTCCCAGCATATCGGGGATCTTGAGAACCTGATCTCCTACCAGGACTACCTGAAAAACCTGGAGCTCTATGCCGGCCTCTACGATCACCATCCCAGCCACCTGGTGGCGGACCGTCATCCCAACTATCGCTCGACCCAGCACGCCAGGACCTTGGCAGAGGAGCAGGGGCTGGAGCTGCTGCTGGTGCAGCACCATCATGCGCATATCGCCAGTGTGCTGGCTGAAAATGAGTGGCCACTGGATGGGGGTGAGGTACTCGGGATCGCCCTGGACGGCTCCGGCTACGGTGACGACGGCACCATCTGGGGTGGCGAATTTCTACAGGCGGACTACCTGGGGTTCAAGCGTCTGGGGCATCTGAATCCTGTACCGCTCCCCGGTGGTGTACAGGCGATCAAACAGCCCTGGCGCAATACCTTCAGTCAACTCAATCACTATCTGGGATGGCAGATGGTTGCCGATCAATGGGGTGATCTGGAAGCGGTGAAATGGTTGCAGCAACAACCCATCGAGGTGCTTCTCCGCATGGTCAGTGGTAGCGTCAACTCGCCCATGAGCAGCTCCTGCGGCCGCTTGTTCGATGGGGTGGCGGGGCTGTTGAACCTCTGCCGGGAGGAGATCAGCTACGAAGGGCAGGCCGCCATCGAGCTGGAGACCCTGGCCCGGCTTGGTCGTGAACCGGAGGATGAGGGCTACAGATTGAACCCGGTCGCGGCCGATGGCGTCCAATGTCTGCAGGCTGAGGGACTCTGGCTGGGTCTGCTGCAGGATCTGCGCAAGGGTGTTGCCATGGAGCGGATCGCCTGGCGTTTCCATGCCGGTTTGGCGATCAGCATCAGCGAACTGGCGGCGCAGCTGGCGCGGCAGGCGGAACTCGACACCATCGCCTTGTCCGGTGGTGTTTTTCAGAACAAGACCCTGTTCGAACTGGTTTCCGCCAACCTCAGCGGGCAGGGGTTCAGACTGCTCAGCCACCGCCAGGTGCCCTCCAACGATGGGGGATTGGCTCTGGGTCAGGCCGCCATCGGTGCGGCTGTCGCTTTGTCCTGAACAGGCTACATTTAAAGTTAGAGGAGGCGGTATTTGGGCGTCACAGATGAACGACCATTTTCCTACAAAATATTGGCACAAACTCACTGAAGACCGGGTGCAGTGCGATCTTTGCCCCCGCTATTGCAAGATCAAGGAGGGTAAGCAGGGCTTCTGTTATGTGCGTGAGAACTACCAGGGTGCGGTGGTATTGAATACCTATGGCCGCTCCAGTGGTTTCTGTGTCGATCCCATCGAGAAAAAACCCCTCAACCACTTTCTGCCCGGTACGCCGATCTTCTCGTTTGGTACCGCGGGCTGCAATCTGGCCTGTAAATTCTGCCAGAACTGGGACATCAGCAAATCGAGACAGCAGCATACCCTGGCTGACGCCGCTTCACCGGAAACCATCGCCCAGGCCGCACACAATAGTGGCTGCCGCAGCGTGGCCTATACCTACAATGATCCGGTGATCTTTCACGAGTATGCGATCGATGTGGCCCAAGCCTGTGCCGAGATCGATATCAAATCGGTGGCGGTTACCGCAGGTTATGTCTGCGAGGAGCCCCGGGAGGAGTTCTACCGCACCATGGACGCGGCGAATGTGGACCTGAAATCGTTCGATGAAACCTTCTATCACAAACTGACCGGTGCCCACCTGCAGCCGGTGCTGGACACACTGCTCTATCTGAAGGCGGAGACCTCCGTCTGGTTCGAACTCACCACGCTGCTGATCCCCGGTGAGAACGACTCCGATCAGGAGTTGCATGCGATGAGTCAGTGGGTGGTGGAAAACCTCGGGCCGGAGGTGCCGATGCACTTTACCGCTTTCCATCCCGACTGGAAGATGCGTGACCATCCGCCCACACCCCATACCACCCTGAGCCGGGCAAGAAGGATCGCCATGGAGAACGGGGTCAGGTATGCCTATGTGGGGAATGTGCATGATCCGCAGGAGTCGAGCACCTGGTGCCATCAATGCGGCAGCCGGTTGATTCAGCGGGATTGGTATGAATTGGGCAGCTGGGCGCTTACCCCGGATGGGTGTTGCCAACAATGCGGCACGAAACTGCCGGGACTGTTTGAAGCTGAACCTGGTGTTTGGGGGAGTCGTCGTCAACTGGTCAATCTTCAAAGAGGTGCGCTATGACAGTCAGGCAACCGGCAGTCGCCGATCTTTTCTATCCTGGCGACCCGGCCGGGCTGAGTGAAATGGTAAAGGGTTATCTGGATGCCGTGGCGCCCGAAGGTGACGCACCCAAAGCACTGATCGCGCCCCATGCCGGTTATATCTATTCCGGCCCTGTGGCGGCCCGGGTCTACGCCCGTCTGAAACCTGTTGCCGACAGAATCAAGCGGGTGGTGTTGCTTGGTCCCTCTCACCGGGTGCCTTTTCATGGATTGGCCGTCAGCAGTGCGGACTCCTTTCGAACCCCCTTAGGGGATATTCCACTCGATAAAGAGCTGATTGCCGGGCTGGAGAACCTGCCTCAGGTGGTTCATCTCGATCAGGCCCATGCCAACGAACACTCGTTAGAGGTTCAACTGCCGTTTCTGCAACAGCTTCTGACCGACTTCACCCTGGTGCCGATGGTGGTTGGGGATGCCATGGGCGAGGCCGTTTCCGAGGTGCTCAGCAAACTCTGGGGTGGGCCGGAGACTTTAATCGTGATCAGTTCAGATCTCAGCCACTTTCACGACTATGAGACCGCACAGCGACTCGATCAGCAGACCAGTGAATCGATCGTCAGTCTCGATCCCGACTCAATCCGCTACGAGGATGCCTGTGGCAGAATACCGGTTCAAGGTCTGCTGCTGCTTGCCAAAAAACTTGGACTGCAGGGTGAAATCGTCGATCTTCGCAACTCCGGGGATACCGCCGGGGATAAGAGCCGGGTTGTGGGTTATGGCGCCTACGCCTTTACCGAGCCATCATTGAGCCTTTGAAAAAAGTTTGAACCTCAACCCATGAAGAGACGTTTTCAGCGGGACCCCTGTGTGGCTCACCTTGCCTCCTGGATCGTGCAGTCAGGTCGTGAGCTTAAACCGGACCGGCAGGAGGCTGAGTCATTTCTGCAGGCACTCGATGCGGAACATCAGCAGTTCTCCTTCCGCACCTTTTCCGATTCAGCCTATACCCGCAACGGCTCAAAGGATCCTTTGGAAACTGCGCTTCACGGCTCGCTTTCCGACTGTTGGGAGAGACTTGTGCAGCTCAACGGCGCAGGTGCCGTGATAACCGCTACCATCAATCAGACCAATGGGATTGGGCGCGGTGTCGAGGATATCTGTCGTGTCCGGGCGATCTTTATCGATGACGATCAGGGGATCGATGTCGAGCGGTTTCCTGTACAACCCCATATACGGGTAGAGACTTCAACGGATCACTACCACTACTACTGGCGGGTTGAAGCGTTGCCGTTGAGTGAGTTTCAGAGCTGTCAGCAGCAACTGGCCAGACGCTATCAGGGTGATAGCCGGGTGCAGGCGCTCAACCAGTCGATGCAACTGCCGGGTTTCTGGCGCAGGAAACGATTAAATTCTCCCAGGCTGCCTAAGATCCGGGCAATATCAGAAGCTCCGTCACTGGATCGGCGGCTGGTCGAAAAGCTGCTTGGTGGATAGTTCGGAGCTGTTTTATTGATGCCGCAAGGGCACATTAGATACCGCAAATTTTCCCCAAATGAGTAGGTGGGTAGGATAGCCCCCCTCTCCCCTTGTGGGTGTATACAGTGGGAGAGGGGCCGGGGGAGAGGGGGGAAATCAACGGCATCATTTCACCAAGAATCGATAGGATAAAAGATGAAGGGTAAAAGCAGTTTTATCTTTTGCTTAGATGAAACGCTTCGCGTACACCCTCTCCCCAACCCCTCTCCCGTAAAGGGAGAGGGGCTTTAAGATATGCGCAGGTTAGACTGAAAGTTATGGGACAGCAATGAGATCACACTGAATACCTTCTATGGATTCACGATTCCAAATACAAAAAAACCCTAGCTAGGGATACCTCGTATACAACTGTTATTCAGTTTCTGAGTTAATTGACTTTTTGTCATCCGGGAGTGGTTGGGGACTGGGTGAATTGATTCAATTAACAGGTCTTGGTGGCGATTCAGAAGAACAGGGAGAAGTTATGAACAAAGTGAATAGTCAAGTGAAGCTGTTTTTAGTGCTGTTTCTGCTCAGCTTGAGTGTCCAGGGAGGCAGTCTGCCGAAGCTGAATATCACATGGAACTGCGGAGCCTGCACGCACAACGCGAAGGTCATTCCATTGATCCGGCAGGCCTACCGGGCTGAAGCCCAAAGCAGTGGTCGTTCCATATCTTCATCCGAGACGGCTGAGGTTGAGATCATCGATTTCAGACAGCGAAATCCCGGTACCCGGGTGATGCTTGGAATCATGGCGGGAAAAGATCGCCTGGGTCTGCGAATCACCTACAAGGATCTGGAGTACTACACCAGTGATACGTCTGCCAATGCGATTCAGGGAATGAATCATCTCTGTGCCGCGGTGGGAGCCGAAACCTATCAGCAGCTTGCTTGGGCAACAAAATAGTTTTTGTTTAATCTGCGAATGAACGCTCATCACCACAAAGCATTGGGAATTTGTATTTGAAACCATGGCTTTCCGCTAACTCAAAATTAGCCAAGGAGATGCATCAAAGCCCCTCTCCCTTGATGGGAGAGGGGTTGGGGAGAGGGTGAGCATCTTGCATTTGGTGTTACTTAGGCATCAATCGTACAGTATGGAAACATCAATCCTTGTAATGCGGATTTTTATACATATGAGGGTGCTGATGGATACTCCCCCTCTCCCCCGGCCCCTCTCCCGCAAGGGGAGAGGGGAGCTACTCTCTCCGTCTGTTTGGTGTGCTGATGATTGGGTGCTTTATTTAACTTTCATCTTCTTCTTGGGTATCGCTTTTCATGTCACAAATTACGATAGGCTGGAGAAACCAACTGAAATTAACCCACTAGTATCAATCTAGGTTAATGGGAGAGCAGTGATTTGAAACAAAACATATACGCACTATTTGCGGTGATTTACGTCCATTTTGTGTCCAGTCTTACGGGCTTATAACTTGAGTGTCTCTATCCGGCCGCTGCGCAGTCGTCTGGCTTCTTCAGGGTTATCGGTCTCTGAACTGGTGATGAACAGGGTATCATTCTCTGCGCCACCCACCATGCAGGCGTAGGGATCGCCGACCGGCATGACTTCACGTACGATCTCGCCGCCTTCTTTAACCAGCAGCAGACGCGATCGGTTTGGTGCGGCAACCCAGAGATTCTGTTGGCTGTCCAGCGCAATTCCGTCAGGGTAGGCGCCGTTCAGATCGGCCCAGAGTCGTCGCTGGGTCAAGCTCCCATCAGTGGAAACCGTAAAGGCGGTGATGCGGGAGGCGAAGGTCTCGGCCACCAGCAGCGTCTTGCCATCCTGACTCAGAGCGCACCCATTGGGAAAGATCAGCTGCTCCGCAGCCAGTTGCGGCTTGGCATCACGATTTACCAGGATCAATTCAGCGGGTGCCTGGGCCTCACCACCATGCAGGTCGTAACCAAAGTTGCCGGCATAGCAACGCCCGAGGGGATCGACCAGCAGGTCGTTGCAGTGAAAGGAGGCAAGCTCATACAAGTCGGCATAGAGAGCGAGTTTGTGATCCGACAGGGCAAGAATCCGGCGCTTGGTCATGGAGACCACAAGCAGACGGCCGTCCGGCAGCCAGCCCAGACCACCTGGCAGGTCATCCAGCTCGGCGACGACATGCGACTCTCCCTGCAGATTGACCCTGACCACCTGTTGGGCGTGCTGATCGGTGAACCAGAGTTGGTTGTCCTGCCAACGGGGTGCTTCAGGGAACATCAATTGTTCGAGCAGTACCTCAGTTTCCGCTCTGCCAGGAGCGAGCTGCATGTGCTTCATGATCTGATCGGCAATCGTATCGGCTGGTTGGTCTATCGGTAGGGTGAGGGCGTTTGATGGAGGCTCCAGGTCATCGAATTGGCTCTGCAGCAGCTCCACTCTCATGAAGTGATCTGGCCGCTGTTTGAGTCGCGCCAGGATCAGTTCATAGGAGCCTTCAAGATAGACAAACTGTACCGCCTCCGGGGATCGCATCAACTGGTCCCGATAGACCTGTTTCAGTGCAGAGCAGGAGAGTACGGCGGAGCGATCCATCTGCAGCTGTCTGTCGATGAGATTCGCCAGGCTGGCCAGCCAGGGTTGGCGGTCCTGATCATTGAGTGGCTCCGCCTCTGCCATTTTGGCCCGGTTTTCAGCCGGGTGATAGTGGTCTCCTTCGATAAACCGCCAGCCTGTCTTCTCAGCAAGCAGCCGACCGACTGTGGATTTACCTGAGCCGGAAACCCCCATCACGATGATAATCACTCCAGATTCCTCCTTGCATACACCCCTGACAGATGCCCCTCATCATAGCCGAGTGGGGCTCGCGCCACATCCGCATAAATAATGCCCCTATAGGCGCGATCATTTTGATTTCAACGCTGAGCCTGTTTAGGGTGTCATTCAACAGTAGGCACTTCATCATCAGGAGGTAGTTTCATGGAGTACGGCCCACGGGAGATCACCACCCCTTTTCGCCCCATACCGCTGGAGGTTCCGGAGGGTATGAAGCCCAATGAGTTTTTCAACAGTACTGAAAACCTCAACGACCTGGTGCATAACAATGGACTGTTGATGAATCCGGAGAATCTGCTGCTCTATCGCAAGGCGCTGGGGCACAGTACCGAGTTCGATACCTCGATCATCTACAACACCTCCCAGGTGATTCTGAATCCTCTTGGTCGACCGGTGCGGCGCACACAGGTGCCTGAGGATGTGCGGCATGTCTGGAACCGGATGAACCAGATCATCATCGAATATATGCTGGAGGCCTATCCCGATCCTGCGGACCATCTGTTGCTCGCCGGTGAAGCCAGTCTCGATGCGACCTGGCCGCTGACCTCGCCGGGTGTGCCGAGTATCCGTATGCTGCACAACCATTTCATCAGCTTCCCCATGGATCAGTTGAGGCAGGCGGAACTGGCCGATCCGAAAAACCCCAATCTCTCCGACGGTGGACAGCACAGTCTGTTTCAGGCCTATATGCGGGATGTCTACCGGGAGTTTTTCGACAGTGCGCTGGAGCTCAAGGTGTTGAAACCGATCAGCTCGGAAGAGTCGGGCATCAAACTGACCGGTTATCCACAAGGGCTACCCTGTTGGGAGATTCGCGGTGGTGGTGCCGCACTGAAGAACATTCGTTTCTGGCATGAGTATGACGCCATCCTGGAAGGCTTTATCGATTTCTATCGAACCTTCTTCAGTCAGGTTTCGACCCGTAACGCACCGATGCCAAGGGATGTCTACTATCCGGAGCAGATCGAGAGCATGCTGCTTTTCAACAACGATTTCCTGGCAACGGCGAAGCGGGTCAGGGACCGTTGTATCGTCGATGCCAAGTATGCCAACTCGGTTCGCTGGCAGCCTGCCTTTAAACAGTTGATCTACAGAAACGAAGCGGGAAAACTGATCGTCACCATCAGTCAGAACTCGATTGGCAATGCGATCACCGAGCTGTTGGGTGTGGTGGTCAAGCGGGTACCCGATGCCGAGGCCTATGAAAAAGCGGAGCCGGCGCTGCTGGAGAGACTGCTGGAAGTACGACGCCGACTCATCGAGGCCGATCTGGGGTCCGGAATCGCAACCGATTACTGGGCTGCCGAGTGATTTTTTGACATCGAGAATGGAGCCGCGAACAGGCTCACCTGGCCGGTATCAAAATTCTGACAACACTGAACAACAGGGCTGCCGCAACCACCACCGATGGTCCAGCGGGGGTGTCCCATTGCCAGGAGCCCGCCAGTCCCAGGATCACGGCGATGGCGCCCATCACGGCCGCCAGCAGCGCCATCTGCTCCGGTGTGCGGCTGAGACTTCTTGCCGCCGCCGCCGGGATGATCATCATCGAGGTGACCAGCAGCACACCAACGATTTTCATCGATACCGCAATCACCAGGGCGATGAGCAGCATGAAGGCCAGTCGTACCGCAACCACGGGTGTGCCTTCCACATGTGCCAGTTCTTCATGAACCGTAGTTGACAGCAAGGGTTTCCAGATCAGCATCAGTATGGAGAGAACCACCAATCCACCACCCCAGACCCACAGCAGATCGGTGGTGTTGACCGCCAGAATGTCGCCAAACAGATAGGCCATCAGATCGACCCTTACCGAGGTTTGAAAGGCCATCACCACCAAGCCCAGAGAGAGGGCGCTGTGGGCCAGAATACCGAGCTGGGTATCGTGTGAAAGATGACGGTTTTTGTTCATGCCGACCAGTATCAAAGCCAGCAGGATACTCAACAGGATCACCGAAAGATTGAGGTTGATTCCCAGCAGGATACCAAGCGCGACACCGAGCAGGGCGGAGTGGGCCAGAGTGTCGCCGAAATAGGCCATTCTTCTCCACACCACGAACACGCCTAACGGGCCGGTCACCAGTGCAACCCCCAGGCCGGCGACCACGGCACGTAGTAGAAAATCATCCATGATCATGCTCCTGGTGATGGGACTCCACATTGCCATGAATGTCATGAGTGTGGTCATGATGATGGGTATAGATCGCCAGCTCGGCCTGGACGGCTGTACCGAATAGTTCCAGATAGGCGGGGTGCTGACTGACGCTGTCCGGATGTCCGGAACAGCAGACATGGTTGTTGAGACAAAGCACCTGGTCGGTATTCGCCATCACCAGGTGAAGATCATGGGAGATCATCAAAACGCCACAGTTGAAACGATCGCGGATACGGGTGATCAGGTTGTAGAGAGCGGCCTGTCCGGTGACATCCACACCCTGAACCGGTTCGTCCAGCACCAGCAGATCCGGTTGCCGCAACAGGGCGCGGGCCAGCAATACCCGTTGATGTTCACCCCCGGAGAGTCGCTGCATGGGGTAATCGGCGAGTTGCTCAATATCCAACTCCTGCAGAACATCCTGCATGCTGAGTTTGCTTTTATTGCCGGCCATTGCGAGAAAGCGCATTACGGTCAGCGGCATATTCTCCGACAGGGTCAGATGTTGCGGCATGTAGCCGATGCAGAGTCCAGGCAGTCGGGCGACTTCGCCGCTGTCTGCTTTGAGCAGGCCCAGCATCACCCGCACCAAGGTGGTCTTGCCAGCGCCATTGGGTCCGATCAGTGTGACAATCTCCCCACGTCGCACAGCCATGTTCACATTCTGCAGTACCGCTCTTCCCCGATGAGAGATGCTAACGGTTTTCGCTTCAATCAGCGTCTCATGCTGGCTACTCATCGGCTGTGCCCTGGTTACACTGGTCGCAGATGCCGCTGATCTCCAGCGTCCATTGCGCTACGGTGAAACCGAGCTGGTCGGCATCTTTCGCGATGACGGAACCGATCCGGGCATCATCCAGTTCCGCCACCTGTCCACAGGTCTCGCAAATCAGAAACTGTGCGGTGTGATCATGACCGGTATGGCTGCAGCCCACATAGGCGTTACGTGAGCTGATGCGGTGTACCAGGCCGTTCTCCATGAGGAAATCCAAAGCCCGATAGACGGTCGGTGGGGCTGCTCTGCGGCCCTTTTGGGTCAACTGTTCCAGCAGTTCGTAGGCGCCAACCGGTTGATGGTTGGCCCAGATCAACTCCAGAACCTGATGACGCAGTTTGGTCAGACGCAATCCCTGTTGTAGACAGTAGGCTTCAGCATTTTTCAGTGCGTTTGAGACACAGCTATTGTGGTCGTGGTCAGCGCTTGGAAAGGCTGGGTTGTTCGGTTTCATAAGGCACCGCCGAGACAGGTAGCAAGGTTGTCAGCCAAGCCATTCAGCAGCTGAAAATAGGCCTCTGGCCCGGGGGTGAGTGCCATCCCCAGAGGATCCAGTATGCCGGCATTCGCCTCAGTACCGGATGTCAGGGTATCCACCAGTTTGGGTTGGAACTGAGGTTCGCTGAAGACACAGATGGCTTCCAGCCGGCGGATTTTCTGCTGCAGTTTATGGATGTGTTTTGCGCCACTCTGGCGTTCCGGACTGATGCTGACGGAACCTACGGCATTCAGACCAAAATGATCCTCGAGATAATGGTAGGCATCATGGAAAACGATAAATGGACGATCTTTAACGGCCGATATCGTGGCATGGAACGCCATCTCATCTCGATCGATTCGCTGCAGCAGTTTTTGCTGGTTGGTTCGGTACTCTGCTGTATGGTCGGTATCGAGTCTGATCAACACCTGGGCGAGGTATTGAACGATTGTGCGGGCATTTTCCGGTGACAACCAGATGTGGTTGTCCCACTCCATCTCATCATCTGAATGAGCCTCTTCATGGTGTTCTGAATGGTCATGTCGCGACCAGTCCAGATCATGGCGTACCGGCAGTAAGTGCAGGTTGGGGATTGTAAGCAGGCTTATGATGCTCTCTGAGCCGGAGTGATTGTCTATCACCCTGTTGAGTGGGGACTCCAAAGATTCGCCGACCCAGACCAAAAGATCGGCCTGGCTGATTGCCCGGACATCCGATGGTTTGAGTGTCATGGTGTGTGGTGACTGATTGCCTTTCAGCAGCAGATAGGGTTCTCCGATACCGCTCATCAGGCCGGAGACCAGTGAGTGTATCGGTAGAATGCTGACCACAACTTTGGGCGCGGCCGAACCGGAACCGCAGAACAGTAGGGTTGTGATGAAGAGCAGTAGAGCGATTGGTTTGGAACTTCTGTGAGTCATGGTACCTGATGATTCAATAAATATTTTTATATTGTTATGTTATATTGTAACATAATGCAGCGCCGTGATCGAAAATCCTAATGGTCGGGATCTTTTGACTTTCCAGTGAGCTTTTAAGTAGCCGATTCTATGCGTACAGCCTTGCTGACAATCCTGATCCTCAATCTCCTGATCTCTCAAGGGATATGGCTTGATCACCTTTACCACGGTCACGACCACGACCACGACCACGACCACGACCAGGAGGAGATTTGCGAAATCTGCTACTCGGCCCATGGCCATGGTCTCAGCACATCACCAAGCTTTCCCGTGACGCTGCCGGATTGGCATTCGATTTCCGTCGTTCGCCTTTTATCCACAACTTGCTCAAACCACTGGGTAAACTCCCAGCTGATCAGAGCCCCTCCATACACTGGTTGATTGGTTACGATTCCAACTGTTTTCAGTCCTGATCGACCGGGGGTATACGCCCTGGGTCAAGCGGATTGGAGTGTGATGATTCCAGTTTTTTGTTGAGGGTTTTATGAGTACACGTCTATTACAGAGTGCTGCCGTGGTGGCAGCGATTTTATCGACCGCAGCCGAGGCCGCTGGCGACAGTAGCTTCAATCCGGAGATCAGTCTTATTCTGGATGGTCGATATGGTTCATTCGACAACGACTCCGACTATGAACTGCCCGGTTTCATGTTGGGCGGTGAGGCCGGTCGTGGCGAAGAGGGGTTTCATCTGGGGCATAGCGAGCTGGTCCTCAGTGCCAACGTGGATAATCTTTTCTACGGCAAGATGACAGCCGCTATTGCCGAACATGACGGTGAGACCGAGGTCGAGCTGGAAGAGGCCTATATCGAGACCTTGGGCTTGGGGCATGGTATTACTGCGAAAGCGGGTCGCTTTTTTTCGGGTCTGGGCTACCTGAACCAGCAACATCCCCACGCTTGGGATTTCACCGATGCGCCGTTGATCTATCGGGGTCTCTTCGGTGACCAGTTACTCGACGATGGTGTGCATCTGAGTTGGGTTGCGCCGACCCCGATGTTTGTCAAAGTAGGTGCCGAGATCACCCGGGGTGAACGCTTTCCTGCCGCCGGTGCCAGTAACGATGGTGTCGGCGCTTCTACCTTCTTCGCCAAGGTCGGGGGTGACCTGGGCGAGAGCCAGGCCTGGCAGTTGGGCATCTCCCATTGGCGGGCGGAAGTCGAGGGCCGAACCTCGGGTGGCCATCACCACCATGAGGACGAAGAGGGCGGTCATGAAACCCCCACCTACAGTGGAGACAGTGATGTTACCGGTATCGACTTCGTCTGGAAATGGGCCCCTCACGGCAATGCCACAGAGCGGAACCTGAAGATCCAGGGCGAGTATTTCATCCGCAATGAGGATGGCGATGTGGTGATGGACGACGAGTCGGATGCACCGGAATCAACCACTTACGACGGCGAGCAGAAGGGTGGCTATCTGCAGGCGGTCTATCAGTTCATGCCCCGCTGGCGGGTCGGCCTGCGCTACGACTGGCTCGATTCGGACAACAAAGGCTCCGATGAAGAGGTACTGGCCGAAGCGGGCCTGGACAACGAGGGCCACACACCTCAGCGCTTTACCCTGATGGGCGACTACTCTCACAGTGAGTACAGTCGGGTCCGGTTGCAGTTCGCCCGGGATGAGTCCTATGAAGATAAGGACAACATCATCACCCTGCAATACATTGTGAGTCTCGGTTCCCATGGTGCCCATCAGTTTTAGGAGCATACTATGTTGAGCAGATTATCGCTGTTGCTGTCGGTGATCGGCATGATGCTCGCCCAATCGGCCAACGCCGGTCTGAATGTGTTTGCCTGTGAGCCCGAATGGGCCTCACTGGCGGAGGCTCTGGGTGGGGATCAGGTCAGAGTCACATCGGCCACGACCGCCCGGCAGGATCCCCACCACATTGAAGCGCGCCCCAGCCTGATCGCCAAGCTGCGCCGTGCGGACCTGCTGATCTGCAGTGGGGCGGAACTGGAGGTCGGCTGGTTACCCATGCTGCAACGGAAAGCGGGTAACCGACAGGTATTGACCGGACAGAGGGGCTATTTCGAGGCGGCCATGTTGGTGGATCGCCTGGATGTGCCTGAAGTCCTGGATCGTTCCATGGGGGATCTGCACGCTTCGGGAAATCCCCATGTGCATCTCGATCCCCACAGGCTGTTGACCATCGCCATGGCGTTGAGTGAGCGGTTGATCGAGCTGGATCCTGAAAATGGTGCCTTGTATGAACAGCGGCGGAATGATTTTAACCAGCGCTGGCAGAACTCGATCGAGGCTTGGGAGCAGTCCGCTGCGCCACTGAAAGGTCTCAGAGTGGTGGTCCATCATATGGATTGGAGCTATCTTTTCGATTGGCTGCAGATGGTCAATGCGGGTGCACTGGAGCCGAAACCGGGACTGCCGGCCAGTGCCAGCAACCTGACCAGTTTGAAGCAGGAGATGGAGCAGAATCCTGCCGCCGCCATCCTTTATACCCACTATCAGAGTCCGAAAGCGGCCAAACGCTTCTCTCAACTGAGTGGCATCGAGGTGGTGGAGCTGCCCTATACGGTAGGTGGTGCAGCGGAAGTGACCGATCTGTTTTCCCTCTACGACGTCACTCTCAAACGCCTGCTGAAGCTGGTGCAATGAACTGGCAGTTGTTGGATCCGGAACTGCTGCTGCCTGCCTTCCTGGCCGGTCTGCTGGTGGCATCGACCCATGTGCCCTTAGGTCGGCAGGTATTGCAGCGGGGAATCATCTTTCTCGATCTGGCTGTCGCCCAGACCGCCGCCATGGGTCTGATTGCCGCTTACAGTTTCGGCTGGGAGCCGGGTGGCTGGCAGGTTCAGCTGATTGCGGTCATGGCTGCGGTCAGCGCCTCACTGCTGCTGCATATTACAGAGCAGCGCTGGGGGGAGATCCAGGAGGCCCTGATCGGAACCCTGTTTGTGCTCACTTCGAGCGGCAGTATTCTGCTGCTGGCGGCCAACCCGCACGGTGGTGAACATCTGAAAGAGATGCTGGTGGGTCAGATCCTCTGGGTCGACTACCAACAACTGCTTCCTGTGGCATTGCTCTATGCGGTGGTGCTTTTGCTCTGGTACGGATTGCAACAGCGCTCTTCGTCGCTGCTCTTCTACCTGCTGTTTGCCATCGCCATCACCGCTTCCGTACAGCTGATCGGTGTCTATCTGGTCTTTGCAACCTTGATCATGCCGGCGCTTGCGCTCAGACGGGCAGGCCGTTGGGGGGATGGTATAGGCTATCTGATTGCCGCATTCGGTTATGGCTTGGGCTTGATCGCGGCGGCACTGCTCGATATGCCGGCCGGGGCGATGATCGTCTACACGCTGGCAGTCACGACATTGGTGGCGGGTTGGCTGGTCAGAAAAAGGGAACACTCCTTTGACTCCTAATCAACATTCGATGTAGATCGTATGGTTGCATTTCTGCTCACAGAATCATCAGTTCCTTTTGACTTGGAAGTGGCGCTGTATTAGACTTCCACCGATATTGAGTTGGTTGATTAACTTGTT
This sequence comes from Candidatus Thiodiazotropha endoloripes, assembly GCF_001708965.1. Classification (NCBI taxonomy): domain Bacteria; kingdom Pseudomonadati; phylum Pseudomonadota; class Gammaproteobacteria; order Chromatiales; family Sedimenticolaceae; genus Candidatus Thiodiazotropha; species Candidatus Thiodiazotropha endoloripes. The sequence goes on along the minus strand of NZ_LVJW01000003.1, from coordinate 2,063,332 downwards.
GATTTTATAGCAACATTAACCAACAGTAAGAAGGAAAACTCTTACCGAGCGGGCCGGCCCTGATGCGCCGGCTTTTTTTGTTTCAAGTGGCCTCTCGTATGGGCCACCACTGATGAGGATGCACACGAATGCCTGTAATCTCTCTTCCCGACGGTTCCCAACGTAATTTTGACGATCCGGTGACGGTCCATGATGTGGCGGCCGATATCGGTCCGGGCCTGGCCAAAGCGGCGATGGCCGGTCGGGTCAACGGTGAACTGGTCGATACCTCCTTTCTGATCGAGACGGACTGCGAACTCGCCATCGTCACCAGTCGTGACGAGGAGGCCCTGCCACTGTTACGCCACGATGCCGCCCATGTCATGGCGCAAGCGGTACAGGAGCTCTATCCCGGTACCCAGGTGACCATCGGTCCTGCCATTGAAGACGGTTTCTACTACGACTTTGCCCGGGATGAGGCGTTTACTCCGGAAGATCTGAAAAAGATCGAACAGCGGATGCAGGAGATCGTCAAACGCAATCTGCCGATTACCCGGGAGGTCTGGGATCGGGAAGAGGCGATCAAGACCTTCGAATCGATCGGTGAGACCTACAAGGTCGAAATCATCAAGGAGTTCATCCCCGAGGGTGAAGAGGTATCCGTCTATCGCCAGGGTGAGTGGTTCGATGTCTGTCGAGGTCCCCACCTGCCGAGCACAAACATGCTGGGTAAAGGCTTCAAATTGATGAAAGTGGCCGGCGCCTACTGGCGCGGCGACTCCAACAACGAGATGCTGCAGCGTATCTACGGCACGGCCTGGCGGGACAAGAAGGAGCTGAAGGCCTATCTGCACCGACTGGAGGAGGCTGAAAAACGGGATCACCGTAAAATCGGCAAGACCCAGGATCTGTTCCATACCCAGGAGGAGTCTCCCGGTATGGCCTTCTGGCACGACAAAGGTTGGCGTATCTACCTTACGGTTCAGCAATATATCCGGGACAAGCTGAAAGACCATGGTTACCAGGAGGTCCACACGCCGCAGGTGATCGACCGCAGCCTGTGGGAGAAATCGGGACATTGGGAAAAATTCCGTGACGACATTTTTGTCACCGAGACCGATGACCGGGTCTATGCGATCAAACCGATGAACTGCCCGGCACATATTCAGATCTACAACCATGGGCTGAAGAGCTACCGGGATCTGCCGCTGCGCCTGGCGGAATTTGGTTCCTGCCATCGAAACGAGCCCTCCGGCACCCTGCACGGTCTGATGCGGGTGAGAAATTTCGTGCAGGACGATGCCCATATTTTCTGTACCGAAGATCAGATTCTCTCCGAAGTGCAGGCGTTTAATACCTTGCTGCTCGAGGTCTACAAGGATTTCGGCTTCGACGAGGTGCTGGTGAAGCTCTCCACCCGACCGGAAAAACGGGTTGGTTCAGACGAAGTCTGGGATAAAGCGGAAAAAGCCCTGGAAGATGCCCTCAATCAGCAGGGGCTCGATTGGGAGTTGCAGCCGGGGGAGGGCGCCTTCTACGGACCGAAGATCGAATTCTCCCTGCGGGACTGCCTCGGCCGGGTCTGGCAGCTGGGTACCATACAGCTCGATTTCTCCATGCCTGAGCGTCTTGGGGCGAGCTATATTGCTGAAGATAATAGTAAAAAGGTGCCTGTAATGCTGCATCGGGCGATCCTTGGATCGCTGGAACGCTTCATCGGAATCCTCATCGAACACTATGCCGGTGCTCTGCCGATCTGGCTGGCTCCGGTGCAGGCTGTGCTGCTGAATATCACCGATCGACAGTCCGAATATCTGAATAAATGCCTCAAATCACTGCGGGATAACGGTTTTCGGGTCGAATCGGACTTGAGAAATGAGAAGATTGGCTTTAAAATCCGCGAGCATACGTTGATGCGCGTGCCTTATCTGCTGGTTATTGGTGACCGGGAGATGGAGGAAGGGACCGTTGCTGTGCGTACTCGCACGGGTGAGGATCTTGGATCCATGCCGCTGAGCGAGTTCGTGGAACGGGCCAACGCAGAAGTGTCTCGACGAGTAAATTGAGTGTAAAAGCACTGGTTTTCCGGTGCTTTTTCTACTTTTAGGGTTTGGACTTTTTGGAGGAACCGACTATCGCTGCTGTGAAAAAGCACCGTCTTAATGATGACATTACGGCTGTAAAAGTAAGACTCATTGGCGCTGATGGTGAACAAGTAGGTGTTGTATCAATTGACGACGCTCTAAGGGCTGCTCGGGATGCAGCGCTTGATTTGGTAGAGATCGTGCCGAACGGGGAGCCCCCGGTTTGTCGCGTGATGGATTACGGCAAGTTTCTATTCGAATTGAAGAAGACGAAACAGGCCGCCAAGAAAAAGCAGAAGCAGGTTCATATCAAAGAGATCAAATTCCGGCCAGGGACTGGCGAAGGGGATTATCAGGTAAAACTGCGCAACCTGATACGTTTCCTTGAAGATGGGGATAAGACCAAGGTAACCATGCGGTTCCGCGGTCGTGAGCACGCTCACCGTGAATTGGGTTTGGAGCTTCTTGAACGGGTGGAAAAAGATCTGGCTGATTACGGTCAGATGGAACAGAAACCCGCAATGGAAGGCCGCCAGATGGTGATGGTGCTCGGTCCCAAGAAAAAGTAACTTTTTTTACGCCTTAAGGCGTACAAATCGCGGAGTTAAAACGATGCCCAAGATTAAGACTAATCGTGGTGCGGCCAAACGGTTCAAACGCACCTCGTCCGGTTCATTCAAACGTAACTGCTCTCATCGCCGTCATATTCTGACCAAGAAGAGCACCAAGCGGAAACGCCAGTTGCGTGCACCCAACACCATCGCAAAGTCCGATGTGGCAATCGCCCGTCGTATGATGCCTTACGCCTAACCTAACGAACCGGATCTGAACTATGTCCCGAGTAAAACGTGGTGTACAAGCACACGCCCGTCATAAAAAGGTGCTTGATGAAGCTAAGGGTTATTACGGTGCCCGTAGAAAAGTTTATCGTGTCGCAAAGCAGGCGGTCATTAAGGCCGGTCAATACGCTTATCGCGATCGCCGTCAGAAAAAGCGCCAGTTCCGTGCGCTGTGGATTGCCCGTATCAATGCCGGTGCGCGTGACAACGGTCTCTCTTACAGCCGCATGATCAACGGTCTGCATCTGGCTAACATCGAAGTCGATCGTAAGATGCTGGCTGACCTGGCTGTGAACGACAAGGCGGCATTTAGCGTGCTGGCAGAACAGGCCAAGGCCGCGCTTTCCAGCTAAATAACTGCTGATTTCCGGTTCAACCGGCGGCAGAGTAAGCAAAGAAGGGGAAGGCCTGAGGCTTTCCCCTTTTTTTGTCATGGATCCGCTTAACCAGGGTTTGTCAGTTGATCTTTGGTGTATCGGTAACGGTCGGCCACTGGAAAATTGACTGAAACAGCCCCTTAAATCGCTCACTTGAGGTTTAAATAGACAGATGGAAGAATCCACATTGGACTTACAAAGTCTGATTGAAGCTGCCGAAAGTGCAATCAAACAGGCCGACAGTCTGCCCGCATTGGACGAGATTCGCGTCTCCTATCTGGGTAAGAGTGGCCAGTTGACTTCACAATTGAAGAAACTGGGTAGCCTGCCCCCTGAGGAGAGACCCCAGGCCGGACAGAAAATCAACAAAGCCAAGCAGGCCCTGCAACGCTCGATCGAATCGCGAAAAGGTGAACTCGAAGAGGCAGCACTGGCACAACGGCTGGCTGACGAAAAGATCGATGTAACCCTGCCAGGCAGGGGACTGCAACGTGGTGGTCTGCATCCGGTCAGCCGAACCCTTGAGCGTATCGAACGACTCTTCTCCAGTGCCGGATTCGAATCGGTTCAAGGTCCGGAAATCGAGGATGATTATCACAACTTCGAAGCGTTGAATATTCCCGACCACCATCCGGCACGGGCAATGCACGATACCTTCTATTTCGATGCACACCTGTTATTGCGTACCCATACCTCTCCGGTACAGATACGCACCATGGAGAAGGGTGAACCGCCGATGAAGATCATCGCGCCGGGTCGGGTCTATCGTTGCGATTCCGATCTGACCCATACACCGATGTTCCATCAGGTGGAGGGATTCCTGGTGGATGAGGATGTTTCGTTTGCCGATCTCAAGGGTGTGCTGTATGACTTCCTCAGCCACTTCTTCGAGCGGGAGTTGAAGCTGCGCTTCCGGCCCTCCTACTTCCCCTTCACCGAGCCTTCTGCCGAGGTTGATATCGAGTGCGTGATGTGTGGTGGTGAAGGATGCCGGGTCTGTAGTCATACTGGTTGGCTGGAGGTTCTTGGCTGCGGCATGATTCATCCGGAGGTCTTCCGCCATGTGGGCATAGACAGTGAGAAGTACACGGGATATGCCTTCGGCATGGGAGTCGAGCGATTGACCATGCTGCGTTACGGGGTCAATGACCTTCGTCTCTTCTTTGAAAATGACCTGCGCTTTCTAAAGCAGTTTGCCTAGTAAACGGTCTGTTCGGCGTCAGTAGAGCTATAGAGTGGTAGATAAGCATGAAATTCAGTGAAGCCTGGTTAAGGGAGTGGGTCAATCCACCGGTGACAACCCAGGAGTTGGCGGACCAGCTGAGTATGGCCGGTCTGGAGGTGGATTCCGTTGAGCCGGTTGCCGCCGCATTCAATGGGGTGGTGGTTGGTGAGGTATTGGCCCGTGAAGCCCACCCGGATGCGGATAAGTTGAGCGTATGCCAGGTCAGTATCGGTAGTGAGGAGCCACTGCAGATTGTCTGTGGGGCGAAAAACGTTGCTGCCGGGATGCGCGTGCCGGTTGCCACGGTCGGTGCCCGTTTGCCTGGTGATTTCAAGATCAAAAAGGCCAAGCTCAGAGGCGTCAGCTCATCCGGGATGATCTGCTCCGCCAGCGAGCTGGGATTGGCGGAACAGTCCGACGGCATCATGCCGTTGCCGCACGATGCACCGGTTGGAGATGATTTTCGCCAATACCTGGGGCTCGAGGACCAGAGCATCGATGTGGATCTTACTCCGGATCGCAGTGACTGCCTGGGACTGCTCGGCATCGCCCGGGAGGTGGGAGTGATCAATCGTTGTGCGGTTGAGGTTCCGCGATTTGAGTCCCAGCCGGCAAGCTCGGATGAGCGGGTCGATGTAGCGCTGGAAGCGGACCAGGCCTGTCCCAGATATCTTTGTCGGGTGGTGCGTGGTGTGGATGTCAATGCACAGACGCCGTTGTGGATGCAGGAGCGCCTGCGCCGTGGCGATATACGATCGCTCGGGCCGGTTGTGGATGTGACCAACTATGTGATGTTGGAACTGGGTCAACCGATGCATGGATTCGATCTGCAGAAGATCGACGCGGGGATCCGGGTACGGCTTGCCGAGCCTGGCGAAAAGCTGACCCTGATCGGCGGTCAGGAGATCGAACTCACCGATGGGACGCTGGTGATCGCCGATGGCAACCGTCCTCTGGCGCTGGCCGGTATCATGGGTGGTGAGGATTCGGCGGTGTCTGAAGGCACTCAGGATATCCTGCTGGAGAGTGCCTTTTTCGCACCAACCGCAATCAGTGGTAAAGCCAGGGCCTATGGCTTGCATACAGATTCCTCGCATCGTTTCGAAAGGGGCGTCGATCCCTATCTGCAGGCTCAGGCGATGGAGCGGGCGTCACAGCTGCTGGTAGAGATTGCCGGTGGCGAACTGGGTCCGGTGGTGGAAGCCAGCAATGAGTCGATGATCCAACAGCGACCGGAGATTCTTCTCCGTGCGGATCGGGTCAATCGTCTGCTCGGGATTGAAATCGATCGGGCCGAAGTGACTGATATTCTCAACCGTCTCGAAATGAGAATCATCGAAATGACTGCGGGCTGGCGGGTAACAGCGCCAAGCTGCCGATTCGATATCGCGATCGAAGAGGATCTGATTGAAGAGGTTGGGCGTATCTACGGCTATGCAAAAATTCCGCCTCACAGAGGCAAATCCGCGATGGTCATGGCCGATCGTCTGGAGGCTGAGTTCAGTCTGCAAGGTGCAAAAAACCTGTTGGTGGGACGAGATTACCAGGAAGTGATCACCTACAGTTTCATCAGTCCGGAGATCGAGGCACAGGTCGACCCGGAGGCGAAAGGCATCCGCCTCGCCAATCCGATCTCTGCCGATATGTCGGTAATGCGCACCTCACTGTGGCCGGGATTGATCCAGACGGCCGTCTATAACCAGTCGAGGCAGCAGCAGCGGGTGCGGATCTTCGAGTCCGGTCTCTGCTTTCGCCAGGGAGACGGCATTGAGCAGGAGCCGATGATTGCAGGTTTGATCGCAGGTAACGCCCAGGCCGAGCAGTGGGGTGAATCGGGCCGTGCAGTTGATTTTTTTGATATCAAGGCGGATCTGGAGGCGCTGCTGAGTCTGACAGGGCACCATCAAGGTATCGGTTTTACGGCCGTTAAACATCCTGCACTCCATCCAGGTCAATCTGCCGAAGTGCGCATCCAAGACAAGGTCGTTGGCATGTTGGGCATGCTGCATCCGGAACTGGAGCAGAAGATGGGCCTGAATGGGGCGACGTTTGTGTTCGAATTGGCTTTGGAAAACCTGGCCGAGGGTGTGCTGCCGGGATTTGAGGCGCTCTCCAAATACCCATCCATCCGCCGGGATATCGCTTTGGTGGTGGACGAAAACGTCAGTTTTGAGTCGATCAGGAATCTTATTCGTGATGAATCCGGCAAAATTATTACAGACATCCTGCTTTTTGATGTCTATACTGGAGAAAACATAGATTCGGGTCGAAAAAGTCTCGCATTGGGATTGATTTTACAGGAAAAATCACACACTCTTACTGATAAGGAAGTGGATGAGGTGGTCGACTCTGTTTTACAAAGGTTGGCTAAGGATACGGGCGCGAAACTGAGAGATTAGGACAACAAATGGCACTGACAAAAGCAGATATGGCAGCCAGGCTTTTTGATGAGCTTGGACTGAACAAACGTGAAGCCAAGGAGATGGTGGAGATGTTCTTTGAAGAGATCCGCATGTCTTTGGAACGAGGGGCGCAGGTAAAGCTTTCCGGATTCGGAAACTTCGATTTGCGTGAAAAGAAACAGAGGCCTGGACGAAATCCGAAAACCGGCAAAGAGATTCCAATCTCTGCGCGTCGGGTGGTGACTTTCAGACCAGGACAGAAACTTAAGGCACGAGTAGAAGCCTATGCTGGATCCGAGCAGCAGTAATACCGATCTGCCCGCAATACCGGGCAAACGCTATTTTACGATTGGCGAAGTGAGTGACCTTTGCCAGGTCAAACCCCATGTTCTGCGTTATTGGGAGCAGGAGTTCCCGCAGCTCAAACCGGTGAAACGGCGGGGTAATCGGCGCTACTATCAACGGCACGATGTGCTGATGATCCGACAGATACGCAGCTTGCTCTATGAGCAGGGATTCACCATCGGTGGGGCACGTCAGCAGCTTTCCGGGGATACCGCAAAAGAGGATCTGCAGCAGAGCCAGCAGATCATCAAGCAGCTACGCGGTGAGTTGGAAGAGCTTCTGCATATCCTAAAACGATAAACCTTTCCTGGCATTGACATAGGCCGTGTAACTGCCTAGTATTGCCGCTCTTTCCGGGCGTAGCGCAGTCTGGTAGCGCACTACAATGGGGTTGTAGGGGTCGGGTGTTCGAATCACCCCGCCCGGACCAAATAAAAAAGGGGTTACCCATGGGTAACCCCTTTTTTTTGCCGTGATTTCAGTCTTACTTGTTGACTGTGGTCAGGCCCAGGCTTACCCAGTCCTGCATGCCACCACGATACCATTTCAGTTTATAGGCGGGATATCCCAGGTTGAGCAGGGTCTTGATGTTGCTCGAAGACTGGGGGCACCAACTGCCGTTACAGAACATCACCAGAGTCTTGGCATTACGGAAGTCGAGGTTGCCGTTGACATCCTGCACACCAAGCTGATTGATCAGAATGTCATGCAGTGTGTCAGCTTCTGCAGACACGTCAAATGCTCCCTGAACATCCACATTGATCCTGTTCCAGGGAATGTTGACGGAACCAGGAATGGTGCCGCGAATGATCCACTCAGGGGTGCGTGAGTCAACCACCATCACTTTACGATCACCATCACTGACCCGTTTCAGGTAACCCAGAACTTCCAATTCACCCACAGTATCCACCCCGGCTGAGATGGATGCAGGTTGAATGCAGAAGGGTGGGCAGTGGCGAGATGTTTTGGCAAAGGATTTCGGCATCACCGCATTCTTATCGGCAGAGCGTGTGATCATGATCTTTTCACCACCATGCATCACTTCCACTGATTGCAGTCCTGGGGTGATCTGATTTCCTTCTTCCGCACGCAATTGTGTTGTAAGTGCTACGCCACCAACAAGTGTGGTCAGCATGAGTACTTTGACAAACTTCATTATGTCTTCCTCCCGTGGCGTTAGCCGTTATTCGTAGTGTAGGTAAGAGGGCAGTTTAAGCTCTTTCTGTGACATAGCCTGTTCATAGCCCAGGTGCCCCTGCTTGGCTGCTTTATTGGCAAGCTTCGCTGCTGCCACAAAATCACCTTTTTCAAGAAGCCCTTTTGCCTTCTTGATCATTTTACCGGTATCACGCCATTCGCCACCGACTTCGGCGGCCTGTTTTCTGGCAGCATCCGCTGCATCAATCAGTTTTTGCACCTTGGCGGCAGATGCTTCGTCAGCCAAGGCTAAGGTTGTCATGCTGCTGCATAAAATGCCAGCCAGCAGGCTGAATTTGAGAACTTTTCTTTTGTGCATCGCTTTTACTCCGATCACGTAATCTTGTCCTGATAGGGGTTACTTTCTGGCGCCGGGGCCGTTGAGTGGCAGGCCATTGCTCATATAGGTCAGGAAGTACTCCAGATTACGGTATTCCTCACCATGCGCCTTGAAGGGCTTAGCACGGACCTGTTTGTTACAGCCGGTGAAACGGCGATGCAGTGTGCCTACCGTACCCCACTTCGAGCGATAGACAGGAAAGTGAGTGGTATGTCCAAGAGCCGGACTGAGAATCTCGGTACGCAGAATCATACCCGCATTCTGCAAATGACAATGGGCACAGGAGAAGTTCAGCTGTCCACGGCGGGTGTAGTAGAACTTCTTACCATCCTCATAGGCCTGCAGGGCTTTTGGATCATCACTGGGTACGACCACATTGGTGACCTGACCGCGGGACTCATATGAGATATATGAGAGGATGCTATTAATCGGGCCTTTCTTATACTTCATCGGCTTTTCGCCATTCGCTTTGCGGCAATTGTTGAGTGCCAGAGGCAGGGTCATGACCATGCCTTTATCCTTATCCCAGTGAGGATACTTGCCGGCCAGTGCAGGACCATCGGGAAAACAGTCTTTGTAGGTTTTGCCATTGGCAAATGGTTTCTCCCACATGGCTTGCCCTTCATCAATGAAAGGTTCATAGGGGGGGAACTCTTCGATCGCTTCCCAATTTTCACGGCCAACCGGGTCGATGGAGTAGGCACCATTGATATAGTCCTGGGTTTCCACATTGGGAAAGCGCTTTTTGAAGAAATTCTGGAATGCTGCCAGATCTTCTTCAGGGGTTGTAGCCTGTGCGGATGCAATGAAGCCACAGGTCATGACCAGTAAGGTCAACTTACGAAATAGTTGTTTCATGTTATTTCAACCTCAAAGGAGTGCAGTCTTGATCTTTAGGAGTTGTATGACTTAAAGGGTCCAGACGAACTCAACCACTTTTTTGAAATCAGACTCGGAAAGAATGCCGTGCTTGCCAAAAGGTGGCATTGAAGATTCCGGGTTTTTAATGGTGGCGTCCCAGATCTGCTCAGTGAGTGCTTCCTTTGTAGGATAGCGGGATTTCATTGCGATTAATGCCGGTGCGATATTACCCGGTGAGGGTGCGCCGGTGATGTTGTGACAGGCAAGGCAGTTACCTTTTTTTCTGTCGAAAGCGATTTTTTTGCCTTCTGCGATATCTGCATCGCCGGCCAGGAGAGTGGGTGAGACCAGAACTTGGCCGGCTATGACACCAATCATACCGACTTTTCCAATCCACTTTTTGGTATTACCAATCATCGTGTCCTCCAAGATGGGGGTTAATGTGGTTGTAACCTGTTGTTTAATAAGCTTTGTTGAGTTTATTCTAAGCTAACTGGATTACAACAAGTCGTTTTCTTGCCATTGTCTCTCAGGACGAATTTTTGGCTGATTGCATTGTGATACTTTGTAGTAGACCCTGTAAAGTCCTGAAAGTAGCAAAAATTATAGTGGTAAACCATGGTATCGACTATGGGAATCTGATCTGGCTTGAATATCTGGTTATGATTAAAGAAAAAAAACCATTCTGCAGGCAAATTCACTGCAGCTGAAAAGAGTGACTTTGATCGGTCAAGCCTTGGTAAATCGATGACAACAGCAGAGAAATCAGATTGGTATGTTTATATATTGAGATGTACTGATAATACCCTTTACACCGGTATAACAAATGATATCAATCGACGGATTGCTGAGCACAATCGGGGAGTAGGCGCCAAATACACCCGCGGAAGAACCCCCGTCGAACTGGTCTTTACAGAAACCCTGCCGGATCGAAGTGCGGCGTTACGTCGTGAGCTGGCAATCAAACGGATGAAAGCCGCAGAAAAGCAACTGATGATCGAGCAGACCGAATCGTCATGAGGATTCGCTCAGGATCAGGCTGCTACCGCAGGCTCGGCAGAGATAGGTGACACCGGAGATGATTCTGTTGTGCCGGATTGCACTGAGTCGATGTTGTCTGCAAAGACAGTGGTAATCGAAATAGCGCATGCTACGGGCTGCACTATTCGAGGTGTCAAAACTGTGGCAACGGTTTGCCGGTACGTTGAAGTAAGACATGATCGATCGCCACTCTCTGCCATGGGGTTTGATCGATGGCCCGTATAATCTTCGTGCAATCAGGTGCGCCACTTCATGGGGTACGGTCTGCTCAAGAAACTTTTCACCATTTTCTGCCAGCAGTGCTGAGTTGTAACGGATTTTCATATGGCTGTTGCGGTGGATCACCAACAGCCCGGCCGATTTACCCTTCAGATCAAACAGGATCTCTGGACCGCTGGGGGATAACTTGAATCTCTGTTCAGCTGAAGCCAGTAACTGGCGCGTTCTTTCCCGTGCTGCTGATTGCGCTTGTTGTTCAGTCATCTGATCCCTTAGTAACCCGGCATCGGTAAATCAAAGTTGCAATATATCACCAGGTAAGGTCGCACCGGTAGGTCGATAAATCTGCAGCGTTAACAAGCCCTAATAGGTGGTTTATAAAACAATCAGCTGACTCAATTGGATAGAAAAAAAGCCCCTGAGATCAGGGGCTGGAGGGACTACATATAGTTCTTGGCCTCTTCTCCAGGGTTGGGGAGTCCTGAGATACGCCAGGCTTCCCGGCAACCGCCAAACAGACGGGTTACACCATGCTTGCCAAGGTGCATGATTCGACAGATATGAGACATAACCGGGAGTCCACCGGATTCAAGATGTTGCTCACGGAGATAGAGAATCACAGACCAGTGATCGGGGGTTAGCTCTTGGATGCCATCCATTTGGGCAATCAATCGTCCGGTTTCCCGTGTCCATGCCTCAGTGTTGATCAGGAAGCCATCCTCATCAAACTCTAAAGGTATGTTGCCTTTACCTTTCAGAGGCGCTTGTGTGGAAATCTGTGCCATTACCAGCTCCTTTAGTCGTTTAATCAGCGATGTTCTATTGGATAAGTAAAACTAATGCACCAATAAGCTGCTGTATTGGATAATATAGTCTGAAAAATCGCTCAATCAAGTTGAGAGTATTAGCATTACCCGCTGTCTAAATCAGGGATTTCTCTGCTTGCGTACAAACTGGAGAGGGTGCTGTGAAACGAATCCTGTATATGATAATGGCTGTGTTGCATCCGCTTGTGCTAAGTGCCGATGATGAACCGATGATCTCTCAGCCCAACTACGACTCGCCTAAAGTGGTCTACGACTTCTTTCTTGATGAGCCTGAGAAAATGTCAGCGGCCCTGTTCTGGATCCGCTCACTAATGAATCCGTTGACTGAATCCCCCTATGACATGGCGCCGGAGATGATGGACATCAAGGTCGTGATACACGGCACAGAGATCGTGACACTGGTAAAGAAGAACTACGCCAAATACAAAGATGTGGTTGAACGCATGCGTTATTACGCTGCCCTGGGCGTTGAATTCAAGGTCTGTAATCTGGCTGCCAATGATTACGACTATGAGTTGAATGATTTTCATGAGTTCGTCGAGTTGGTGCCTTCGGCATTTACCGAACTGGTGCATTGGCAGCAGCATGGCTATGCCCTGATCATACCTCAGGTGCATATCCGAAGAAGAAGTCTCGAAGAGATACGCTGATCACCACGGATTGCACAAGTCAATCCGTTCAGGCCATTTACCTGTAGCTTCTTACATCAGGATATCAATTGTTATTCTGCAAACCCCTCTGTTTCGTCGTTGTGTAACAAATGGGTAATAAAAAGGGGCGGCAGATCACAATCCAAATCAGCCAAAGGAATTACCATACGCTGTTTTTTAGCAGTACTTACACATGTTACGTCCCAATCTGGTTATTACGCTGGTCATTGCCCTGTTGACGCTGATGATCTGGAATCTGCTTGGCGGAAGTTCCAGTGAGCCACCCTGGCCGAAACGTATCCAGGGTTTCTCGTTCTCTCCGGTCAGGGCCTGGCACGATCCGAGTCTTGGCAGATATCCAAGTGAAGCGGAGATCGAAGCTGATCTGTTGCTGCTGTCGGACAAGACTTATGCGGTTCGAAGCTACTCGGTCAGTGGCAGTTATCAGGCAATACCCGGACTGGCCGAGAAACATGGTCTGAATGTGGCGCTTGGTGCCTGGATCGATGGTGATCCTGCTACCAATTCAGAGGAAATCGAAACGCTGATCTCACTCAGCAGGCAGCATCATAAAAATGTCGTCCGGGTCATGGTCGGCAACGAAGCCCTCTATCGTGGTGATATCACGCTGCAACAGGCGATCGAGAACCTTACCCTGGTAAAGCAGCGGGTCTGGGCGCCGGTCAGTCTTGCTGAGCCCTGGCATATCTGGTTGGAGCATCCACAGCTGGCCGAACATGTGGACTATATTGCTGCCCATATTCTGCCTTACTGGGAGGGGCAGTCTGTGGATGCAGCCGTCGATTTCACAGTAAGTGCTTTTGAAAAGCTGCAACAGACCTTTCCGGACAAGCCGATTGTGATCGCCGAAGTGGGTTGGCCCAGCAACGGCAGACCAAGGCGTGAGGCCACACCATCGCAAGCGAACCAGGCCAGTTTTCTAAGGCGCTTTTTGCAGGTGGCGGAAGAGCGGAGTTTTATCTACTACGTGATGGAGGCGTTTGATCAACCCTGGAAAGAGCGGCAGGAGAGTGGGGTTGGTACCTACTGGGGTGTCTACGACATCGATCGAAATGCCAAATTCACTTTTTCCGAACCGGTTGTCGATGTGCCTCATTGGCGTGAGTTGGCGGCAATCTCGATACTCTTCGGTGTCATTGCTCTGCTGTTCCTGTTTCGCGACAGCGAGGGTTTACGCTCCAGTGGCCGGGGTTTTCTGGCACTGGTTGCCTATGGTGCAGCGACTGGTGCGGTATGGATGTTCTACGACTATACCCGGCAATATATGACGCTGAATACCGTACTGGTAGGTATCGTGCTTTTTATTGGCATGCTGGGTGTTCTGGTCGTGCTGTTTGCCGAAGCGCATGAATGGGCAGAATCTTTGTGGTTGAGGCAATGGCGCCGGCAGCCGAAGCGTAAGCTGTTGAAAGATGATGATCTGCCAATGGTTTCGATTCATGTTCCGGCCTACAATGAACCGCCGGATATGATGATCGAAACCCTGGACGCTCTGGCGAAGTTGGATTACCCCAACTATGAAGTCCTGGTTATCGATAACAACACCAAAGATCCGCAGGTCTGGAAACCGGTTGAAGCGCACTGTGAAAAACTGGGCCAGCGGTTTCGTTTTTTCCATCGATCACCATTGGCTGGATTCAAAGCCGGGGCATTGAATCTTACCTTAAAGAAGAGCCATCCGAATGCCCAGGTGATTGCTGTAATCGACAGTGACTATCAGGTTGAGGCGAGTTGGTTACGTGATCTCGTGCCTCTTTTTCAACGCCAGGAGACAGCCATAGTCCAGTCCCCGCAAGACTATCGGGATGGTGGTGAAAGCTGTTTCAAGGCGATGTGCCTGGCTGAGTACCGTGGTTTTTTCCACATCGGCATGGTCACACGTAACGAGCGAAATGCGATCATACAACATGGCACCATGACCATGGTCAGACGCAGTGTGCTGGAAGAGATTGGCGGTTGGGGAGAGTGGTGCATCACTGAGGATGCCGATCTCGGATTAAGGGTATTCGAGCAGGGACATGAGGCGGTCTATATCCCTAAGAGTTATGGTCGAGGCTTGATGCCGGATACCTTTCTCGATTTCAAGAAGCAGCGTTTCCGTTGGGCCTATGGCGCGGTTCAGATTCTCAAGCACCATCTGGGAATGCTGTTTGCAACCAGAACCAGTCAATTGACCCCTGGTCAACGCTACCACTTCATAGCCGGATGGCTACCCTGGTTCGCAGACGGATTCAATCTGTTTTTCAATATCGCCGCGATCACCTGGTCCGCCTGTATGCTGATCTGGCCGGTGGATTTTACGGCACCATTGCCGCTGTTTGCCGTACTGCCGATGAGTCTGTTCGTGTTTAAGATCTTGAAGATGTTTTTTCTCTATCGACGCCGAGTTGAAGCAACAGTACGTCAAAGTATTGCGGCTGCACTGGCGGGTTTGGCACTCTCCCATACGATAGCTTTAGCAATCGTCCAGGGTATCTGGACCAGTGGTTTGCCCTTTTTCAGAACCCCCAAACAGGCCAATAACTCGGGGCTTTTAAAGGCGTTGCAGGATGCCCGTGAAGAGGCACTGTTCTTTCTTGCCTTGTTGCTGGCAGCGACCGCGGTCAATTGGCAGTATGGTGCGGATTCCCCTGATGCACAGATTTGGTCGATCGTGTTGTTGCTACAGGCCATACCCTATGGAGCGGCAATTGTTGTTTCCATGATAAGTGCCTTTCCCGGCTTGTCGGCAAGGATTGTGGGTCCGATGGGAGTGATGCCAGATACGCTTGAAGATCAAGCTACTGAGATCGAATCGGGTTTGTTACTGCAAAATCCCGACAAATAATTTTCCATTCAAACAATTCAACATCCAGTGGGCCTGTTATTGCACCGGTATCTTGGTCTATTTCCATGAGAATTTGAGTGGAATATCTCAGTGATCGCGTGTCGGGACAAACGGCCAGGCGGATGCCGGGTTTATGGATAAATACTATTCTGCGTAGTCACTATGTGAATCCAATCTGCACCGATCATCGTACTAAATAGAGTGCGTCGCACACTGTTTATCCTCTGTACTTATTTTAAACAATAATGAGGTATTGGAATGGATTTGGTTTTGCCTGTCCTGGCAGTTTCAATTGCACTGGTATCGATATTGTTGGCACCCAAGGCGAGCGGGGAGGGAGCCTTTTACAAAGGACTTTCACCTGCGGGAGAGACGCCTGGTCTGGTGATGTTGATCTTTTCCCAGGTGACGACCTGGATTTTCGCCCGCTCACTGATGAATGCGGCGATACTCGGTTTCTACTACGGTTTGTGGGGTACGCTGGCCTACGGGCTCTACTATCTCTCATTCATTACCGGAGGCATGATTATCGATGATCTGCGCTTTCGCAAAGGTTACGATAGCATTCAGGCCTTTCTATTTGATCGGTTTGGCGAGTGGGGAACCGCTTGCTACAACCTGGTAATCGGGGTGCGTTTGACCAGTGAGGTATTTGCCAATTTGCTGGTCATCGGCATTCTGTTTGGAGCAGCCGGCAGTGGCTCCTACGCCTTGGCGGTTGTGGGTCTGGCTCTGGTTACCCTGGTCTATTCCATGCTGGGGGGATTGCATGCGTCATTGAGATCCGATCTGTTCCAAATGGTTATCTTTTTGGTTGTCTTGCTTATGTTGTTGGTAGTGGCCTTCAGCGGCGGACATGTAAGCCTCGACAATCTACTGTTCAAACCTTTTGAGATCGATCAACCGGGACCGATCCTGATGCTGGTGGCACTGTTGCAGATCTGGAGCTATCCAATGCATGATCCGGTGATGATGGATCGGGGCTTTCTCGCCGATCGACAGACAACGCGCCGCAGTTTTTATCATGCCGCCTGGATCAGTACGACCTGTATACTCTTATTTGGTGGCTTGGGAATATTAGCCGGTTCGCAGGCGGCAACGGGTGAGGCCATGAACGTTGTTCTGATGCGCCTGCTGGGGGATGTTCCGATGCTGCTGTTCAATGCTGCATTAGTGATTTCGGCCATGTCCACACTGGACAGTACACTTTCGAGCTCAGCAAAACTGGTGGTTGTGGATATGAAATTCCTTTCACCCACGATGAGAAATGGGCGTATGGTGATGGCGCTGTTTATGTTGCTGGGTTTGTTGATGGTCTTCGTCGGTAACAAGGATCTGTTCAGTGCCGTGGCGGTAAGCGGTACAGCCTCCCTCTATCTGGCGCCGGTGATCTTCTTTTCTCTATGGCGAAGTTGGGAACGAATCCCCGCTTGGAGTTATTTAGCAAGTTTTACACTTTCAATCTCTGGAGCTGTGCTCTATTTCATGGAGTCCACCGGTTACACCATGTGGCTGGGAGAGAGTCATAAATACACCAAACTGCTCTATATCTCCTTGAGTGTGTTAACCCTGGGGTGTTTGATGTTTTGGCTTGGGCGCCGGCAGAGTAATAGCTATAGGGCCATGCCAGCAAATGTCAGTGACTACTGAACGGTTGGTCACTTCAGGTTGATTAGGGTTATAAACCTATGCCATAGGAGTAAAAAGATTGACTGATAACACCGTACTCAATCTGGGTTGTCTGCAGCGTGCTGTAATGATCTTTGGTGGTCCTTATGGAAACCTGCAGGCGACACAGGCTCTGTTACAGGTTGCCACTGAGCTGAAGCTGCCACCAACACAGGTGATTTGCAATGGCGATTGTGTTGCCTATTGTGGCCAACCGGCAGAGACCGTGAAACTGATCAGAGAGTGGGGAATTCCTGTCGTTATGGGTAATTGTGAGGAGTCACTTGCAACAGGACGTGAGGATTGTGGCTGCGGTTTCGAATCGGGCAGTCGCTGCTCTTTGCTGGCGGAGTCCTGGTATCCCTACTGCAGTGAACATCTTAACGAAACGGATAAAACCTGGATGGGGACGCTGCCCAGGGCAATCCAGTTTACAATGAATGGCCACAGTTTCCATCTTGTACATGGTGCTGTCAGCGCAATCAACCGATTTGTTTTTGCTTCATCTCCAACGGATATAAAGCAGCATGAGTTATCCTTGGCAGGCACCGATGTGTTGATTGCTGGCCATGCCGGAATCCCGTTTGCTGAAAAACTGAAAAACAGACATTGGCTGAATAGTGGTGTGATCGGTATGCCGGCCAATGATGGAACCCGGGATGGTTGGTATCTGCTGCTCATACCCAATGAGAACTCTGTTGAGTGTCAATGGCATCGCTTGAAATATGATTACCGACAGACCCGGCAGGTGATGAAGTGGGCTGGTCTGGATAATGGTTATTGTCAGGCTTTAGAGAGTGGCTTGTGGCCAAGCATGGATAGTTTGCCGGAAAGTGAGCGCGAACAACAGGGCAGGACAATTACACTTCAACCACTCTCTTTGTGATAACTTATCAAGCCTCAGGTAATTTGAAGCTTGTGCTTTTCATTTTACCACAGGGTTACGGTTGTTCATTGAGATACCGCCTGCAGCAGGTTAACAGGCCCGATCTCTTCCAGCCTCTTTAATCCCTCCTGATTCATCACAAACAGTGAACCGACATAAGCCATGGCATTGACAGAAATCTTCTGCCAGCACTCAGTGGTGCGTGGTACCAGCAGCATCCACTGTCTCGTTATCAGTAGATTGTAGGGGGTAGAGTGGTGCTGCTCCTTTGAACCGGTCAATCTGGCGATCTCAAGCTGTTTCAGCATCTTGTGGTAGAGATGATGACAGTGATTTGACGCCAGGTTCGGGTTTTCGAACAGACCCTCCGGCAGGCAGCAAAAGGTGTGTTTGAATGGCAGTTGGGTGAGTTGTGAGATGGTGTCGGTTTCACTCTGTTTTGCAAAAACCGTTGAGAATGGGAAGGGCTCTGTTTCCCCGTAGAGTGGTAAGGGCACCATTTGCAGATGTTTGTGTTTCTGGCTGGCGCCGGCATCTTCCCCGGCGTTGTAGAAACCGAGACTGGGATACTCAGGCAGGCAGTGGCAAAGAGCAGAAAAATCCGCCATGGTCAGCAGACTCTGCTGTGATTCGAATTGTCGCGTGACAATCAGCAGGTGGTGTTCTACCACATTGAATTTATTCAGTACTGCGATGTGGGATGGGGAGATGTCACAAACCGTCAACGCGGCTTCCGGCGGTAGAAATGGATTGAAATCAGGTTCTACTCGCTTATGTTCTCGCTTGCGCTTGATGTTTTCAGCGACCCGAACCGTAAAATTCAAACCCTGCTGCCGGATGTTGTAGGAGAGGGTTTCGATGGTAAGCAGGCTTTTGTTGTCAATGGCCCGTTGTGTCGTGTCGACAACCTTTTTCCACAGGGTGCCTTTTTCAAGCTCGTTCGACATTCTTGATGACAGCTTTAGATCAATTATCCGCCTGATTCTGCGTCATTCGCTGATACAGCTCTGGCAGCAGGTTGGTCACCGTATCGACGATCGCCTGGGTTTGCGGATCAATCTCAATGTTCACCCGGTCACCGGTTTGACGACTGCCGATATTGGTGCGCTGCAAGGTCTCCGGGATCAGGTTGACTTCAAACTCATTGGCCTGTACATCACCGATTGTCAGACTGATGCCATCGATGCCTATGTAGCCTTTGGTGAAGATGTACTTTGTCCAGGCGTGCGGCAGGGAGAATCTGATTTGATGATTGTTTTCGGAGATCCTCACATCAACCACCTGGGCGGTACAAAGGATGTGCCCGGACATGGCATGTCCACCTATCTCATCGCCATATTTTGCAGCACGCTCAAAGTTGACCTTATCGCCTATCTCAAGTTCACCAAGATTGGTAATGTTCAGGGTCTTCTGCATCAGATCGAAATCGACCATTTCACCGTCGATCCGGGTTACGGTCAGGCAGCACCCGTTGTGGGCAATGGATGCTCCCGGGGTTAATCCGCTCAGTGCCTCTGATGGGAAGCGTGCCCGGTGAGTGCGGAAGTTATGTTTCTGTTCAATGGCGACAATTTCGGCGGTGCCCTGAACGATGCCGGTAAACATCAAGAATCTCCTCAACTGATGGTCTGATTCTGTTTATGATAACAACACTGAAGCCGGTCTGGTCAGTAACTCTTCGATCCCTGTTCCTGGCGACCGTATAGGGTACTGTAGAGGCCATTGTTCTCAATCAGCTCATCATGCCGTCCCTCTTCGACCACCAGGCCATCTTCAAACACCAGCACCCGGTCCGCCTGTTTCACGGCGCTTAACCGGTGCGCTATGATAATGGTGGTACGCCCGTCGAGAAATGCCTGCAGCGCCGTGTGAAGGTTACCTTCTGTGGTGGTGTCGAGTGCGGATGTGGCTTCATCGAGTATCACCACGCTGGGATCGGTGAGGACCATTCGGGCGATGGCCAGACGTTGCCGTTGACCACCGGACAGTCTGACGCCGAAACGACCAATCAGGGTTTCCAGCCCCTGATCCATCTCCATGACGGTATTTTTCAGTTGTGCAATCTCCAGCGCCTGCCAGAGTTTTTCATCGTCAATATCCCGTCCCAGGGTGAGATTGATTCTGACACTGTCATTGAGCAGTGCCGGGTGTTGCAGGACAGTGGCCACGTGGTCGCGCACGATGTCCATGCCGATCTCTTCAACGGGTACATCATCAAAATAGACGTGACCGGACTTGACCGGGTAGAGACCCAGAAGGATCTGTACCAGGGTGGTCTTGCCGCCACCACTGGCACCGACGAAGGCTACTTTTTCCCCGGCAGCGATGTTCAGCTCAATCCCGTTGAGGACTAGAGGGCCGTCTCCATAGGCAAATTTCAGATCCTGCAGCCGAAGGCTGACCGTTTTTTTACCACTGAACGGGTTTTGGTTATGTGGGTAGGCCGGTTCCAGGTCGACCTGCATCATCGCATTGATACGGCCCAGTGCGGCCTGGGCTCCGTTATAGGCATACTGGATATTCAGTACCTCCTGGACCGGCCCCATCATAAACCAGAGGTAGGCGTAGACACCCAGCATTTCGCCAATGGTGAGATCTGACCAGAGCACCATGAACATACTGACGCCGCGAAAGATGTCGAAACCGAACAGGAATACCATGAATGAGAGTCGGTTTGCCGCATCGCTTTTCCAGGTGAATGCGGCTGAGTGCTTACGGATATTATCGGCCTTGTCGATAATGCGGTGTATGTAGTGCCGCTCCCGATTACTCGCTCTGATCTGCTGAATGGCATCCAGAGTCTCTTCCAGGGATTCCTGAAAAGCCTGAAAAGCAGAGTTCTCCCTTTTTTTGAGATGTTTGACTTTGCGTCCGAATATCGTGGTGAAGTAGATCACCAGGGGATTGAGAAACAGAATGAACAGGGCCAGTGGCCAGTTAATCCATAACAGCACCACGGCTGTACCGATGATGCTCAATGCCGCGACCAGGAATTTACTGGTAGTGACACTGACAAAAGTGTCGACCGCTTCCAGGTCAGTGACCAGGTGAGAAGCGACCGTACCGCTGCCCATGGTTTCATAGGAGGACATGGAGATCCGTTCCAGCCGATGCAGCAGATCCCGGCGGATATGGAAAATCACATCCTTGGCGATCCGGGTAAACTGCCAGGTCTGCCAGACGCCGAAGATGAGGGCAAAAATACGCAGAATCAGGGTTAAGACCAGGACCGCCATAATATAGAGCACCGGGCCATGCCAGTGCTCCGGAAACAGACTGTTCATGATGCCCACAGCTGTTCCGGGCTGATTGAGCAGAACTTCATCAACCAAGAGTGGAATCAGCAATGGAACCGGAACGGCAGCGACAGCTCCCAGGATCGCAATCAGGTTGGCGGCAACCAGCTCCCGACGGTGCTGAAACACCATCTGGGTCAGCTCGCTCCAGCGGTAACTCTTTTCCCTTATGGCAGGCGGTGAGGCTATCTGATCGGCATCAATACTCATAACAGCGAAGTCTGGCCTTCATTCGTCGTAGCGCCTCAATCCGGTTCTGTGCTTCACTGACCCGATCCTGTTCGTAATATTCTGCAGCACCTGAATAACCCAGATAGGCCAGTGCACCCGGCGCCCAAACGGCACCGACAAATATCGAAGCTCCGGCATACGGATCTTCATAGAACCCTGGTTTGGCGCTGTAAGTATCGCTTTCAAGGCTGGCAAGCTGCTGATCCAGCTGGCGGCAATTCAGCCTCTCATCACCGGATTCAAAGGCTGGTCCCATCGGGCGTGGATAGAATCGTGGCTCACTGCTCTCGGCAGTTTGGCTTGATGCGGGCTGTTCGGGTGCCCTGGTCGAGCTTGTTAATAGAGGGTCTATCGGGCTGGGATGGTTTTCGATTTCAGCCAGCAGATTCTGTGAAAAGAGTACCAGAAGGGTAGAGATCATGAGTTTGAGTGGGATTGTTTGCATGATAATTCACCTCCGGTGCACATTAATCAGTCAAGCTTATGGCCTGAATTCGTGAAAAAACATGCATTTTACGAGCCAAAATCCCGGATTCAATGGCTGAAATCCTCTCTTTTTGAATGCGATACAAGTCAAGCTTCCAGCCAGTCGTCAAAAATGAGTGAGCTTGACCCGTGACCGTCGGGTTGCTGTCAATTGACTCCTGGTGGGGGATCAGAGGTCAGCCGTGTGACCAGCCTCAGAGCACTGATTCATTGAAATCGTAGATGAGGTTGCTCTCCGGTCTCTGCACAAAGTTGCCCTGTACATAGTCGGCGCCGCTGCTCCATAACAGAGCGATACTGCGTGGATCCTCAACCTGGGGAGCAATGACTTTGATGTTGCGCTCATGAACCATTTCAACCAGCTGTTTCACCTCATCCCCGGCATCGAGCAGGAGACTTCTATCCAGTTTGATATAACTGATCGGCAAATGTTGCAGTACCCGCTCGGTTTCCGGGTTTACTGAGACCCGGGTCAGAAGGGTGGAGATGCCCATTTTGTTCAACACTTCGAAGCAGATCTTTGCCGATTTCATCGATTTGGCTACTTCATGAATATTGAATTCGAAGGTCATCGTGTTTTGGGCCAATTGCCCACTGCGCCGCTTGTCTTTCAACCAGGTCAGTCGCTCCATGTTGTCCAGCAGATCGGCTGATTGGGAGACGAACAGATGCAGTGGCGTACCGTGTTTGCGGTGTTCATTGATCACGGCAACGGCGCGTCGGGTTGTCCACTGGTCCACTTTACTGATCAGACCGGCTTCTTCCGCGGCGGGTATGAAATCGGCTGCAGCATGCAGGTTTCCGTCAGGTTCCTGCAGCCTCAGCAGAGTCTGGTAGTGGGCGAGGGAGGATCCCTGCAGGGCCACCACAGGTTGGAAGAAGACTTCGAAATAGTCCTCATCCAGAGCTTTCAGGATCAATGCCTCCATATCGTGGGCTTTGTCCTCTTCACTCGCGCTCTTTTTCTCAGGAACAAAGACTTGTATCTGATTGCCGCCCGCTTCAGTCGCCTGACGGCTGGCGATCTGTGCATGTGCAATGATCGCGCGGGAATCCTGATTGCCCGGCTCCACCGGGTAGATACCGATGCTGAGGGTGACACCGAGGGTGGAGTTTTCAACTTCGATGATCTGCTGACTGAGGTATTTGCACAGATTTTCACCAAGTGCTGTCAGTGCTGCCTGATCGCTGCGCATGGCAAGCAGGCTCAGGCTGCTGTTACCAAACCGGGTCAGAATATCCTGTGATGTCAGTTGGCTTTTCAGGTGCTTGGCGACTTCCGCAAGTACCACATCCAGTCCACCTATGCCGACCGAGGCAACCAGATCTTCCGGTTTGTCGATCTTCAGAAAAAATACCCCGGTCACTTCGTTGAGGGCTGAATCCGCCAGCAGGAGCGCATCCAGACGCTCCAAAAGATAGTTTCTGCTGTGCAGACCGATCTCTTTCTCACTGCGGAAGTGGCCTGGCAAACGGTGACTGAGCTGGCTGGCGCGCCGTATCCTGTTGGTTACCGTGCTGATCAGATGTTTCGGCGCAATCGGTTTGGAGAGGAAGTCTTCGCCGCCAAAGCTCAATGCCGCCAGCTGTTTATCCAGATCCTGTTCACCGGAGAGGAATACAATCGGTATGTCGACATATTCATTCTGTTCCCTGATCACCGCCGTCAGTTCTGATCCACTGGCTTCGGGCATGTAGAGATCCATCAGAATCAGATCCGGTTTGAAATCGTTCAGTGCGTCCAGCACCTTCAGGGGGTCGGTGACACTTTGGCAATCAAAATTGGCTTTGCTGAGTATTGCATCGGCAAAATCTGCCTGGGCAGGATCGTCTTCAACGATCAAAATCCGATAGTTCTTATGGGTACCGGCGGTGGAGAGCTCTTCGATCCGTTTTGCCACCAGATAGGGGTCAACCGGTTTGGACCAGTATCCGCAGGCATCGATCCGCATGGCAGCCAGCCTAGTCTTCAGGTCCGGTGAATCGGCGATAAAGGCTACGGGAAGACCGGGCAGGCCATTGCTCTTGTTCCATAACCCGCCCGATTTCGATTCGGGAAACAGCTCGTCAAGCATCTCAATATGGCTGATCAGAAAATCGGCCTCGTTGGGATCGAGATCATAGTGACGGATGATCTCGGCAGGTGTATCAATCAGTACAGCTTCCAGGTTCTTGGCTTGAAAGTTTCTTATCAAACCTGCAGCAAGTGATTCTTCTATGCCCAGCAGATAGACTTTATGCTCTCCGTTGAGTCGCTGGCCATCCTCCGCTGGAGCCTCATGCTGTTTACTTGCCAGAGCTTCGGCCTGTTGATTGCAGGCTTGTATCGAGGCGTCTTTAAACGCATGAATCAACCCATCCAGGGCCACCACGTCATCGTGTTGAGGCTTCAGGCCGGTATTATGGTAGTCACTCAGATGGCCGATCAGCGAGTTGCCGCTCTGGGTGATTTGCGGAACGCCAAACTTGGTGCCCGATTCCGCAAGGGTGGAGATTCGTTCGATCAGGGTATCAATCAGGTCCCCTTTCCAGTCGCTTTGTACCAGTTGATGCCAGTTTTCCAGGATGGCAGAGATCCTGCCGGGTACCTGATTGAGAAAAGATTCGATCAGGCTTGTGCTGGCGGCTGTTTTACTGGAAATATCACTACTCATAGGGGTCGAGTCTTTAGCCCAGGGTTGATGACGAATGAATTTTTGGCGCAAAACCGACAAGCGGCGGTGTGGCCATCCTCTCAGGAAACTTAAGTTATCCGAAGTGCTACCTTCGATTTTAAGTCTAACTGTTTGTCTCTAATTGAGAATCATAACGTTTTGTCGTGTTCGCCGAAAGGGGGGATATCCTAGATAGGCCGCTTTTTTAGAGATTTTAACAACTCCGTGGCCACAGAGTGGCGATCTCTCTCACCGCAGATTGATTCAAGCAAACGGTTGATCGCTGAGCGGAGACAATTCAGTGATCAGATATCGGTCGTCTTCAACCTCCCAAATGATGTTGAAATCGTAAAGCCGCATGCCGAATCGGTTACGTTTTTCCTGCTCCAGATAGGATGGACGGGGATTGTTGGACAATATCTGATAAATCAGCCGTTTCAGCTGGATAACCTGCTCAGCAGAGTGCTTTTGTAACTCAGACTCAGCTTGCCGGCTGAAACTGAGTTGAATCTCTCTGCCTGGAGGTGTCGGTGCAAAACCGGCCTCAGCATCCGGGATGGCGTCGGAATAGGGTACATAGGGCTTAATGTCCAGTACAGGTGTGCCATCCAACAGGTCCACGCCACCCAGCTTCAGTTTGATCTGTTGTGCCGAGATATCCAGATCGATCAGCTTCACCACAGAGAGCCCGATGGGATTGGGCCGAAACGGGCTGCGTGTGGCAAACACCCCGACACGCTGGTTTCCGCCAAGCCGGGGTGGGCGTACAGTTGGTTTCCACTGATCCCTGATCGCTGCGTGAAACACAAAACTGAGCCACAAGTGTGAATAGCCCTCGATATCACGAAACGCTTCCGCCCGATTGTAGGGTGGGAGGATAGTCAATATCGCCTCGGCCTCAGGGATCAACCCCGACTGACGTGGAATACCGAACTTCTCCTTGAAGCAGGATTGGATGATGCCGATGGGCTGGAATTCATATTTCATGAGGGGTTGGACTGGATGACTCTCTTCAGCGGATTGAGATTGATCTCATCGAACACAGTGCCTGGATGGGCACTCAGAACCCAATGGACCACCTCTGCAATGTCCTCGACCCGCAGGTAATTTTCCGGGGCATCACCCGGCCTGAAATCCAATTCGTTGAAAAAATCACTGTCGACCATACCCGGATTGATCAGGCAGACCCGGGCTCCGCTGGTGCTGCATTCAGCCCGCAGGGACTGGGCAAATCCCCGCAGGGCAAATTTGCAGGCGCTGTAGAGGCTGCCGCGTTTGCCACCACTCAGGGCCGATTCCGATCCGATGATGATGATGTCACCTCGGCCCAGCTTTTTCAGCTGGGGTACCATCGCTCTGGCAATATAGATGTGCTGTGTCAGATTGACATCGATCATCTGACGGATCTGCTGAAACGAGAACTCCTCAAGTGAACCGAATTGGCCATAGCCTGCATTCAGAACAACGCCGTCAAGGTCCGGGTGGCTACGAATGACCTCATTCAGACAGCCAGGCAAGCGCTCAAGATCGGACAGATCGAATGTTACCTTGTGAAGCCGGTCGGGTGGATCTGTCCATGCGCTGAAGTCCCGGCCAATACCGACTACCTCATTACCCTGCTCAAGCAGGAAGCGGGAGATGGCCTTGCCAATGCCGTGCGTGGCACCGCTTATCAGCAGCTTGCGGCTGGCTTGATTACCCATCTTCAGCGACCCTTTCGATAAACTCCCTGATCTGGGAGATTTGATCTGTTATCAATTTGTTTACCCGTTTGGCATTAATCGTTTCAATTCCATTTTCGGGATTGTCGGAGACAACCTTGAGAATATGCACACGATCCAGAGGCGTTGTTGGCCTCAGGGATGCGAGGAATCCTGAAGACTCCATATCATAGGCCATTTGTGGTTGGTAGACAGCCTGAGGCGAGGCAACACAATTCAATTGTCCGTGGTTTGTAATTGAACCCGCCGGGCTCTCGAGTTTCCAATGCAAACCGTCTGGTGTTGTAACCTGATCGGCAAGCAGCAGTTCTCCGGTGGCCAGGGAGCCGTGACCGCAAATCCCAAGATTGATCCAGACCGGTTGGCTTCCCTTGGGGGTCATCGCTTGCAGATAGCTGATCGCTGGCTTTATCGATTTCAAACCGGGACCTGAAACAGCCAGATGGATGCCTTGTGTCGTGTAGAGCGGGATGGCGCCAACCGGCTGATGCCGTTGCAAAGCAAAACATTTGATCAGTGGTTTGGCTTCTGCAGGCAGGGCAGTGAGCAGATTTAGTTGTCGCTTGTGTTGCAAGCTGGCAACTCCTGTTGATATCGGGCATGGATCGACATGAAATGGTCAGCGCGCTCCTGATGGCCACGCTTCCCGGCGCCCTGGCTGAGGATCAAGCATTTCTTACAGAGTATTTCGATGGCAGCGCACCGGTCAGCATGATTCAACTGCTGGTTATCGAGCAGCTTCTGTAAGGCGTAGACTCGAAAACGGTCCATTCCCCAGTGTTTGCGCGAAAGCTGATCCTGGTGTCCTCCATATTTGACAACCAGTGGCTTTTCTACGAAATCCACCGCTTCTTGTGCGCAGATTCGAAGCCAGAGGTCATAATCCTCACAGGCGGGTAAATTGGTGTCAAAGAGACCGTACTCCTGGAAAACTGAATGGTGTATGAGCGCAGCCGACGGGGAGATCACGCATAACGGGAGACAGTTTCTAAAGATGTGCCCGCCCTGTTTAGTGTGTTTGTCCATTGGATTAACCCGGACTCCGTTTCTGATCCAGATTTCATCCGTGTGACTGATACGAAGTTGAGGTGAGTCGTTCAAACTCGCCATCTGCAATTGCAGTTTTTCCGGAAGCCATGAATCATCAGAGTCGAGCAGCGCCAGCCATTCACCTTTGGCGTGCCTGATGCCGGTATTGCGTGCATGGCTTACGCCTGAATTGGTCTGCGACAGATAGATCACATCCGGATAGTCCCGCTCAACCACTGTTTTGGTCTCATCCTCAGAGCCATCAT
The DNA here is from genome assembly GCF_001708965.1 of Candidatus Thiodiazotropha endoloripes. Lineage (NCBI taxonomy): Bacteria > Pseudomonadati > Pseudomonadota > Gammaproteobacteria > Chromatiales > Sedimenticolaceae > Candidatus Thiodiazotropha > Candidatus Thiodiazotropha endoloripes. Next base: position 2,035,861 of record NZ_LVJW01000003.1, on the reverse strand, counting down.
CAATGACGATCACTTCCAGAGGAGGCTGGGTTTGGGCGAATACGGAATCCAACGCCCGGGGGAGGGTGGAGGCGCGATTATAGGTGGGGATGATTACCGATACAGACATTCCTGAAAGCCTAACCTTTAAGCTTTCGGTTGTTAATATGTTTGTTAAAATTGTGAGGCAGGTAATAAAAAAAATCTATTTTCCAAATGCCCCTTGCCAGACAAAATGTAATAATTGCTTTATACTGACCAATGGTGTTTGCCGTTATTAAGTGCTCATGAAGGAATACTAAGTGCTTATTTGGAAAAGGATTTTGCGGAACGTTATCTCCTACCTTCCTATGGTGGGTAGACATGGAGCCTCTGCTAAAGTGAAATCGAGACGATTTGATACAGAAGCGGTACTAAAAAAGATCTTAAAACATGACAAAGAGGGATTCTCCTCTTTTTACGAGCGATATCGGGGGCGTGTCTACCGCTTTATCGTTCGCCAATACGGCACCAGTGAATTTGGTAAAGCAGCCTACTATTCAACCTGGCGGCATCTGGTTGTGGCGGGAGACAGCAGCAAGACTCCCAAAGAGTTGAAACTCTCTTTCTTTCAATATCTTGGTACATCTGTAGGCTCACTGATGTCAGCCCAGCGTACCCAAGAGCAGACCAACTACTTGCCGAAAGACATCGAGCAGGATGAAAACTGGAGTCTGGCTCTGATCGAGCATATGAAACAGTTGGGCGATGATCAGAAACGCTACTTCCTTTTCAAACACGAAATTGGCATCAGTGAAGCGGCGATTGCCAGGACATTCAGTGTTAAAAGAAAGGCGGTTGAAAGCTGTATTGATGCCGCTGAGGAGACGCTGAAGAGCAGTCTGCATGAAGCCGGAATGCCACAAAAACTCTCTTTGGAAAAGGTCTACCGTGAGAGTCGGGTGGTGAAGCCGCCGCACTCCTGGGATAAAGAGATACTCGAATCATTCGACATGTGGGTCAAGCAGGCGAATGGCCCCGTCAGCAGAGCAGTCAAACGCGAAGATCCTCCGAGCAGTGAGGGCATTTCCGGAAAGTGGCAACAGCTTCGCGATCAACTGAAAAGCAAGTTTACATCCTTGAATCGAAAGTCACCGGCAAAACAGAGTCGAGACCGAAAGCTCTCATCTTCACACAACTGAGTGACGAGGTTTATCAATGCGTAGATCCTTTACGCATTGACAGCAACCCCTATCAATCCAATCGGACCCTAATGAGCGCTAAATCTCATTGTGGTGTCTGATCCGTCGATAACAACACATCAGCGGTTGGTTTTTCAACCGGTGGATAGAGTTCATTCAATGGCAGGGATTTTCCATTCTCGACCACCATACGGGCATGAAACCTTTTCAGTTCACGTGGTTCCTTAACTCCACAGGAGTGGGCCAACAGACCAACTTCATAGCTCATGTTTTTCACATAATTGGCAACCCGCTCTGCCTTCTCGGTAGAGACCAGGCCACGTTGCAGTTTCTTGTTATGGGTGGTGATGCCGGTGGGGCAGGTGTTTTTATTACACTGCAGAGCCTGTATACAACCCAAAGCGAACATGAATCCCCGTGCTGAAACCACAAAGTCAGCACCGATCGCCAGCGCCCAGGCAACCCCGGCGGGGGTGATCAGTTTTCCTGAACAGATCACCTTGATCCGGCTTCTGAGACCATACTCACAGAGCATATCGACTACCATGGGCAGGCTTTCGTGCAGGGTCAAACCCACATAGTCCATCAGCGCCATCGGTGCAGCGCCTGTACCGCCGTCCGCACCGTCAATGGTGATGAAGTCGGGGGCACAGTCATCACCCCGTTGGATGATTCGCTCACATAGGATTTCCAACCAGCCGTAAGCGCCAACCACCGTCTTGAAGCCAACCGGTTTTCCAGTAACACGTCGTATGCGCTGGATCATGTCCAATAGATCATCCGGATTGTTGATATCCGGATGACGGTTAGGGCTGATCGCATCTGCGCCTGCCTTGATGCCACGGATTTCAGCGATCTCAGGAGTGACTTTAGCGGCTGGAAGAATGCCTCCCTTACCCGGTTTTGCACCTTGGCTGAGTTTGATTTCAAACATCCGTACTGCCTGGTGGGCTGCGACTTGGCGCAGTTTCTCATCTGACAAATCACCCCGTTCATCCCTGACACCGAATTTTGCCGTACCGATTTGAAATACCAGATCGGCGCCCCCTTGCAGATGGTAGGGGGAGAGACCGCCTTCTCCTGTATTCATCCAACAGCCTGCCGCCTTGGCACCCAAGGAGAGGGCTTTGACGGCAGGCACGGAGAGTGCACCGTAGCTCATTCCGGAAATATTGATTAAAGAGTCGGTTTCATAGGGTGTATTGCAGTTTGGTCCGATGACGACCTTTTGGGTTGGTACCGCATCCTCACCAAGGGTTGGGTAGGGACAGTTAACAAACAGTATGGAGCCGGAGTGGCGCAGATCCCGTGTAGAACCGAAACCGATGGTGTTGTTGACATCCTTGGCTGCCCGGTAGACCCAGGATCGCTCTGCCCGGTTGAAGGGGAGTTCCTCCCTGTCCATGGCGAAAAAATATTGACGGAAAAATTCTCCGAGATGTTCGAAGAAGTAACGGAATCGTCCGATTACCGGATAGTTTCGCCGAATCGTCTGGCGGGTTTGTGTCACATCGATCACATAGATCACTGCAACGGACAACACCGCTATGCCAATCAGAAAAATGAAAATTACCGTTAGAATTTCAATAAAACCAAAAAACCAGCTTTCTGCGAGTGTCGTCATCATAGTTATTATATCCTCCTGGTATAGGGTACGGCGGATTGATCTGGTTGGATGTGGTCAATCGAAACAATTTATCGCTCTTCTCCTGGAGGATGGCTGAGTATTCAAAAATGCGTGTCACTTTTTTATAACTTTTTTATAAGTTTATAAGCTGTCCAACAAGAGAGGGGATGCAGTTGTCATGGCTTTTCCTTTCGATGTTCACTGGGGTTAACACTGATAGGGTAATTCCTAGCTTGTTGCCCTGTTTTGAAAGTGATTTATTGAACAGCAGTTGTCGCCTGGTACGTAATAAGGAGTGTTCCAATGACATTTTTCTCGCCAACCAACGCAATGAATGCGACCGGGCTCTGTTCCCTGTTGAGCAAAGCCGCCAATCAGCAGTTCTGTTTACCCGCTCTATTCAAAATACGCTGCATGTTTCAGCCTCAAGGGCAGGCTATCAACTCCATCATGGCGGGTGGGTGCGTCAGGCCCGACCCGCAGTTGGACCTCCCAGGCTGTCCACCCCAGTGCCCACCGGAACCAGCCTGTCCCGAGGAGCAGGAGTGGACGGTATGTCAGCAAGAGAATGGACGGGCAACCATCGATCTCGGTGATCAGTACGAACTCGAGCTGAATGAAAACAAGTCACAAGTGATCGTTCGCAACAAGGAGAATGGTGAAGAGACCAACATCTGGGGTGATCCCCATGTGGATTGGAACCGGGATGGCAAAACCGATGTGGATTTCTGGGGTAAGACCACATTCCAGCTGGAAGACGGTACCAAGATCACCATCGATACCGAAAAATGGAAAGGCAATGAAGATATGTATGTTGCCAACGAGCTGACCATCACCAAAGGTGACAAGGTGATACAGGTTACCGGATTGAGTCAGAATGAGACTGGGGATATGCAGATCAATCAGAGTGACAGGGGAGGTCAACTGATGGATCTGCTGGTAACTGGTGGCTTCGTGGTGAATGAAAACGCCTGTGGTGAGGGTTGGATCAATCCGCAGACTGGGGAAATGGCCACTCAAGAGGATTTCAATGTGACCAGACCCGGAGCTGAGAAACCCTATGAATTTTGTCAGGACTTCGGCCGCGCTTTGGGCTTGTTCCTGGTTACCGGTCTGATGGACTGGCGCTGGAACGGGTGATGATGTTGAGGCTGACCAGCAAGACTTAGTCGACTGCTTGGCTCAGAGGTGCCGGATGTGACCCTCTTTCAGATCCGACACCGCAAAAACTTGCTGATTTTTATCACCTGGCCAGTAACCACAATCAACTGACGGTCTGTGATACTGATGCTTAGCACCATGTTTTTCCTCGACTGTTCTGACATCAACTGGCGCGTGGTTTTATCAAACTGATAATCGACAGTTATTTATCGCTAACTATCTAAAAATATTGGCATTAGTTAATCTGGTCAGTCTGATGGCCCGAGTTTGCCAGGTCCTCGTCTGATCGATATGGGGTGGATTTCACTTCTCCACCTCCATTGGCATACTCGAACCGTTTTCAGCAATGGATGGTTTTATCACTCCATTGGCATCCTCTCTGCGGCTTTGAAAAGCCCCCGGACGACTCAAATGGTCTGCCACTTGGTTTGTATGGAAAGTGTTGAGGCTTTCTGCTACATCTCAGGTAGTGTAGAATCCCCGCTTTTTCCCGGCCGGTGTTGCAATGCAAGATATCAATCCCATCAACCATCTGATCGATGACCTGAAGAGACGGGCGGCATCCCTCAGGGGGTATCTTTGACTATGAAGCCAAACAGGAGCGTCTCACAGAAGTCCTGAGAGAGCTGGAAAACCCCGAAATCTGGAATGATCCGGAAAGGGCTCAGGCACTCGGGCGTGAACGATCGACCCTTGAAAATGTGGTATTGACCCTGAATGAACTGGACCAGGGTCTGGGTGATGCCTCGGAGCTGCTGGAAATGGCGGTGGAGGAGGGTGATGAAACCGCTGTCTCCTCGATAGAGAGCGATCTCTCCGAATACGAAATTCAGGTCTCAGGCCTGGAATTCAGACGCATGTTCTCCGGCGAGACGGATGGCTGTAATGCCTTTCTCGATATTCAGGCCGGTTCCGGTGGAACTGAGGCTCAGGATTGGGCGGAGATGCTGCTGCGCATGTATCTGCGCTGGGGTGAGCATCGTGGTTTCAAGACCGAACTGATCGAGGTCTCTGCCGGGGAGGTCGCGGGAATCAAAAGTGCCACGGTACGTTTTGAAGGTGAATATGTATTCGGCTGGTTGCGTACCGAGATCGGCGTCCACCGGTTGGTGAGGAAATCCCCTTTCGATTCCGGCAATCGGCGCCATACCTCCTTTGCCGCGGTATTCGTTTCACCGGAGATTGATGACTCCATCGAAGTCGATATCAATCCTGCCGATCTGAGAATCGATGTCTATCGGGCCAGTGGTGCGGGTGGACAGCATGTAAACCGGACGGAATCCGCAGTACGTATCACCCACAACCCCACCGGTACCGTGGTGCAGTGTCAGAACGACCGATCACAGCATAAGAACAAAGCAACGGCAATGAAGCAGTTGAAAGCCAAGCTCTATGAACTCGAGATTCAGAAGCGCAGCGCTTCACAGCAGGAACTCGAGGAGACCAAATCCGATATCGGATGGGGTAGCCAGATTCGCAGTTATGTCCTGGATGCTTCCCGTATCAAGGATCTGCGAACCGGTGTCGAGACCGGTAATACCCAAGCGGTGCTCGATGGTGGACTCGATATGTTTATCGAAGCAAGCTTGAAAAGTGGTTTGTGACAAAACCTCAGCCAAGACCAGTAAGCCAAGTATTAAAGAAGTTAGACCAAACTGAGTTGACAAGATTATGAATGATCAGACACAGGACGAAAACAAACTCATCGCCCAGCGTCGTGAAAAACTGCAACTGATGCGTGATAGCGGTAACGCCTTCCCCAATGATTTCCGGCGCAACAGCATGGCCGGCGAGTTGCATGCTGAATATGATGCTAAAAGCGATGAAGAGCTGGAGTCCCTCTCACTGAGAGTCAGTCTGGCCGGGCGAATGATGAGTCGCCGGGTGATGGGAAAAGCCAGTTTTGCCCATCTGCAGGATATGTCCGGTCGTATGCAGCTGTTTGTTCAACGGGATCTCCTGGAGGAGGGTTTGTACAATCAGCAGTTCAAGAAGTGGGATATTGGCGACATCATCGGTGCTGAAGGTGTGCTGTTCAAGACCAAGACCGGGGAGCTCTCGGTAAAGGTCGATAGCTTGAAGTTGCTGACCAAAGCGCTGCGTCCGCTGCCTGAAAAATTTCACGGCCTGTCTGATCAGGAGCTGCGTTATCGTCAGCGCTATGTGGATCTGATCATGAATGCGGCCTCCCGGGAGACCTTTCGTCAGCGCACCCGGATTGTGCAGTTTATTCGCAGTTATCTCGATGGGCGCGGTTTCATGGAAGTTGAGACTCCGATGATGCAGGTGATTCCGGGGGGCGCCACAGCCCGACCCTTTGCCACCCGGCATAATGCACTGGATATGGACATGTTTCTGCGTATCGCACCGGAGCTCTATCTGAAGCGCCTGGTTGTGGGTGGCTTTGAGCGGGTGTATGAGATCAACCGAAACTTCCGCAATGAAGGGCTCTCAACAAGACACAATCCCGAGTTCACCATGCTGGAGTTCTATGAAGCCTATGCGGACTATCATGATCTGATGGATCTGACGGAATCCATGTTGCGGGATCTTTGCCAGCATGTGCTGGGTACTCAGCAGGTCAGCTACCAGGGCGACAGTTACGATTTCGCCACACCCTTCCAGCGTATGACAGTGAAAGAGTCGATCCTGCATTTCAATCCCGATATTACCGATGAACAGATCGATTCTCTGGAACAGGCAACAGCCATCGCGGAGAGACTGCAGATTCCCATCAAGCCCAGTTATGGGTTGGGAAAAGTACAGATCGAGATTTTTGAAAAGACAGTGGAACATCGGCTGATGAATCCAACTTTCATCACGGCCTATCCCACTGAAGTTTCACCTTTGGCAAGGCGTAATGACAACGACCCATTCGTTACAGACCGTTTCGAGTTTTTTGTCGGTGGCCGTGAAATCGCCAATGGCTTTTCCGAGTTGAACGATGCGGAGGATCAAGCTGAGCGGTTTCGCAAACAGGTGGCCGAAAAAGAGGCTGGTGACGATGAGGCCATGCACTATGACGATGACTATGTGCGGGCCCTGGAACACGGTATGCCGCCCACCGCCGGGGAGGGCATCGGCATCGATCGGTTGGTGATGTTGTTGACCGACTCGCCCTCCATCAGGGATGTGTTGCTGTTCCCCCATATGCGACCTGAATAGGATCTGCCGCCACAGACAGGGCGGCATCGATCATTCTGTTGTAGTCTGGTCGGATGCTGATGGTCGGTTAGTGACCATACAACAGTAAACCTTCGGCATGCTCCAGGTGGTGTGGTGTACCGGCAAGCACCAGTACATCACCCTCCTTCAAGCGGGTCTCAGGCTCCGGTGCTTCGCCCCGGATGCCGCCGCGACGCACGGCTGTGACACTCACCTCCCAGTCCCACAGGTGCAGGTCTTCGATGGTGTGACCTACGGCAAAAGCCCGTTTCGGCAGGGTTACCGTATGCAGACGTTCCTGGAATCCCTCATCATGCTCGATATCGATTGCCTCCTGGCCATGATAGAAATCCCTGAGCAACTTGTAGTGATTCTCGCGGATCTCTCGCATGATTTTGAGGATTCGGGAGCCGGGGACCTTGAGCAGCAGCAGTAGCTGACCCCCCATCATCAGACTCGCTTCCACCGCTTCCGGCATAACCTCTGTCGCTCCGGCCAGCTCCAGGGTTTCCATGTGCGTGTCGTCCCGGGTGCGCACCAGCACCTGGATATCCGGGTAGTTGGATTTCAGAGGGTGGAGGATTTTCAGTGCTGTGGTGTGCTCTTCAAAGGTGATCACCACCACAGCGGCTCTGTTGATACCCGCGGCCTGGATGATCTCCTGCCGGCTGGCGTCGCCGAAGTGTACCGGTTCACCCGCTTCATGTGCCTCCTGCACAACCGTCGGATCCAGGTCGAGGGCAACATACGGAAACCCCTCATTTTGCAGTAACCGCCCCAGGTTTTGCCCGATACGGCCGTAGCCGCAGATGATCACATGCTGTTCGAGATGCTCCGCCTCATGCACCAGGTCATCGATGGGTCTCTGATTTGCTGTGGAACTGCGTAGTGAGCAGAACAGCTGCGCCAGGCGGCCGTTATAACGGATCAGAAAGGGGGATATCACCATACTGATGATGATCGCCGCGAACAGTATTTGACTCGTCTCCGAGGGAAGCAGTGACGATTCCAGGCTCAAATCGAGTAGTACAAAACCGAATTCGCCACCCTGGGCGAGCAGCAGACCGGAACGGAAACTGGCTTCGATCGGACGTTTGCTGAGAGATCCGATGAGAAAGATGATGCCGGCTTTGAGGGCGATCAGCACAATGGCTGCGAGGGTGACCCAGTGGAGTATCGGCAGCAGTGAGCTGAGATCCACCCGCATGCCCACGGTGATGAAAAAGAGTCCGAGCAGCACATCCTGAAAAGGTCGGATGTCCGCTTCAATCTGGTGGCGATACTCTGTTTCGCCCAACATCATACCGGCGAGAAAGGCGCCAAGGGCCAGGGAGAGTCCCGCTTCATGGGTCAGCCAGGCTGCAGCCAGCGAGACCAGCAGTACGGTCATGGTAAACAGCTCGGCAGATCGGGCGCGGGCAATCTCGTGAAAAAGTGGCCGCAGGATCCAGTGGCCGAAGGCCATGATTACCGCAAACACCGCCGTCGCCTTGACCAGCGCCCAGGCAAGCGGCATCAGCATACCTTCAGAGCCGCCTGCCGAGAGCAGGGGAATGATTACCAGCATTGGAATCACCGCCAGATCCTGGAACAGCAGGATACTGATCCCTAAACGTCCGTGATCCGTATTCAATTCAACCTGTTCAGAGAGTTGTTTGGTGACAATGGCTGTGGAGGAGAGTGCCAGAACCGCTCCGGTGATTAGCGCAGCGGAGGTCTCCAATCCAAACAACCAGGCAATCAACGCGGCCACGATGCCGGTTAACAGAACCTGGGTTCCGCCCAGGCCGAAAACAGCGCCTTTCATGGCCATCATCTGCGGAAGGGAGAACTCAAGACCGATGGTGAATAGCAGAAAAACCACCCCGAATTCAGCCAAAAACCTGGTGTCTTCGTTGGAAGCGATCAGTCCGCCGCCGAAGGGGCCGACCAGGATACCGACAATCAGATAGCCGAGTATGGGCGGCAGGTGCATGCGTCGGAACAGGGTAACCGTCAATACCGAGACAGCAAGCAGTAGGAGAATGATCTGAAGGGTATGGATGTTCATTAGTGCTTGTTTTTGGATTCTTAGGGGGGCAGTGTGCGCAAATCGGCCGAAGAAATCCATTCAACATGAGTGCGGAAATAGGAGCCCTGTGACCAAACTTTCCGCTTTCTGGGCATCTTGTCTGCCATTGATCAAGGTGTGGCGCTCAGAGAGCAGCTCTCCCGCTGTTACCTGCCACAAGCCTGAGCAAAGGCTCACTTGAGCTCCCTAACATTATGATTCTGTTAAAGACTGGTTACGTTGAGCGAACAATTTGGCTGCCGAGTCAATATTTCATGGGGTAAAAAACACATAAGTGTTAAAATCAACGGATTCGAAGCAATAGAATGTAATATCGTGGCTAAAAGATCTAAAAAAGGCGCTACTCATAAAGATCCCTATCGGGATCGCGAATCGCGAAAATACGAGAACCCCATCCCCAGTCGTGAGTTCATCATGGAGACCCTGGAGGAAGAGGGGATTCCGATGAATCGCCATGCCCTGGCGGATAAACTGAAGATTGAGTCGGAGGAGCAGTTAGAGGCACTGCGACGCCGTCTGCGGGCCATGGAGAGAGACGGCCAGTTACTCTGCAACCGCAATGAGAACTACTGTCTGGTCAATAAACGGGATCTGATCGTCGGCCGGGTGATCGGTCATGCGGATGGTTTCGGTTTTCTTCGTCCGGATGACGGGGGTGACGACCTCTATCTCTCCTATAAAGAGATGAGACCGGTATTCCATGACGATCGGGCGGTGGTTCGGGTGACCGGACTGGACCGCAGGAACCGGCTGGAGGGTGCCGTGGTTGAGGTGCTGGAACGCAATACCAGCCGAGTGGCCGGCAGACTCTATATGGAGAGTGGTGTCGGTTTCGTTGTACCCGATTCGAAACGCCTGAGCAAGGATATCATCATACCCTCCAGTGAGATCAATCAGGCTGATCAGGGGCAGATGGTGGTTGCGGAGATTCTGGATCAACCCACCAAACGCACACCACCCATCGGTCGTATCCAGGAGGTGCTGGGGGATCACATGGGTCCGGGTATGGAGACAGACATCGCAATCCGCACCCATAGCATACCGGTTGACTGGCCGGACGAGGTCACTCAACAGATCAAAACCCTGACCACCGAAGTCGCCGAGAAAGATAAACAGGGCCGGGTCGATTTGAGAGCGCTGCCACTGGTCACCATCGATGGTGCGGATGCCAGGGATTTTGACGATGCGGTCTACTGTGAACCGAAACCCAAAGGTTGGCGGCTACTGGTCTGTATCGCCGATGTCTCCCACTATGTGGAGCCTGCCAGCGCCCTCGATCAGGAGGGGAGAACCCGGGGTAACTCCGTCTATTTTCCAGACCGGGTGATCCCGATGCTGCCGGAGGTGCTGTCAAACGGTCTCTGCTCCATCAATCCGCAGGTTGACCGACTCTGCATGACCTGCGAACTCTATGTCAGCAAACAGGGTACGATTACCCGCTCCAGGTTTTTCACCGCGGTAATGCGTTCCCATGCCCGCCTGATCTATGACGATGTGGCGGCAATGCTGGAGGGTGATGCGGAGCTGACGGCACAACACGCTGAGCTGTTGCCTCATCTGCACAATCTCTATCAGCTCTATCAGGTGTTGCAGTCACAGCGTGCCGAACGGGGCGCCATCGACTTCGATACCACAGAGACCCGGATTGAGTTCAATGATCTTAAGCGGGTGGAACGGATCGTTCCTGTGGTCAGAAATGATGCCCACCGTATCATTGAGGAGTGCATGCTGGCGGCAAATGTGGCCGCTGCACGGTTTCTCCTGCGCAACAAAGTACCGGCCCTCTATCGCATTCATGAAGGGCCGGCAGAAGAGAAGTTGACCGATCTGCGCGAGTTTCTTGCCGAGCTGGGCCTGAGTCTGCCAGGTGGTAAAAAGCCGACTGCCGGAGACTATGCCATCCTGTTGGATCAGATTCGGCAGCGACCCGATCGGCATCTGATCCAGACCGTACTGCTCCGTTCACTCTCCCAGGCGGTCTACAGCACTGATAATGTGGGCCACTTCGGGCTCTCCTATCAGGCCTACACCCACTTCACATCACCGATACGCCGCTATCCTGATCTGATTGTTCACCGTGCTCTGAAACATGCGATCTCAAAACGCAAGCCCGATGATTTCGAGTATCCGAAATCTGAGCTGCAGAGTCTTGGAGAGCACTGTTCCAGTACTGAACGCCGAGCTGATGAGGCGACCCGCGATGCCCTGGACTGGCTGAAATGCGAATACATGCAGGACAAGGTTGGTGAGACCTTCAGCGGCATCATCACCAGCGTCAACTCGTTTGGTGTGTTCGTTGAGCTTGAGGAGATCTATGTCGATGGTCTGGTCCATATCACGGCGCTCGACAACGACTACTACCACTATGATCCGGTAGGACACCGACTCACCGGCGAACGCACCGGCAAAGTGCTACGCCTGGGGGATCCGCTGACGATCATTGTGGCCAAGGTCAACCTGGATGATCGCAAGATCGATTTCGTGCCGGCCAAACCGTCATTGAGCGAAGTCGAATCAAAACCTAAGCCGAAGCGAAAAAGATCGAAACGGAAAAGTAAAAACAGCACCAGCACCAGCACCTCTGGAAAGCCCGATAACAGTAAGAAAAAAAGCAGCAAAAAGAAGCGCCGTAAAAGCAAATCCAATTAATGTCTGATCAACGATCCTGGATATTAGGCCTGCATGCAGTAAAAGCCGCCCTGCAACAGAACAGGGCGGCTGAATTGCTGCTGGTTGATGCCGCTCGTCATGATGCCCGAATCCGGGAGGTGATATCCCTGGCTGAGGCTGCCGGTGTCAGCTGCCAGAAAATTGCCGGAAAAAAACTCGATGAGCAGGTCGAGGAGAGCCACCATCAGGGGGTGGCGCTTCGCATCAGACAGCAACAGATACAGGATGAACCCTATCTCAAGGCGCTTCTCAAGCGACTTGATGGACCACCGCTGCTGTTGATACTCGATGGGGTTAAGGATCCGCACAATCTGGGCGCCTGCATGCGCACTGCGGATGGTGCAGGAGTGAATGCCATTGTGATACCAAAGGATCGCTCGGTCGGCTTGACAGCTACGGTGCGAAAAGTGGCGAGTGGGGCGGCGGAGACGGTGCCGCTGATTCAGGTGACCAATCTTGCTCGAACCCTGAAATGGCTGAAGGCCGAGGGCATATGGTTGATCGGTACCGCCGGCGAAGCGCAGCAAACTTTGTATCAGGCTGACTTGAGCGGACCGCTCGCCCTGATCATGGGGGGAGAGGAGAAGGGACTTCGCAGACTCACCCGGGAAAACTGCGATCTGTTGGTCAAGTTGCCAATGCAGGGAAGTGTGGAAAGCCTCAATGTTTCTGTGGCGGCCGGTGTGTCACTCTATGAAGCGCTCAGGCAACGCCAGTAGCCGCCGGGTTCATAGGATTCAAAATCTATTTTTGGGAATGATTCAGTCTTATTGGAGATTTAATGTGATGAGAAAACTTTCCTGTCTCGCCTTGCTGTCTGTTCTCTCAAGCGCTCAGGTGCAGGCAGATACGCTGCTTGGATTTACCGCAGGCATAGAGCTATGGAATATTGACTCATCCGGTTCCATTTCCGATATCTCTGAATCGGATCTGCAGTTTTTCGACCTGGGAACCGAGGTCAAAGGGGTCGCTTCGATAGCCTTTGAGCATCCCGTACCACTGGTACCGAATCTGAAGGTCAGAACCAATGATTTGAGCTCAGACGGGGATATGGTTCTTAGCGAGACATTTCGTTATGCGGGCATGACATTTTCCGCCGGTCGTGAAGTGGATGTCGAGTTCGACATGCAAAGCACCGACTTCGTCTTCTATTATGAACTGTTCGACAATGATCTTGTGTCATTCGATTTCGGACTGAATCTGAAATATCTGGATGGTGACATCCGGGTCGAGGATATCGCTACCAGTCAGGCCTCACAGGACCGCTTCAAAGGTTATGTGCCGATGTTCTATGGCGCCGCACAGGTTGGTATACCGTCAACACCGCTGTGGGTTTACGGTGATCTCAACATACTCAGTGTTGGTGACCATAAACTGCAGGACTACCAGTTCGGTCTGGCCTATAGCCTAATCGACAATCTGGCGATGGATCTGCGCCTGAAAGGTGGCTACCGAAGCTTTTTGCTCGAGCTGGACGATCTGGATGGGGTCTATACCGATTGGGATTTCGACGGCTTCTACCTGGGCCTGGAAGTTGATTTCTAAGGACTCATGCTTCGCCGCATCCTAAGTGATCAACCGCAAATGCACGCCAATGAAGGCAGCAAATAAATAGTCATTTGCGACATTTTGCGGTGATTGGCGCTCATTTACAGCATAGTGGCCAATTATCTGTATAAGATTGCAGTGACAAATCTTGCGGTTTTCCAGGCAAAAAGGTAGAATCCGCCGCTTTCTGATCCCCGATTGCCAAAGGCAAACCCTCTCCGGGGGGTGAATCGACTGCCGATCGGGTATCGCTCCTTGCCTTACTGCACATGCGGAAGGCTGCCTAAACCGTAAGGAGATACAATGAGGCACTATGAAGTTGTGTTCCTGGTTCATCCGGACCAGAGTGAACAAGTACCCGCTATGATCGAGCGTTACCGCTCGGGTATCGAAACCAAGGGTGGTTCCATCCACCGGCTTGAGGATTGGGGACGCCGTCAACTGGCCTATCCGATCAACAAGATCCACAAAGCACACTATGTTCTGATGAACATTGAGTGTGATCAGGAAGCACTGGATGAGTTGGAAAGCGCCTTCCGTTTCAACGATGCCGTCATTCGCAATATGGTGATTCGTCGGGAAGAGGCGATTACCGAGCTCTCTCAGTTGGCCAAATCCCAGGAAGCTGACGAACGCCCAGCGAGCCGTGGCAATGATGAAGATGCGCAGGACGAAAACGAGGATTCGGTTGCTGAAGCGACTGAATCAAGTGACGACTGAGCAGCAGGAACAGAGAGAGGACAAATAGATGGCACGTTTTTTTCGACGTAAGAAATATTGCCGCTTCACAGCGGAAGGCATCAGCGAGATCGATTACAAGGATCTGAATCTCCTCAAGGCCTATGTCAGTGAGAGTGGCAAGATCGTACCCAGCCGTATTACCGGTACGAAAGCAAAGTATCAGCGTCAGCTGGCGAGCGCGATCAAGCGTGCTCGCTATATCGCGCTGCTGCCATACACTGATCAGCACTAAAGGGAGTTCATACCTGCCGGGGTAGCGGAATGAAAGCAGTGGCATCCTTCGTGATGCGTGGGCCAGCGCGATCAGCCATGGTGGCAACGGTTCTGGCCGTGCTGTCGATCATCATTCCATTTATCGGTGTGTTCAGCAGTGCCAGTGTTGCTCTGGTTACCCTGAGACTGGGTGGTCTGGCAACAGCCAAGGTATTACTCCTTGCAACATTCGCCTGCGCTCTCCTGATGACACTGATTTTTGGTAACCCGCTGGCGGCGCTGGGTTTTCTGCTGGTGTTATGGATACCGGTGGTATTGCTCGGACTGCTGCTTCGCAATACCCGCTCTTTGGCTTTGACAACCCAGGCCGGATTGATATTCGGCCTACTGGCCATACTGGTGCAATACATCAGTATGGGGGATCCGGCCACTTTCTGGCGAGAGTATCTGGAGCCCATGAGTCAGCGCTTCATTGAGGCCGGTCTGTTTGATCAGGCTCAAAGCGTTGAGGTTTTAGACCAGCTTTCCAGCATGATGTGTGGGCTGGTCTCGTTCGGTTTTCTGCTGCAGATGTTACTCAGCCTCTATGTGGCTCGTTGGTGGCAGGCGATACTCTACAACCCGGGTGGGTTTGCCGAAGAGTATCAGCAGATGCGACTGCACCGGTTTGTGGGCGTTGCAGGTGCTGCGGCACTGTTGCTGGGACTGCTTCCGGAACAGAGCTATCCGGCAATATTGGGTTGTTTGGGAGCAGTGGTTCTGGGGTTGTTGTTTCTGCAGGGCATGGCGGTGATCCATGGTCTGGTGAAACTGATCAAATCCGCCCAGCTCTGGTTGGTAGTGACCTACCTGATGCTGATTGTTTTTTTACCGCAGATGGTGCTGGTGATGATCAGTATCGGTCTGCTGGATATTTGGATCGATTTTCGAGCCCGCTTTAAAACGCAAAACAGCGGGTAAGAAGTCGCGCGACAAGCCGCCGAAGGTGGTTTGGTCGCAACTAAAGATTTGACCTAATAAGGGTGATTACAATGGAAATTATTCTATTGCAAAAAGTGGATAACCTGGGTGATCTGGGTGAAAAGGTAAACGTTAAGAGCGGTTTCGGCCGTAACTTTCTGATTCCCAGCGGTAAAGCCATTCCGGCTACCGAAGCGAATCTGAAGGTTTTCGAGCAGCGTCGTGCTGAGCTTGAAAAAGAGGCTCAGGAGAAATTGCAGGCTGCCGAGGCGCGCAAAGCCAAGCTGGACGGTATGGAACTCTCCATCACCTGTAAGGCGGGTGATGAAGGTCGTCTGTTCGGTTCGGTCGGAACCTCGGATATCGCCAAAGCGGCAAGCGCTGCTGGCGAGTCGGTGGAGAAGAAAGAGGTCATGCTTCCGAATGGCCCCTTCCGTATTGCCGGTGAGTATGAAGTCGACCTGCATCTGCATGCGGATGTGGACGTCACCATCAAACTGACCATCGTTCCAGAGGCTTGATCGCCAGCCTCGGCTGTCGATCGTTACCCGCTAGCCACAGTTCTCGACGGCGCCTTTCAGGCGCCGTTTGAGGGTATGTGATGCCGGCTGTTTCAGCCAGCGGCACGACAGCTTCGCTTTCGCTATGGCTCAATGGTTTGCAGCTGACTGTTTTTGCAGTTGTTTCAACCTTTTGCCACACTACCTTCAATACTCCTCTCAGCACGGTGATTGATCAGCGGCTTTTCATTCCCCCATCCGGCCGTTTTGATGCATGCTCCAGCCGAAGCAAGGGACAGGTTCTCTTTCCTCGACTCCTCCAATACCGTATCCTTGTCTGTCCCTGCTGCCAATTTGGTTCAACCCAGAAACTAACTAATTCCGATGTCTGAATCTGCCTATCCAGAAGAGCTTGCTGTCTATCCGGAAGTCGAACAGCGGGCGATCAAGGTACCGCCCCACTCAAACCAGGCCGAGCAATCGCTCCTTGGGGGATTGCTGCTGGATAATGCCAGTTGGGACAAGGTGGCGGATCTGGTGGTTGATGGGGATTTCTATCGCAAAGAGCATCGTTTGATCTTCAGCGCCATCGCCGCGCAGGCAGAGGATAATCAGCCTTTTGATGTGGTAACCCTGGCAGAGCATCTGGAGCGTAAAGAGGAGCTTGAGGATGCCGGTGGCTTACCCTATCTGGTACGCCTTGCGGAAGAGACGCCCAGTGCGGCAAACATAAAATCCTATGCCGGTATCGTGCGTGAGTATTCGGTAATGCGCCAGCTGATTTCTGTTGGTACCGATATCTCCGATAGTGCTTTTCACCCTCTGGGCCGTAAGGCTGAAGAGCTGCTTGATGTCGCTGAGCGCAAGGTTTTTGAGATCGCTGAACAGACCAGTAAGGGTAAGGGTGGATTCACACCAATCAAATCCCTGCTGACCAAGGCGGTTGACCGGATTGAGACCCTGTTCCAGCAGGACGAACCGATCACCGGTATCAGTACCGGGTTTTCCGATTTTGATCAGATGACCTCTGGTCTGCAACATGCGGACCTGATTATTGTTGCCGGCCGTCCCTCGATGGGTAAGACCACCTTTGCCATGAATATTGCCGAGAATGTGGCCATACAGGCGGGCAAGGCGGTGGCTGTCTACAGTATGGAGATGCCGGGTGACGCCCTGGCGATGCGTATGATGTCATCCCTGGGGCGTATCGATCAGTTGCGGGTGCGAACCGGTAAACTGGAGGATGAGGAGTGGCCGAGACTCTCTTCCGCCGTAAGTATGCTGGCTGAAACCAGGCTCTATATCGACGATACGCCGGCCATGTCGCCGACCGAGGTGCGTGCCAGAGCCCGTCGACTGAAACGGGAACACGATGATCTCGGACTGATTGTGATCGATTATCTGCAGTTGATGCAGGCACCTGGAGAAGGGGAGAACCGGACCAATGAGATCTCCGCCATCTCCCGCTCCCTGAAGGCGTTGGCTAAGGAGTTGGATGTACCGGTGATCGCTCTGTCTCAGCTCAATCGCAGCCTTGAGCAGAGAACCAACAAACGGCCGATCATGTCTGACCTGCGTGAGTCCGGTGCGATTGAGCAGGATGCGGATCTGATCGTCTTCATCTATCGGGATGAGGTCTACAACGAAGACAGCCCGGACAAAGGCATTGCCGAGATTATCATCGGTAAACAGCGTAATGGCCCGATTGGAACCACACGTCTGACCTTTCTTGGTAAATACACCAAATTTGAAAACTATACGGAAGATGTCTACGGCGACGAGGGGTATTGATGGAGTTTGCCCCACAGGCATCAATCGATCATGCTGCCCTGAGGCACAATCTGAGACTTGCACGACAAGCCGCTGACACGAGTCGAATCTGGGCAGTCATCAAAGCGGACGGTTATGGCCATGGTCTGTTCCGGGTTGTCGAGGCTTTGGATGAGGCAGATGGGTTTGCCGTTGCGCGGCTTGATGAAGCACTGGCGCTCAGACAGCAGGGTGTGGTCAAGCCCCTGTTGGTACTCTCAGCCTGTATCAGTCGATCTGATTTCGAACAAGCCATATATGCAGACCTGCAGGTGGTTGTACATCATCGAGGTCAGTTGGATGTTTTGCAGTCCCTCTCCTCGACTGGCCAGCGGCTATCCGTCTGGTTAAAGCTTGATAGCGGCATGCACAGACTGGGATTTACACCGGGTGAGCTCAACCATAGCCTGGCGCAACTCAAGGCTCTGCCGGTTGTTGGTGATATCAATCTGTTGAGCCATCTGGCCAATGGGGATGATCCTGACGATCCGATGACTGCCACTCAGTGTGAGCAGCTGATGCAAATCGATCCATCCCCTTATCGTGCACGCTCACTGGCAAATTCAGCCGGACTTCTGGCCAATCCTGCAACCCGTTTTGACTGGGTGCGGCCCGGTATCATGTTGTACGGTGCTTCCCCCTTCATCAATACAACTGCAGCAGAGTTGGGACTGCAACCGGTGATGACCCTGAGCAGTCGGGTGATGGCGGTCAAGTCCTGTCAGGCGGGAGATGCAATCGGCTATGGGGGGAGCTATGTCTGTCCCGAAGCCATGCCGGTGGCCGTGGTTGCGATTGGCTATGGGGACGGTTATCCCCGTCATGCGCCGAACGGCACACCAGTGCTGGTCAATGGGGTTCGCCTTCCACTGGTTGGACGGGTTTCGATGGACATGCTGTGTGTCGATGCCAGGGCGCTGAGCGGAATAGAGGTTGGCGATGAGGCGGTTTTGTGGGGAGGGGAATTGCCGGTGGAGGAGATCGCCCGGCAGGCCGGTACCATCGCCTATGAACTGCTCTGCGGTGTCAAGCGACGGGTTCGATTTCACGATCTCAATCGCCAGCAGCTGGAGGTGTGATGGCACAGGGCGGTAAAAAAGCGGCAAAAACCCTATATACCTGCAGTGCCTGTGGCGCCAGTTTTGCCAAATGGTCCGGTCAGTGTTCCGAGTGCCACTCCTGGAATGTACTGGAGGAGAGCCTGGCCCCGGCCACATCCGCTAAGGGACGCTTTGCCGGTTATGCGGGAACCGGTGGTCAGCAGGTGATGCCGCTGACTGAGGTAGAGATAGCGCATGAGGCTCGTACCACCACCGACAGTGCGGAACTTGATCGGGTTCTGGGCGGGGGCTTGGTCGAAGGTTCGGTGGTGCTGATTGGTGGTGATCCCGGCATCGGCAAGTCAACCCTGCTGATCCAGACCCTGGCCAGATTGTCGGTGAACATGCGCTCTCTCTATGTATCGGGCGAAGAGTCTCCAAGGCAGATATCGCTACGTGCCATGCGACTCGACCTGGCGGTCGAGAAGTTGAAACTGTTACCCGAAACCTGTGTTGATAGAATAATCGCTGTTGCCGAGCAGGAGAAGCCGCAGGTGATGGTGCTGGATTCAATTCAGACCATGTATACCGAACTGCTGCAGTCTGCACCGGGTTCCGTCTCCCAGGTGAGGGAGGCAACGGCGCAACTGGTGCATTACGCCAAACGCAGTGGTACGGCACTGTTTCTGGTTGGCCATGTGACCAAGGAGGGCAGCCTGGCCGGACCCAGGGTGCTGGAGCATATGGTGGATACGGTGCTCTATTTCGAAGGAGAGGCGGGAAGTCAGTTTCGTCTGATCCGTACCATCAAGAATCGTTTCGGTGCGGTCAATGAGCTGGGCATGTTTGCCATGACCGACAAGGGGTTGAAGGCGGTCAGCAATCCTTCCGCCATATTTCTGTCGCGCCAGGCGGAGCAGGTGCCGGGCAGTGTGATTCTGGTGACCCGTGAGGGAACCCGCCCACTGCTGGTCGAGGTCCAGGCGCTGGTGGATGAGAGTCCCCTGGCCAATCCGCGACGTATCACTCTGGGGCTGGAACAGAACCGGCTCTCCATGTTGCTGGCGGTGCTCCACCGGCATGGCGGTATCGGCATGTTCGACCAGGATGTCTATGTCAATGTGGTCGGCGGGGTGCGGATCACCGAGACCGCATCGGACCTGGCTGTGTTGATGGCGGCCCTCTCCAGTTTTCGTAATCGACCACTCGATCAGGGACTGGTGGTATTCGGTGAATTGGGATTGACCGGGGAGATCAGGCCGGTCCCTAATGGACCGGAACGGTTGCGTGAGGCGGCGAAACATGGTTTCAAACGTGCCGTGGTGCCTAAAGCCAACGCCCCGAAACAGCCGATTGCCGGTCTGGAAGTTGTTCCGGTTGAGACCCTTGCTGAGGTTTTACAGATTACTTGAATCGGCAGCAAGGCGTGGCCCACTAGCCGAGGGCTTCCAGATCTCTCTGCAGGATGATGTCGTCACCGATATTCAGTTCAACCAGGCGGCGCAGCAGGGAGATGCTGATCATATCGATCTCTTCACAGAGCAGGCCCAGCTGATCCTTTTCGACATGGGCGCAGGAGGCCAACATCGAAATGGTACCCCCATCGTCCAACAGCACTTTCAGGGTGACACTCTCACCCACCTCGGGTGACCAGGCTGTCGGTATCCTTGCCAGGGCGCCTTTCAAGGAGATATCGATCAGTTCGGTTTCATAGCTACCGCTGCTGGTTTCAAGGGTGGCCCGAGCGTCGAAAATGATGCGGTGAAAGCGTCTGCGCTCTTTGTTTTCGTGATCACTCATAAATGACTCTGGTTAGGCGTGAAACTGCATCTGTGTGCCGCCCACTTCGATCAAATCCCCGTCATTCAGCAGCTGACCCTGATCTGCAAGGGGTTGCTTGTTCACTGTGGGGGGATTTACCCCTTCGAGAAAGGAGATGTAGTAGCCCTCTTCTCGACGGGCGATCATGGCGCAATCCCCACCGGTATGCCCGATCCGGGTCATGTGGCGGTGTAGCGAGATAATGCGGCCGAAATTGTCGCCATTGACAATCTGCAGCACGCTGGACGAAGCGTCTTCCTCTTCCTCGCTTCCATCTTCTTTCTCTGCTTGGGACTGCTCCTCCGCAGGGGCATGGGGGAGAGTAAGATCCGCACCCAGTTCCATCACATCCTCAGCGAAGGTGAGGGTGTGTTTGCCGATCTGTATGACATCACCATGATGGAGATTGATCTCTTCTGTCTTTTCATGGTTTACCAGCACCGGAAAAGCCTCATCCTGAGCTTCCAGGCGATAGACATCCCCGGATTCGGTGATGGTGGCTTGCAGTGGCGCGATGGCCAGGCTATCGATGGCGATGGCACAGTCCGGATCACGACCGATTTTGGTCGAATCGGCTTCAAGGTGAAAAACGTCGATAACTCGACCTTTGAAGGAGAGGGTTAGTTTTGGCATGGAGCTATTTTAGATACAACCTGTACAAATCTAAGTATATATCCAGTTTTATTGATAAATCACTAGTTAACTCACTTTCTAATTCCTATTCTGGGAATTAAACTACTGCGTAGAGAAGATTTCAATATCAGCCTGTATTTTTGCTAACCTTATTTAATAACAATATCTTAATAGAACTTGTTTAATTAAAATCTTGGATCGTCGTAATTTTGACATTTAGCAAAAATGCTGCTTAACTTCGCACCATTGCTAAGAAATTCTCACCGCAATTAGGGCCTGATGAATGGGGCATAGTTCTGACAAAGACGGTTCAGTGTTTCCTAATCTCTGTATTTATCTTTTCGATCAAGACGATCAGCGTCAAAATTATCTACAACACATTCTGAGCTTTGTGGAAGGGGATGTGGTTGTGGTTGATGACATCTCTCAGATCGAACTCAGTGAGCAGAGTCGGTTTAACTGTGTGGCCGTGATGGTCGGTGCCGGACAGGGGCGCGACAAGCAGCAGGCCGTGGTCAGGGATCTTGCCGAGAGTTATCCCAATTTGCCGGTATTTCAAATCTATGATGAACAAGAGGGTACACCTCAACTCTTCGAAGGTTTGGAAAATGTCATCGGCAGTTTCAAGCTGCCCACCCTCTACGATGATCTCATGGCGCTGGCCCACAAGGCACAGGTGTTTCAGGAGCTGAAAAATCCCGAAGCGGGCAGTTCACGACCTGTGGAGCTGTTCCGCAGTCTCTCCGGTAGCAGCCGCGCGACACGCCAGGTCAATAAGATGATTGAACAGGTTGCCGATTCCGAGGCGACCGTTCTGATTCTCGGTGAGTCGGGCACCGGTAAAGAGGTGGTTGCCCGTAAACTCCATTTTCACTCGGTTCGCCGTGGTAAACCGTTTGTGCCGGTGAATTGTGGTGCGATTCCGGGTGATCTGCTGGAGAGTGAGCTGTTTGGTCACGAGAAAGGGGCGTTTACCGGGGCGATCAGTGCCCGCCAGGGTCGTTTTGAGATGGCCGAGGGTGGCACCCTGTTCCTCGATGAGATCGGTGACATGAGCATGCCGATGCAGGTCAAACTGCTTAGAGTCTTACAGGAGCGCTCGTTTGAACGTGTCGGCAGCAACAAGACCATCCCCTGTAATGTGCGGATCATTGCCGCAACCCACCGTAATCTCGAATCAGCGATCAAAAACGGTGATTTTCGTGAAGACCTCTTCTATCGTCTCAACGTATTCCCGATTGAGATGCCTCCGCTGAGGGACCGGGTTGAAGATATCCCGGTACTGGTGAATGACCTGATCCACCGGATTGAGAATGAGAAGCGGGGTTCCGTGAGACTGACACCTGCAGCAATTGCAGCTTTGAGTCACTACCGCTGGCCTGGAAATGTCAGGGAGCTGGCCAATCTGATCGAACGATTGGCGATCCTCTATCCCTATGGGGTTGTGGATATAGGGGAGCTGCCGGAGAAGTTCAAACCGGCGGCTGAATTGATCGACACCACCAAGCTGCCACAGGTCAGTCTTGAGGGGGATGAGCCTGGCACGACCCAGAATGCGCCAAGACTGCCGAATGACGGCATCGACCTCAAGGCCCACCTCAACTCCCTGGAGCAGAGTCTCATTCAACAGGCCCTGGATGAGTCGGACGGTATCGTAGCCCATGCTGCCAAACGCTTGCATATGCGGCGTACCACACTGGTGGAGAAGTTACGGAAATATGGCCTTCAGCGTCAAACAGAGTCGACGGGAATTTGACGTTTCCTCAGTTTAGAATTATTAACATACTGAAAATAAAGAAAAAACAAATATAGGCACATATTTTGCCTCTTTAGTCAGTGATGAATGAAGACTGACCACAGAGGCTATCGACGTGTCACCAAAACCATCACTTGCCGATCGACAACACGCCCTTGAGGCGGCCTTCAACATGTTCAATCAACTCTCCGAAGAGTTGACCGGCTCCTACCAGCAGTTGCAATCCCAGGTTCTGGAACTGAGTCAGGAGCTGGCGGCGGCACGTAGCGAGCGGATGGTGCAGCTGGCTGAGAAAGAGCGTCTGGCCGATCGTCTGGAACGATTGCTGGAGACCCTACCTGCGGCGGTGATCGTACTCGATGGTGAAGAGCGGATTCGTGAGTTCAACCCGGCTGCAGAACGTCTGCTGGGCAGACTCGAGGCGATGGAGCTCTGGCCGGAGGTCGTTCGCCAAAAGGCACTGGGCGGCGTGATCAAAGGCAACGAGATGAAACTGCTCAGTGGTCATTTGCTGACACTTTCATCCAGTCGGCTGGAGCAGGCGCCTGGTTATATTCTGGTGCTGGTTGATATCACCGAAACGCGCAAGTTACAGGAACGGCTCAACCGTCGTGAGCGGTTGACCGCGATGGGTGAAATGTCCGCTCAACTGGCCCATCAGATGCGTACCCCGTTGAGCAGCGCCTTACTCTATGCCTCCCATCTTGCCAGCGATGATCTGAATCCGGCCAAACGTCAACAATTTACCTCCAAGTTGAGAGATCGGTTGCAGCATATGGAGCGTCAAATTCACGACATCCTGATGTTTGCCCGGGGTGAAGATGCAGGAGAGTCGCGCATTCTACTCAGTGATCTGCTTAAGCATTTTTCCTCGACTGTCGAGCATGATCTGCAACAGAGTGGTGTCTCATTGGTGATTGATGACCAGAGTCAGGG
Source organism: Candidatus Thiodiazotropha endoloripes (assembly GCF_001708965.1). Classification (NCBI taxonomy): domain Bacteria; kingdom Pseudomonadati; phylum Pseudomonadota; class Gammaproteobacteria; order Chromatiales; family Sedimenticolaceae; genus Candidatus Thiodiazotropha; species Candidatus Thiodiazotropha endoloripes. The sequence goes on along the minus strand of NZ_LVJW01000003.1, from coordinate 2,012,050 downwards.
ACGGGCAGTCATGCTCGGGCGTGAGGATGCCTTACTGGGTATGTTGAGTAATCTCCTGGAAAACGCTACCCAGCAAGGGGCGAAGGTTGTTCAGATCGTACTGCATGTTGAAGACGAGATAGAGATTCATCTGGCCGATGATGGTAATGGCATTTCCGATGAGCTGTTGCCACGGATTTTTGATCCATTTTTCACCACCAGAAGCGGCGGCACAGGTTTAGGTTTGGCGGTGGTACAGAATCTGGTGCTTAACCATGGTGGTGAGATTCTGGCAAGCCACTCAAGCCTTGGCGGGGCACTCTTCCAAATCCATTTCCCACTTGCCACACCGGCAATCGAACAGATCTCTCCGGTGGGATTCAACAAAGAAAAACGAACGCTTGGCGTTGCACAGATAAGGAGCCTGTCATGAGTCAGACGACGGTGCTGATAGTAGAAGACGATCCTGCACTGCGGGAAGCGCTGAGCGATACCCTTGAACTGGCCGGTTATTCGGTGGTCACCGCAGAAGAGGGCAGATCGGCCCTTGAGCTGTTAAGGCAGGAAGCTGTTGGCATGGTCGTCAGTGATGTACAGATGCAACCCATGGATGGCCACACCCTGTTGCGAGAGGTCAGAAAAGGCTATCCCGATCTGCCGGTCCTGTTGATGACCGCTTACGGGAGTATTGAAAAGGCTGTGATGGCGATGCATGACGGCGCAGTCGACTATCTGGTCAAACCTTTTGAAGCGGAAGTTCTGGTCAGCAAAGTGGCGGGTAATATTCTACCGCTGGTGGAATCAGCCGAGGCCGGCCCGGTTGCTGAAGATGTGCGTAGCCGTGAAATGCTCGAATTGGCCCATCGGGTGGCGCAAAGCGAGGCCACAGTATTGCTGAATGGTGAGAGCGGTACGGGTAAGGAAGTCTTCGCCCGCTATATCCATCAACATTCACCACGAAATAACGGGCCTTTCATTGCGATCAATTGCGCCGCGATTCCTGAAAACATGCTCGAAGCCGTGCTGTTCGGTTATGAAAAAGGGGCCTTCACCGGTGCCTATCAGGCCACAGCCGGTAAATTTGAACAGGCCCAGGGCGGCACCCTTTTACTGGATGAGATCTCCGAGATGAGTCTGGCTCTGCAGGCCAAATTGTTACGGGTGCTGCAGGAGAAGGAGCTGGAAAGGCTGGGTGGTCGTAAAATGATTGAACTGGATGTACGGGTTCTTGCAACCACCAATCGCAAGCTTCGGGAGGAGGTTTCGGCCGGCCGATTTCGTGAAGACCTCTACTATCGCCTCAATGTCTTCCCACTGACATTACCACCGCTGCGTGAGCGGACACGGGATATTCTGCCGCTGGCCAACCATCTGTTGCAGAAGAGTCTGCGTCCCGGCCAAAAACTGCCACAGTTCAGTGAAACTGCAGAGCAGCAACTCATGTCACATCCCTGGCCCGGCAACGTCCGTGAGCTGGACAATCTGATGCAGCGTGCACTGATTCTCAAAGGCAGTGGCGAGATCGGTGTTGATGACCTCTGCTTCGAGTCGACTGCCACTGATGCCAAGCCCGAGATGGAGCGACAAACCGGCAATGCTGGAAAACTTCCTGACGATCTCCGTTCAGTGGAGGAGCAGATGATCCTGGATGCCCTGGGTGAAGGTGGGATCAGCAGAAAACATGTCGCCAGTCGTCTCGGTATCAGTGAACGGACATTACGTTACAAGATTGCCCGTATGCGGGATGCGGGTGTGGCCATACCGGGCTAACTGGTGCGGATAGTGCATAGACCTATGTAGTTATAAAGATAATGGAGCTTTGCAAATGAACAACAGCATGAACATTGATCAAGTATTGGCGCAAATGCGGGTGATGTCTGCTCAAGCTGCTGACAATGCACAGGAGTCACCGAAAAGCTCAGGGGCCGATTTTTCCGATCTGCTGAAGCAATCGATCGACCGGGTTAACTCGATCCAACAGGAAGCCAGTGCACTACGTACCAGCTTTGAGAGCGGTGAAGGGGAGATGGATCTGGCTCAGGTGATGATCGCGGCACAAAAATCGAGCCTCTCTTTCGAAGCCATGGTGCAGGTCCGCAACAAGCTGGTTGAGGCCTACAAAGACGTAATGAGTATGCCAATCTAACTGATTGAATAAGAAGGCGAAAAATGGCAACCGTAACTCCCGAACAAGCAGCAAACGAAGTCGAAGTGGCGCGTATACAGGATAATCCCATCGTCAGGCAGATCGCCGTGATGGTGGGGATAGCAGCCAGTGTCGCCTTGGGGGTGGCCGTTGTGCTGTGGACCCAGAAGCCGAGCTATGCACCACTGTTCGGTAACCTACCCAACAAGGATGCCATGGAGATCTCACAGGCTCTGCAGCAGGCCGGTATCGATTATGAAATCGATCAGGCCAACGGCATCGTGATGGTGCCCAGTTCCAGCCTGCAAGAGGCGCGGATGAAACTTGCCGGCCAAGGTTTGCCGCGTTCCGGATCGACCGGTTTTGAACTGATGCAGGAGGATACCGGATTCTCTACCAGCAAACTGGTGGAGACGGCCCGTTATCAACGTGCCATCGAAGGGGAACTGGCCCGTTCGATCATGACAATGGCCAATGTGGACAGCGCCCGGGTACATCTGGCAACACCGAAACAGTCGGTGTTTATCCGTAAAAGAAAATTCCCCAGCGCTTCGGTTGTGGTGAAACTCTATCCCGGACGCAGCCTTGAAAAGGGGCAAGTGGAAGCGATCACTCATCTGGTTGCCTCGAGCGTCCCTGAACTGGATGTTTCAAATGTCACCGTGGTCGATCAGAAAGGGCGTCTGCTGAGCACCAAGAAAGACAGCCGTGAAATGCAGCTGACTTCCCGGCAATTTGAATACACCCGCGAGCTTGAAGGTCACTACAAGCAGCGGATTGAAGATATCCTTGAACCTGTGGTCGGACGGGAAAACCTACGTGCTGAAGTTACCGCCGATATGGATTTCACCTATGTTGAACAGACCCAGGAATACTATAATCCGGATGTGAACGCACTGCGATCAGAGCAGATCAATGAGCAGCAATCTGTGTTGAGCGATGTACAGGGTGTTCCCGGTGCACTGACCAATCAGCCTCCGGCCGCTGCGAATGCGCCTCAGGTGGCTGGTGGTGCAGAGGGTGAAGCTGGTGGTACTCCGGTCAATACCAGCAAACGGGCCACCCGCAATTTCGAGCTGGACAAGACCATCAGCCACACCCGTCTGCCCAGCAGTCGGCTACGCAAACTCTCAGTCGCTGTTGTGGTGAATGATCGTTACCAGGCTGGTGAGGATGGGGTGGCCGTGCCGGTCGAGCGGACAGCGGAAGAGATTACTCGCATCTCCAACCTGGTCAAAGAGGCAGTCGGATTCGACGTTCAGCGTGGTGACAGAGTGCAGGTGATCAGTGAGGCTTTCTATATCCCTCAGCCCATGGAACCACTGCCAGAAGTGCCGATGTGGGAACAGAGCTGGTTTTGGGATCTGATTCGTCAGGTTGGCGGCGCATTGCTGTTCCTGCTGTTGGTTTTCGGGGTGCTGAAGCCCACCATGACCCGACTGACCAAGCAGGTGGTGACGACACAGATGAGTGAATCGATGGCGACCGCAGGGGCCGTTGCAGGTGAGGGGGGTATGGCGCAGATGCCTGGTGGCGCTGGCGGTGGTGAAATGGGTATGCTGTCCGAAGATGATGATTCCCTGCAGCTGCCAGGGCCGAGAAGTTATGAGAAAACACTGGATGCCGCACGTAATATGATTCAAGACGATCCTAAGCGAGTGGCTCAGGTAGTTAAAAAGTGGATTGCTGAAGATGGCAACAAATAATCAAACGGCTAAACAAGCAATGACGGCATCTGATGGTAATGCCTCGGATGTCAACAAAACGAGTGGACTTGAACGGTCTGCAATTCTGTTGCTGGCACTGGGTGAGAAAGATGCGGCTGAAATCCTCCGTCATATGGGACCCAAAGAGGTTCAGGATGTGGGGCTTGCAATGGCCTCTCTGACAGGGGTGAGCACGGACCAGATGGAAGCGGTGATGCATCAATTTGTATCCACACTGGAAAAACAGACTGCCTTAGGACTGGGCTCTGATGAATATATTCGCAATATGCTCACCAATGCCTTGGGAGAGGATAAGGCCGGCGGTGTCATCGACCGCATCCTTCTGGGTCGCAACAGTAAAGGTCTCGAACAACTGAAGTGGATGGATCCCCGCGGAATTGCCGAGTTGATTCGCCTAGAGCATCCACAAATCATCGCCATCGTACTCTCTTTTCTGGAGCCGGATCAGGCTGCTCAGGTGGTCAGTCAGTTCGCTGATCGCGTACGTACTGATGTGATCATGCGCATAGCCACTCTGGATGGCATTCAACCGGTTGCTTTGCAGGAGCTTGATGAGATCCTTGAAAAGCAGTTTTCCGGCGCCTCCAACGTCAAATCATCCAACCTGGGTGGAGTTAAAACTGCAGCCGAAATTCTCAACATGCTGGATGGCGCGGTTGAGAGCAAACTGATGGAAGAGATCATTGAAGTGGATTCGGATCTTGGTCAGGAGCTGCAGGATAATATGTTTGTGTTTGAAAACCTCATCGATGTGGATGACCGGGGTATTCAGGCACTGCTGCGTGAAGTCAGTACCGAGCAGCTGCTGCTGGCGCTGCGTGGTGCCGATGAAGCACTGAAAGAGAAGATCTTCAAGAATATGTCGAAACGTGCAGCTGAAATGCTCAAGGATGACCTGGAAGCAGCCGCTCCTGCCAAGTTGAGTGATGTGGAGGCCTCGCAGAAAGAGATACTACAGGTAGCACGCCGCCTGGCGGATGCCGGTGAAATCATGCTCGGAGGCGGTGGCGATGAGTTCGTCTAAGTCCGGTGACGGTGGCACTGCAGATATCAGGCAGTGGTTGCCGCCGGAAATGGGAGATGGCAAGAAACGGACAAATCGAGGCACCATCAATCCCCCCAGTGCGCCACCTACTGCAAAAGAGCTTGAGGCGATACAGCGCCAGGCCTATGAAGAGGGATTCGAAAAGGGTAAGCAGGAGGGATTTGAATATGGCCATAAAGAGGGTCTGAACCAGGCCCAGCTGGAGCTGAAACAGTATACCTCTCAATTTGATCGCCTGCTGCAAACCTTCGAACGGCCATTGAGAAATCTGGACAATCAGATTGAGAAAGAACTGCTGGCGCTGGTTATTGCGATTGTTAAGCAGCTTGTCCGCCGGGAGGTCAAAAGTGACCCCAACCTGATTGTCGGCGTGGTCAGGGAAGCGCTTTCCGTATTACCGGTCTCTTCACGCAATGTACGACTGCTGCTGCATCCGGAGGATGCTGAACTGATACGTGAGGTTTACGCGCTGGGTGATTCCGAAGTGGGTTGGCATCTGATTGAGGATCCGGTGATCAATCGGGGTGGCTGTAAAGTGGTGACCGATACCTCCCAGGTCGATGCATCATTGGAATCCAGGCTCGCCAGTCTGATTGCGCCACTGTTGGCCGGTGCCCGTGCCATCGACGAGCAGATGGAAGAGGAGTAGTCATCATGCAACTGGGCGCGGAGAGACATCAGATTTGGGCGGAACGGTTACGCCGCTATCAGGATCGACTCGGAGATGACCGGGGTCTGGTGGTTGAGGGTCGATTGACGCGAATGGTTGGTCTGACCCTTGAGGCAATTGGTTGCCGTGCCGTGATCGGAGGCCAATGTGATGTGGTCAGCAGCAACGGTACGCATATTGAGTCCGAGGTGGTTGGATTTGGTGAAGACAGTCTCTACCTCATGCCCACAGGAGATATTCATGGCCTGGAGCAGGGGGCGAGAGTCATTCCGACCGGGCGTGTCTGCGAAGCTGTGGTTGGTGAGCACCTGCTAGGACGGGTCATCGATGGCGCCGGAAAACCGCTGGATAACCTGGGACCAATCCACAACGATGAACGTCGTCCACTGACCGGAACCAGTTTCAACCCCTTGGCCAGGACCCCGATCAGGGAGCCATTGGATGTCGGTGTGCGTGCGATCAACTCACTGCTGAGTGTCGGCCGGGGCCAGCGACTGGGTCTTTTTGCCGGCTCCGGTGTTGGTAAGAGTGTGCTGCTGGGTATGATGACACGCTATACCAATGCGGATGTCACCGTGGTGGGATTGATCGGTGAACGTGGTCGAGAGGTGAAGGAGTTTGTCGAGAATATCCTGGGAAAAGAGGGATTGAAGCGTGCCGTCGTGGTTGCTGTGCCGGCCGACAATCCACCGCTGCGAAGAATGCATGGCGCCATGCTCGCCACCAGTATTGCCGAGAGCTTCAGAGAACAGGGCAAACATGTATTGCTGCTGATGGACTCACTTACCCGCTATGCCCAGGCGCAGCGTGAGATTGCCCTGGCCATCCATGAACCGCCGGCCACCAAGGGTTATCCCCCTTCGGTTTTTGCCAAACTGCCGCAACTGGTGGAGCGGGCCGGTAATGGCGATAAGGGTGGCGGTTCAATTACCGCATTCTATACGGTCCTCACTGAAGGTGACGATCAAAATGATCCGATCGCCGATGCCGCCCGGGCAATTTTGGATGGACATATTGTACTCTCCCGACAATTGGCGGATGCCGGCCACTATCCTGCCATCGATATTGAAGCCTCAATCAGTCGTGCAATGAATGATATCACCAGCTATAGCCATCAGGATGCCGCACGCTCGTTTAAGCATCTATACTCTCTATATCAGCAGAACAGAGACTTGATCAGTGTTGGCGCTTATGAGCCAGGTAGTGATGAACAGATCGATATTGCGATTTCAGCGATGCCGGCGCTGAATGAGTTTTTACGCCAGGACATGCATACACCGGTGACTCTGGCGCAGAGTCTTGAAGATCTTGAAACCCTGTTTCCAGCTGAACTTGAGCCAGAAGCAGAGATGCCGGCAGGTTTGAATCTGCCGAATCCTGTGGAATAACAAACTGAGAATCGACTATGTCGCCTTCGAAACGACTCAAGCCAGTACAGAGATTCGCACACTCCAAGGAGCAGAATGCAGCGCGCACGATGGGAAAGGCGCGTAAGAATCTTGAGCAGGAGGAGGCGAAGCTAAAACAGCTGAAGCAATACCATCAAGAGTATCTGGAGCGCTTTGAGCTGATGGCGCGGGAAGGGATGACATCCACACAACTGCAGGAGTACCGAACCTTTCTTGCGAAGTTGGATGAGGCGATCAATCAGCAGCAACAGGTCGTTGCCGCCAGTATGGTCAATCACAATAGCCAGAAAACCAATTGGAAACAGAAACACAGTCGTACTCAGGCACTGAATAAAGTGCTCGATCGTTATCGTGAAGAAGAACAGAAAAGTGAAGATCGCAGAGAGCAGAAAGAGAGCGACGAGCATAATCAAAGAAATCGCTGACACGGCTCTTATAAAGGTCTTTTCTTCGAGCCAACTCTAGTGGCCCACTAGATTCGGTAGATGCTTGACGTCTTGCATAAACCTCAGTTTTTTTATCTTACATAGGCAGTTGAACACTGCAGTCTGAATAAATTACAAAGCTTAAACCTGCTATCACAAATCCAATCGGTACAGACATTTTGGTATGTTGCAGAGAATGTAACGCTTGGTCGTGCTCGTTGTTCAGTGGCAACGGCCAGATTTTTTCCTTACTCAATGTTGTTCCATTCCAAAGTTTGTAGAATCGAATGGATTCACATTTTCCCGCTCAACTACCATGGTAGTCGTACAGTTAGCTTTATTGAAATCAAGGACTGATAACTCTAACTTATGTATGATAAACAGCATGAGTGAAACGATGCCAGACGCTGAATTGCATCTACCCCCGGAAGTCGTTCAGGTGGGTCGCCAGCCTATTCTCGACAAAAACCTGAATGTCTATGGGTATGAGTTGCTCTATCGATCAATCTCTGACTCGCAGCAGGGTTTTGATGGTGATATGGCGACTGCCCGTACTGTGCTGAACAGTTTTCTGGAGTTTGGCCTGCATCGCCTGGTTGGCAAGCATCGTGTATTCATCAACATGACTCAGCGGTTTTTTACAGAGTTTACTTCACTGCCTGTTGACCCACATCAGATTGTGATCGAGGTTCTGGAGGACTTTGAGCTGACACCGGCGGTTGTTGACGGTATTCGAAAACTCCATCAATCTGGCTATACGATTGCATTGGACGACTATCGTTTCGAGGAACGCTGGATACCCTTGCTGCCTTATTGTTCATTGATCAAGGTCGAGATTCTGGGGCTCGATCTCGAGAAATATGTTGAGCCAATCAATGATCTGCTGAGTCGCGGTATCACACTGCTTGCTGAAAAAGTGGAAACCCGTGAGCAGTTCGAAACCGCAAAACGTCTCGGTTTTAACCTGTTTCAGGGCTATTTCTTTGCCAAGCCCCAAACACTCAGCACTACCCGAAATCCCGGTAACAGGAGTGTATTGCTCAGAACCATCGCTCAGATCAACGATCCCAATGCGGATATTGAGGATGTCGCCAAACTGATCGAGCTCGATCCCAATTTGAGTTTTAAACTGCTTCGGGTCATAAACTCTGCCGCTCAAGGGTTGACGCGCAAGATAACATCGATCCGGGAGGCGGTTGTTTTTATCGGTCTGAATCGTCTGCGGGCCTGGTCTACGCTGTTTGTCATGGCCAGTCTTGATGAGGCTTCTCCCGAATTGATTACCACCAGTCTGGTCAGGGCAGAGATGTGCAGAGCATTGGCCGATGAGTTTAACTCGGGCCATCCTGATAGCGGCTATACCATAGGCTTGCTATCCACCCTCGACGCGATGTTGAATCAACCGATGGAGCAACTGCTCAAAGAGATTCCACTGGCTGACCATATGATCGAAGCTCTGGGGCGACACACCGGCCCATTCGGTAATGAACTTCAATGCGCTATCGATCTCGAAAGATGCCACTGGATGAGTGAATCGACAAAGCTCCTTCCGGTAGAGCAGTTGAATACGATGTATGTCCACGCGCTTGAACGGGTTGAGGAGATCAGAGGGGTGTTTTCCACAGAGGATATTCAGGAACAATGAGATTGTAACCATCCGCAAGGGATGGGGTTGATTCTCATTTGTCAGGATTAACTACCGTTCCCTACCTGACGCCTAATCCTGTTCAATCAGTTGTTCAACCAGGCGCTATGGAATCACAACGCCGTGTATCGGCCCTGAAGGTGTATTGCATATGCAGTAAGCACCGACCTCACTGCGTTTGTTCATTGGACAGATGCCTGAGTAGATGGCGCATTTTCGACTGAGTTTCGGTTTATTGTCACTACCGGCGGTATAGGTTTTGTTCTGACCGGTTGGTTTTTGCTCAGTGGCTATCTCATCAGCCTGCAGTGTCGTGGCAAGTAAAACAGAACCTACCAAGAGGGTATAGATCAAAGCGATTCGTTTGGCAGACATGATTCACTCCGTGATTGCTGTGTATTGGTTGGTCAGTTATTGGTCCTCAAATCCAGGCGGACGTTTTCCGGAAAGCAGATAGGCGAAGGCAATCACCTCTGCAACGGCCCGATAGAGAGCCTGGGGTATCTCATCTCCAAGCGGTATCTGCGAGAGTAGGGCGGCAAGCTCCACATCTTCATGCAATGGTATGTTGTGCTCTTCCGCCAGAGCCAGGATTCTCTCAGCCAGTTCACCGCGGCCTTTCGCAGTCAGCCTTGGGGTATTCTCCCCATCGTATTTGAGTGCGACAGCAAGATCCGAGGTATCTAGGTCTTTTTTATTCATGCCTGCTCGTTGAGTAATGAGTGATCGCCGGGTATCTCCTCTTCGGTATGCGCAGCACCTTGGAAGGATTCCAACTTCTTTACCTCCAGGCCGGCGGTTTCAAAGCCGATGCGCAACCTGTCCAGATGGTTGCTTACCAGCTTCGATGTATCAGGGTTTTCCGACCAGATGGTGGTCGAGAGGCTCTCACCCACCAGGTGGAGTCTGATACGCATCGGACCAAGTGGTTGTATGTTCATATGCAGGATTAACTGCCATCCGGATTGGGTGGCAGCTCCCCGATGTCCATCCTGCGCAATTTTTAGGTGAAACAGGTCAAAACCGTTTTCATGTCGTATCGGCAGCTCGAACTGCCAGATCTGTCTGGCTGACTCGTCTGTCGGTGGCAGTGAACTGAGCTGGTTGGTTTGAATCCTGGCAATGGCGCCATCGAGATGTTTGAACAGATCGAGCAACAACTTCAGCGTGGGATTGGCCTCCAGGGTCTGGGCAGGCAATGGCGCCTGCGAAGTGGTTTGCAGGATTTGGTTGGCTAAGGTCAATGCTGGGGCAGGTGACGATGGGTTGGTTTGGCTGGTTGCAGCAGTCCCAGCCAAGGGAAGTTTTAGACCTGCAGCCTCAAATGATTGAGCCAGATAGGGTTTGATGATGCTGATCAGTCTGAGCAGATTGAGCTTCAGATCCTGATTGACCGGTAATTGCCGAATCAGTAGGGATTCAGTCTGGTTGCCGCTCAGTTGCAATGCTGTATTCAGTTCAGTTTTAAAGGTTGGTTTGTCGATCGAAAGGGCGCTTGTCAAAACCTGAGTGATCGCCTGTCTGACCGGTTCCGGTAGCGGTTTTGCCTGAGGTTCCGAGACCATTTGTGTGAGGGCTTTGAACAGTTGAGGCAGAGGCTGTTGTCGCGGTAGGTTGCTCTTCAGTGCCCAGGCAGTCAACTCTTTCTGGGTGGGTTGAGTGAGGACTCGCAATTCAGGTAACTTGCCGGCCTTTTCCACCTGAAGTAGCAGGGATTGTCCGGGTGTGACGCTCAAGGTTGTCTGGGCAGTCAACTGGGTTACGCCAATCTGTAATCTCATCGCCCCATTGAGGTTTTCGGACAGTGCTGTGCCTTTTAACAGCTGTCCGGGCTGAATTGCCTCAAGCAGTGATCTGGCACTGGTTGTGGTCGGCAGTGGCGGTAAAATTTTGGCGATCGAAAAGGGCATGGAAACTTCCAGTGGATGGATAATCAGAAGTATACTCAACTTAACAGTCCGGTGACCAAATAGTTCACTTTCAGGAATTCTGGCTTCGTTCCGCATTCAGGAGATGCTTGAAGGTCCTAAGACAGAGCCCGGTCAAATTTCCAGTCAGCGGTTTACTATGAACGAACAAAACAGCGAATCCCCGAAGGCCTGGTTCACCCGCCATGATGGCTTGATCTCAGGACCGGTCAGCGAGGCTCGTATCAGACAGCAGTTGCTCGAGGGGTTATTAAACCTGACGGATCAGATCAGCCTGGATCAGAAGGAGTGGCTGGAGATCGGTAAGGTTGCTGGCGTTGTTCCCCTGCAGATGCGTGCTGAATCGGGAGATAAAGCGGCCATTGCCAAGGTTGAGGCCAGAGCCAAGCAGCGCTCCAAAGAACGGGCGCGAGTGGGAAGGATTCCAGTCGTACCACTGGTGGTTTCTGTGGTGATTCTGGTTGGGGTGTTACTGCTCTCATTATTGATCGGTATGCCAGAGAAGATTGATACCCCCCAATGTGATCAACCCCCGGCACCTGGTGTCAATTGGCGGAACTGTCTGTTATTGGGTATCGATGTCGGTTCATCGAGTTTGGCTGGAGCCAATTTGAACAGCGCTGTATTGCGCCAGGGAAAGTTCAGTACTACCAACCTCTCGGCTGCGGATCTCAGTTATGCCGATTTGAGAAAGGCGGATCTGCGTTATGCACAAATGACAAATGCACTGCTGGTTGGCGCCAATCTACAGGGGGCCGACCTTCGTGATGCTGACCTAAGAGAGGGTGATCTACGCTTTGCAGACTTTACCGGTGCACGGATGCAAGGGGTGCTGTTGACGGGTTCCCGGCTCGATGATGCTATCTGGTCTGATGGCAGACAATGTGCTGAACAGTCATTGGGAGCCTGTCGATAGGTGGGGATAACAGCGGTAACCAGGTTAGGGCCTTAACCTGGTCCTGCCAATGGGCTTGATCTGCGAAAAACAAATAGACCCGACCTATTCTGCAAAGGACTCGCTCTCGTATCGCATCACTTCCAGGCTGTCAGACCAGTAGTTACTGGGGAGACCGGCCTTCAGTTTGAGTTGATCGACAAAATCCCGTGGATTGGGCAGCGACTCCCAGACCGATGGCAGAAAGGTGCCTCGCCGTCTTCCTTCGATCAGGATCAAGCCATCTTTGCCAGGCCTGATCTTGGCCAACAGATCGGCTTCGGAGTCGAATTCAATGGCAACCGAAGGGGTTAAAAGGGAGAGATGAATCGCCACCTGGTCTCTTTCCGAGGGGCTTAATGGCGGAAATCGAGGGTCACGAAAGGCCGCTGCATAGGCGTTTCCAGCCACATCGCATACCACCGGCTGCATGGCATCCAGGTGACCGATGCAACCACGCAGCTGATCAGCCAGTTTCAGGGTGACAAAACTGGCGCGGATGGCTCGCAGCGCTTCCGGGTAGTCCTGCGGATTCACTTCCAACGATTCATGAGTGCTGAGGCCGTAGTCGATTGAGCGGTTTGCAACATCCAGTAATCGGGCGCGATCCTGATCGGAAAGAGTGGTGAATTCGGAGGTCATGCAGGCCCCAATTTGCCGTTTATTTGAGATCAACTGAAGAGATGAAAATGCAGTCAGTCAGAACCTCTCCACTCTTAAAGAATAGCCTACCGGCAGCAGGTGTCCGGGTCCAATCAGAGCAAAGATTTTTTTACAGTTGACTGAACTCTCTGATTTCCCAATGAAAGCATGATGGTTGTATCACCCATCACCGGAGATTGCGCGAAAATCGGTTTGACTCGACAACTGACAGTTCTGGATAATCCGCTCCCTGGCACTCTCCGATGGAAATAATTTATGTGGTTTAAGAATCTCCGGATCTATCTGTTGCAACAACCTTTGAATCTCTCACAGGAAGCCATGGAGGAGGAGCTAAAAAGCAAGGCCTTCCAATCCTGTAGCAGTCAGGAGCTGATGAGTCTGGGGTGGGATACACCTCTTGGCAGGCAGTCGGAGTTGCTGGTTCATGAGATCGCTGGGTGTCAGATGATCTGTGCCCGCCAAGAAGAGAAGCTGTTACCGTCGACGGTCATCAATGAGATTGTGGAGGAAAAAATCTCAGAGATCGAACAGACCGAGGGGCGTAAGGTCGGACGCAAAGAGCGTACCGAGCTGCGTGAGGATACCTTCCAGCAGCTGTTACCCCAGGCCTTCAGTCGCCATACCCGGCAATATGCCATGATCGACAAACAGCAGGGATGGATCTTGGTGGATGCTTCCAGTGCCAACCGGGCAGAGGCTCTGATCACCCTGTTAAGGGATACCCTGGGCTCTCTGCCGGTGAAACCCCTGGAGAGTGCCACCGCACCAAGTTTTATCATGACGGAGTGGTTGAAACACCCGGGTCAGCACAAAAATTTCAGCCTGCTGGACAGCTGTGAGCTACAGGATCGTTCGGAAGAGGCGAGTGTGGTGCGCTGCAAGGGGCAGGACTTGACTGCGGATGAGATCCTGGCCCATCTGGAAGCGGGTAAGGATGTGGTCAAGCTGGCGGTTGAGTGGGACGAGCGGATCTCATGCCTGATCGAGTCAGACCTCTCAATCAAACGGTTACGGTTCTTGGATCTGATACAAGAGCAGGCTGCAGACAATCAGATTGAGACTGAGGCTGATGCATTTGACAGCCACTTCACCTTGATGTGTCTGGAGTTTCGGCGCTTTCTACCCAGTCTGATCGAACTCTTCGGCGGTGCCTCGGAATAGGTGGGCCAGATAAAATGGCTTGGTTTACAGTTGGGTATGTGTACCTGTCGTATTTTTTTGGACATTGTTCTCCAATAACCCGGTCTATATTATGGTTTATTGACTCAGGTCAATGTCCACTGGGATGAGAGCCTATAGTCTCTCCTAACGCTCACGGTTGGTCGTTTCCGTGTTAAGCGCTAGTCTGGCGGGGATCGGTGGCCCAACTGCCTCCAGGGCCATCCCCCGCCTGTTTTTTCCCCAGTGTATCCCCTCTTCAGGCTGTTTGCGATTGCCGCACGTCAACCCTTGCAACTCTCATTAACCCGCACCTTAATCGGTCAGGGTGATCAAGAATGTCCTGCACATAATCGAATCAGGTGACGGCTTGAGGGTGTGGTGTTTATTCAGTAATCGTAGTAGTCGAGAAACCAGCGGGCGAAGTTGGTGACACCGTCTTCCAGGCGTGTAGAGGGTTTATAGCCGGTATCCTCTATCAACTCTGCCACATCAGCGTAGGTTGCAATTACATCCCCATCCTGAAGTGGCAGCAGATTCAGCTCTGCCTTCTTACCCAGGCTCTCTTCGAGAAGCTCGATATAGCGCATCAGCTCCACCGGTTGGTTGTTACCGATGTTATAGAGGCGGTAGGGGGCGGTACTGCTGGCGGAATCGGGATGGTCGGAATCCCACTCCGGATTGGGCTCAGGGACCCGGTCCAACACCCTGATCACACCTTCGACAATGTCGTCGATATAGGTGAAATCCCGTTTGTGCTTACCATAATTGAAGACATCAATCGGCTCGCCCTGCATGATTTTGTGGGCAAACTTCAGCATCGCCATGTCCGGGCGGCTCCAGGGACCATAAACCGTGAAAAATCTCAATCCGGTCGTGGGCAGGCGATAGAGATGGCTGTAGGTGTGAGCCATCAGCTCATTGGCTTTTTTTGTTGCCGCATAGAGACTGACCGGGTGATCCACATTGTCATGCACGGAGAAGGGCATTGAGGTATTCGCCCCATAGACGGAGCTGCTCGATGCATAGACCAGGTGCTCAATGCCATGGTGACGGCAACCTTCCAGAATATGGCCGAAACCGACCAGATTGGAATCGACATAGGCGAGAGGGTTTTCGATTGAATAGCGAACCCCGGCCTGGGCGGCCAGATTGACAACCCTTTGGGGTTGATACTCGGCAAAAATCTTTGCAATCCCCGACCTGTCCTCAAGCTCCGTTCGAAGGTCGGTGAAATTGGGGTGGGCCTGGGTACGGGCCAGCCGCGCCTTTTTCAGATTCACATCGTAGTAGTCGTTCAGGCAATCGATGCTGATGACCTCATCGCCCCTTTCCAATAAACGCAGAGCCAGGGCGGATCCGATAAATCCGGCACCGCCGGTGATGAGTACACGCATGCTTTCAATTTCCTCCTTTGAATACAGATTCCTGAGTGTAAAGAGATAGAAATGATCTGTAGCTGATTGACAGCTATCAGATCAGTTGATTTTGATTCAGCTGGTTAAGTCATCAATGTACCAGGACATCGCTTCAGTCAGGCCTTGATCGATGTTGTGGCTGGGTTGATAGCCAAGCAGGTTTTTTGCCTTCTCGATATCGGCCAGGGAGTGACGAACGTCACCAGCCCTGAAGTCCCGGTATACCGGGGTAAGGTCACTCAGATAGGTGAATCTGTCAGCAAGAATGTCTCTGATT
Organism: Candidatus Thiodiazotropha endoloripes; assembly: GCF_001708965.1. Classification (NCBI taxonomy): domain Bacteria; kingdom Pseudomonadati; phylum Pseudomonadota; class Gammaproteobacteria; order Chromatiales; family Sedimenticolaceae; genus Candidatus Thiodiazotropha; species Candidatus Thiodiazotropha endoloripes. The sequence continues at coordinate 1,996,626 of NZ_LVJW01000003.1, read as the reverse complement.
TTGGTGAACAGCTGATTGAGGCTGGTTCGGTCTCCTACCGCCACATTGTAAACCTGATTGGCCGCATCCGGATTGGTGGTTGTGGCTGCCAACAGATTGGCCTGAACCGCATTGTCGATATAACAGAAATCACGGCTTGTCTCACCATCCCCATTGATGAAGACGTCATCCCGGTCGATCATCGAAGCCACCCATTTTGGGATCACAGCCGCATAGGCTCCATTCGGATCCTGACGTTGGCCGAAGATATTGAAATATCTCAGTCCGATGGTGTTGAAATCATAGCAACGGGCAAATACCTGGGCATAATGTTCATTCACCAGCTTTGTGACGGCATAGGGTGAGAGCGGATTTCCGGTTTTATCCTCGACCTTCGGCAGACCCGGGTGATCCCCGTAGGTCGAACTCGAGGCCGCATAGACGAAACGCTTGACCTGCGCATCCCTACCGGCAACCAGCATATTCAAAAAGCCGCTGATGTTGCACTCATTGGTGGTTATCGGATCAGTGAGCGAGCGGGGTACTGAGCCCAAGGCAGCCTGATGGAGTACATAGTCGACACCGTTACAGGCGTCGTGGCAGGTCTGCAAATCTCGAATGTCACCCTCGATGAAACGAAAAGCGGACCACTGGTCAACGGAAACAGCGGCCTTAACCTTGTCAAAATTGTAAGCGTGGCCAGTTGCGAAATTATCCAGGCCGACAACTTTCTGATTCAGCTTCAGCAAGGTTTCCAGCAGGTTAGAGCCTATAAATCCGGCTACACCGGTAATCAGCCAGGTGGCGGGCTGACTTTTCAGACGCTCTTTCAGTGATTCATAGGTAGTCATAGTCTGGCATCAACTTCATCAACGGGGAGTACATTCTTAACATCGAACAGTACACCATTCTCTTTACACAACGCTCTGATCTTGTCCGCGCCCATCTGCTGGAATTCCTGATGTGCCACTGCCAGGATGACTGCATCATAAGTGCCGTCAGACAGACTATCGATGGGAAGTAATCCGTACTCTTCCTCTGCTTCCTCCGGATTGACCCAGGGGTCATAGACATCGACAGATGCTCCGTAGTCCTCAAATTCACTGACGATATCGACGACCCTGGTATTTCGCAGGTCAGGGCAGTTCTCCTTGAAGGTCAGGCCCAGCACCAGAACTCGGCTGTTATTGGTGGACATTCCCCGTTTCATCATCATCTTGACTACGCTGTGTACCACGTAGGCGCCCATACCGTCATTGAGACGACGACCGGCCAGGATGATCTCTGGCTGGTAGCCTATGGACTGGGCTTTGTGGGTAAGGTAGTAGGGGTCAACACCGATGCAGTGACCACCCACCAGTCCAGGTCTGAAGGGAAGGAAATTCCATTTGCTTCCAGCCGCTTCAAGCACTTCCAGAGTATCAATATTCAATTTGTTGAAAATCAGAGCCAACTCGTTAATCAGGGCGATATTGACATCTCTCTGGGTGTTTTCGATGACTTTTGCCGCCTCAGCCACTTTGATGCTACTTGCTTTATGGGTTCCGGCCGTGATGACTGTTTTGTAAAGTTCATCAACAAAATCAGCGACTTCCGGGGTAGAGCCTGAGGTTACCTTCTTGATGGTGGGTAGTCTGTGCTCTTTATCTCCGGGATTGATACGCTCAGGGCTGTAGCCGACAAAAAAGTCCTGGTTGAATTTCAAGCCGGACTCCTCTTCCATGATCGGTACGCAGACCTCTTCGGTCGCTCCGGGATAGACAGTCGATTCGAAGATGGCAATGTCACCAGATTTCATCACCTTGCCCAGCGCATGACTGGCGCCGATCAGTGGTGACAGATCCGGCTGTTTGTGCTCGTTGATTGGTGTCGGAACCGTAACAATAAAGACATTGCATGCTTTCAGGTCTTCAAGCTGGCTGGTGTAGCTGAGGTGGGGCACCTGCTGAAGCTCAGCTGGATCGACCTCCAAAGAGCTGTCCTTGCCCTGTTTCAGCTCCTCGACACGTGCTTCATTGATGTCCAAACCGATGGTGGGAAATTTTTTTCCGAACTCAACTGCCAGAGGCAGCCCAACGTAACCAAGACCCAGTACACCGATGTGCACTTTATCGAAATCGATCATGCTTCCAAATCCTTTCTGCCATGAGAGTATTAGTGTGTAATCAGAGCGCTACTTGAGAAAAATTGAGCAGAGTCTCAATATCTGCAAATAGGCTGGTGAATGATAACTTGGCAGGCCCTTGAAATCGAGGAATTTCTAATGATCAAGTAGCGATAATGAGGAACCCGGAAGGTGTACAATATACAGCCGATTTTGTCTTCAAGGATCAAAGCTTGTCAGGCTGCCAGAGCTTCTTGGTAGTGACGTTTGATTGATGAATTTTATTCCTGGATCGTATTAAGGGCAGAGGAAAAACTTGTTACCGACATCCGCTTCTGAAAATCATCCCAAGGTTGCGCTTGTAGCGTTACATGCCGGATACAGCCACAGCTCCCTCGCTCTCCAATCCATTGCGGCCTATGCGGATGCTCGAGGCTGTGGGCACCGGATGCAGTTGTTCGATGCCCTGGTCAATACCAATCACCAGGTGCTGATCGAGAGGCTGGTTGAATATGCACCGAGGATCATCGGCTTCTCCACCTATTTGTGGAACATCTCGGCCAGCATCCGTCTGAGCCGACTGCTTAAACAGTTATTGCCCGAGATGCAGGTGGTATTCGGCGGGCCAGAGGCTGGCGCCAGAGGGGTAGAACTGTTGACCCGGGTGTCTGAAATCGACTATGTGATCGAAGGGGAGGGGGAGGCCGCATTTACTGACCTGATGAACAGGGTTTTTCAAACGCAAGGGGATTTTGAGAGCGTTTCTGGTCTGGTATACCGGAAAGATGATCAGATTCAGCAGAATTCAGTTCAGCTGATGCCGGTATCGGAGATTCCACCGATTGTGTCAGAAGGGCGCTTCGACAGTGCTAAGCCTTTGGTTTACTGGGAAACTTCCAGAGGTTGCCCCTACCAGTGCAGCTTCTGTAGCAGTGCAACGGAGCGCTTGAGAGCCTTTCCTGTGGAAAGGGTAGAAGCCGACCTGCAAGTCCTTGAACAGCTATCCAATAAAACCGTCAAGCTACTGGATCGCAGCTTCCATCTTGGGGAAAAACGTACCTCGACACTGCTGCAGCGCTTTGCTGCAACCCCTGATGGATTGCGTTTCCATCTGGAACTCAACCCGGATCGGATCTCTGAACAGGCGATGAGCGTGTTTCGTGAAGCGCTCCCAGGAAAGTTTCAGTTTGAGATCGGATTACAGACCCTGAATGACCAGGTGCTGATCAACATCGATCGGCGGATGGATGTGGCAAAGTCACTGGAGAATATTCGCTGCTTGGTTGAGATGCGAAGACATCCAGTCCATCTTGACCTGATCGTGGGACTACCCGGAGAGACGGTTGAACTCTGTACCAGTTCCCTGGATCAGACTTTCAGGCTCTACCCGGATCATCTGCAACTCGGAATCCTGAAATTGCTCCCGGGAACCCCTTTACAGCAACAGGCTCATCAACTCGGGTATCGATGGGATACCGAGCCACCCTATGAGGTCTTGTCTAACCCTTCCATGGCATTCAAACAGATCGCTCAATTCAAACGCTATGCGGAATTACTGGAGCGCCTCTACAACAGTGGTTTGTTAAAAACCACTCTGACGGGTCTGGTGAGTCAATGCTTTTCCGGTAGTGTCAGCGACTGTTTTGATCGGTTGCTCGACGATTCAGGACAACAGATAGCCCGGGATAACCTGCAGCCAGACGCGTTGTTTGATCAGCTATGCAACTTCATGATTCCCTACCTCGAGGATACACCAGGTCTGCAGGAGTGGCTGCTATGGGATTACTGCCAATTCAGCCTGGTCAATGGAAAAACACCCCAGTGGATCGCAGATCGATTGACCCTGAGTGAGAAGGTTGTAGTGCAGGGCAGCCGAAGGCGATTACCTGTTATTACTCTGACCGATACGGGGGTGACCATGATCAATCAGTTAACTGGCAGTCGTTATGTGGCAGGTCGGTATGCACTCTGGCCGAGACAGCACAAAAAAGGCAAACCGGTGGAGATCTTCTCTCTCGCTTGAGTGAAATGGGTATCACTCTGCCGACCGCCATATGGGCTGGATCAAACCACTATTCCGCTTAAGGCTGTAACTCTGTTGCATCGATCAGACAGATGTTCTAGGGCTTGTTAACATTAAAGTTCTGTTTCTGCTTGGCGCATGAGTCGAACTCCTGGTTTTCGATAGAGCGTCTTCTCTCCCTGGAGGCGTTTGCAAGCTACTACTAAGTCAGGTGATAAACTTTTTCGTTTTGATTGATCCATAAACTTCGCCTCACTGTGTTTCAAGATATTACCGGTCTAACAGAAAAGGAGACGTTTTTTTGGAAATTGAACATCATATATTTGACTCGAGACAGACGGGGGATGCCTCCCAAATAATCAGTTATTTCGATATTAAAGACGTCAGTCAATGGGGTTCGTGTTAAACGCGCACTGAAATATCTTTGACGGATTGTCAATGAATCATATGCAGCGGAGAGGCTGCTAAGATCCTATTATTGTTGGGATGAAAAGACCATATTTACGGCATTTAATCAGGCAAGAGCTAATTGAACAATCACTATTTATTGTTACTTATTATTTAAAATATAATCGGCCTCCGTTAGAGCCAATGCAATCATAAAAATCAACTAAAATTGGTTTGAGTTTCTGTAGACCTGTATAGCCAATAATGTATGATTGGGCTTAGAGTTCTACTGTACATTTCATCAATATTTGAATGAAAGTACTGATCGGGTTATATCGGTTCTGTACAGGAAACTTATAATTATATGCTCCAAGGAGGTAGCTAATGCTGGTACTGACACGCCATTTGAATCAGTCACTGCAAGTAGGAGAAGCAGTAACACTTAGAATTCTGAATATCAATAATGGCAATGTAAGATTTGGGATCGATGCGCCATCCGATGTGTTGATTTTGCGAGAAGAGCTCGCTAACAGAATGAATACGACTACACTCAAACCCTCTGTTACAGATCGAAACAAGAATCAACCACAGGTTACATACAAACCAAGGCGTAAAAAGCTTGTTCTCGATCTCTGAATCCGCGCAAAAAAAATAAAACTCGGCACGGGTACAAAGGTGGATATAGACCAATCAGGAAAACCTACAACAGCTAAGTAATGGAAATAACAAAGGTCAGCTTTACCAAGCATAGAAGTTAAGTGACTCTTATATGGTTGTTGCCGGTGTAATTCTTTTGACTGACTTGTTCTAGGGCCTATTGGATTCCTGTTAACAGATCCTGGTAGGGTGAGTTGGTGTTATTGTTATTGTGTGGGTAATCGGGTGACTGGCTATCAATGAACAATGACTGGATCGTATAGAGTGTGCTATTCCTCACCCACTATTTCAGTATGACTGGCCCACTGCTGTCCTGTCCAGTATTCGAATGGGCGAAAGCGGGACTTATAGTTCATTTTATTACAGGCTTCAATCCAGAACCCCGGGTAGACCCACTCCAAGCCAAGCTCTTTCGTATGGTAGATCTGCCATATTAAAGCAAACACACCCAAACCCTCCCGGGTCAGTTGCGGATCATAAAAGGTATAGACTGATGATGTGCCATTTGGCAGCAGATCACTGACCGCCACTGCAGCCAAACGACCGGCATCACGGAACTCAATAAACTGCGTGTGAGCCCAGTCACAGGTGAGAAACTGGGTATATTGCCCGGGACTGTTACAGGCCATGGCGCCATCAGGATGTCTCTGCAGAAGATATCTCTTGTAGAGCTGGTAGTGCTCATCCGTGTAGTCGGAGCTTAAGATATTGACCTCATAACGATCACGATTCTTTGTCCAGTTTCTACGCTGACTTCGTGATGGCCGATAAGCCTCGACCGGTATTCGCAGTGAGACACAACTGGTGCAGCTTGGGCAGGCGGGCTGATAGAGATAACAGCCACTCCGTCTGAAACCTCTGTCGATCAACTGCTGGTAGAGTTCATCATTGACCTTTGCCATAGGATCGAGAAACAGGTTTCTGGCATCTCTGCCAGGCAGGTAGGAACACTCATGCAACTGACTCATATAGAGTGCGTAGGCATTCTCCTGTGCAAAACCCGGGTTATCTAACATGGTTGGATTGGCTCGATGTCTGCCCAGCTGCCTACCTGGGTCTCAAGGCGTGTCCAACTGTAGAGGTCCTGACAAAACTGCTGTCTCGGAATCTCCTCGGCTCCAAGGCTGGCCAGATGTCTGGTGTAGACTTGACAGTCGATCATTCTGAAATCCCATGCTTTCAACTGGCTGCTCAAATAGACCAGGGCAACCTTGGAGCTGTCATTGGCACGGCTGAACATGGATTCGCCGAAAAATACACGTCCTATCGCCATACCGTACAGTCCACCCACCAATTGGTTCTCCTTCCAGACCTCGACTGAGTGAGCCAGCCCCAGCTTATACTGTTCAGTGTAAGCATCGATCATCTCGGGTACCAGCCAGGTTCCAGGTGAGTCGTCACGGGGAGCTGCACAGGCTCGGATGACCTCATCGAATTGGTGATCAAAGGTGACACGATAGAGATTTTTCCTCAGGGTCTTACGTAGACTGCGACTGATTTTGATCTTTTCGGGGTAGAGCACGGTTCGAGGGTCGGGTGACCACCACAGAATGGGTTCACCCTCGGAAAACCAGGGAAAGATGCCCAGCTGATAGGCCTGGATAAGACGTTGAGGGGTGAGGTCTCCACCCACTGCCAACAACCCATCTGGCTCTTTTTCGGCCAGTGACACATCCGGGAACGGGGTGTTCGGGTTATCGTCGAGTAGAAAAATCATAGTCTGTTTATAGCCTGGATTTAATATAATCATAACAGCCACTTGTACAAACAATAAAAAATTCGCATTATTCACTGGTTGAGTATGTGGTTATCAGGAAATCGCTGAAATATTTTCCCGGCTCCAGACGTGTGATTGGGATGCTGATCTGGCATTTGCTGGGGAGTTGGAAGTGAAACTGATATCCGGTATCGGTTTACGCTAAGCTACAAGCACCTGTATACGATAGTTGCCACGTTACCTCGATCGCTTGAAAGGGTATTAATTTTGAATCAGATTGCGGAGTATTGTTTTGTCTGACGCCGTCAAACACCTGCAGATTGGTGATGTATTACAGTTACAGTTTGCACCTCCTGCTGAAAACCAGGATCGCTATTCCGCTACCCTGGTGGGATTTCTGCCAGGCCAAAGCCTGGTGATCACCACACCGCGTAAAACCGGTAATCCCATTATTGTCCGTGACGGTCAGAGTTTTACTGTACGGATGTTACAGGGCAGTAACATATTCGGATTTGTCGCCAGAGTGCTTAATGTCTCGTCAAAGCCCTATCCACACATCCATCTGGCCTATCCTGACGATGTTGAGAGTGCGGTGGTAAGAAACGCACCTCGTGTTCCCACTGAACTGCAGGCCATGGTTATCAAGCCGCAAGGCGCAAGCGGCACGGATCTGCAGAGAAATGTGATCATCACCGACCTGAGCAGTACCGGCGCCCGGGTTATCGATAGTGACAAACTTGGTGATGTGGGTTCGATTATTCAGATTACCCAGACATTGTCGGTGTGTGGTGGCAATGATGTCCTCAAGGTGTTGGCCACCATCAGGAATATCCGTGAGACACCTGCCCCGGATGGGTCTATGCGTTATCTACACGGTCTGGAGTTTCGTGGTCTCAATCGCTTTCAACAGTTACTGCTCTGCTCCTATGTGCATGGCAGTATCGCCCGAGAGCGTGGCTGAACAGCGGACGCTGAAGTGGCTTGACTAAACAAGCCCTAGTTGTCGGTTTTTCGTCGTCGGGTCAATAAAAAGACGAAAGGTATCGCAATCGGTCCGAATATCAGGCCCAGGATGGCCCATAGAGTGCCATTTCCTCCTCTTTTATCCGCGACTCTGTGGCAGAGGATTGCACTGCCCAGGGTGACAACGATGAGTAATACTGTTAACCCGGCCATGAGCAGCCAGGTGACGGCAGAGTGGTGCTGTGGGAAAGCGGCCGAATGACAAGCGAGTAAGGGTAGGGGCGTATGGCTTGACCGGATGAGCGGGGAAGGGAGGCAGCCAGGTTCATGACTCTTTTGATTCTATCCCGGTTTCCTATGCGGAAACCGGGATACTCCAGATTGGTTATTCGGATTTGGCAGCCAAGGCATCCAGGAATCGCTCCGCATCCAGCGCCGCCTGGCAGCCTGTGCCGGCAGAGGTTATGGCCTGGCGGTAGACATGGTCCATAACGTCTCCAGCGGCGTAAACTCCCTCGATTGAGGTCTCTGTGGCATTACCTTCCAGACCACCCGCAACCTTGATGTAGCCGTTGTTCATATCCAGCTGACCTTCGAACAGGGCGGTATTCGGGCTGTGTCCAATGGCGATGAAAACACCTTGCAGGTCGATCTCTTTGGTTGAATCATCTTTGACATTCTTGATTCTCATGCCGGTGACACCGGTTTGATCTCCCAGCACTTCATCCAGCACATGGTCCCACTCGATCGTGACATTTGCCTCTTCAGCCTTCTTCTTCAGCTGATCAGAGAGGATTTTTTCCGAGCGAAATTGATCACGGCGGTGCACCACCACAACTTCAGCGGCAATATTCGACAGGTAGAGTGCTTCCTCAACGGCGGTATTGCCACCACCGATTACAGCTACTTTCTGATTTTTGTAGAAAAAGCCATCGCATGTTGCACAGGCTGATACACCTTTACCGCGAAATGACTGTTCCGATTCAAGTCCCAGGTACTTAGCCGAGGCACCGGTGCAGATGATCAGTGCATCACAGGTGTAGACGGCCTGATCGCCAGTCAGACGGAATGGGCGCTGGCTTAAATCAGCTTTATTAATATGGTCGAAGATAATTTCAGTGCTGAATCTCTCTGCATGTTTACGCATCCGCTCCATGAGATCCGGACCTTGAACACCGTCATTGTCACCAGGCCAGTTATCCACTTCAGTGGTGGTCATCAGCTGACCGCCCTGTTCCATGCCGGTAACCAGGACAGGTTGCAGATTGGCCCGTGCTGCATAGACGGCTGCGGTATAACCGGCGGGGCCGGAGCCGAGAATCAATAGGCGGCAATGCTTGGTTTCACTCATGTATACTTACTCCACTCGGAATCTGCCCGAAATCGGTGTCAGATTATGAAAAGTTGTACGACTCGTGGAATATGGAGTCCGAAAATCGGTGACCCGCATCCAAGTCTGAAATAGAGAATGCGGGAATACTACGGAATCATCACTCCTGGGTAAAGAATCACCAAGAGAAACAAGGTATGAAAATCGGTATTCCTACAGAAATCAAACCCCTGGAGGGGCGTGTTGGTCTGGTGCCGGAAGCCTGTGCAGCACTTGTGCAGAAAGGCCATCAAGTGCTTCTGCAGAGTGGAGCCGGCGTGGCAAGCGGCTACCCGGATCAGAGCTATGCTGAGCTGGGGGTAACCCTTGTCGGGAGTGCCACTGAGATCTATCAGGCATCTGATCTGGTGGTCAAGGTGAAGGAGCCCTATGGGGATGAGCCGGAGATGCTGCGGGCCGGGCAGTTGCTGTTCTGTTTTCTGCATCTCGCTGCCGATGAGTCACTGACCCGGCGACTGCTTGATTCAGGGGTTACAGGGATAGCGTTCGAGACGGTGGAAGAGCAGGGCAGACTGCCGATTCTGGCGCCGATGAGCGATATTGCCGGACGTCTTGCGGTACAGAACGGCACCACTCTGCTGCACCATCAGCAGGGTGGCAAGGGATTGCTGCTTGGCGGTTTACCGGCTGCGGAGCCTGGGCACGTTGTGATTCTTGGTGGCGGTCAGGCTGGTGGCAATGCGGCGGAGTTGGCTGCCGCCATGGGCGCGCGGGTGACCGTGTTCGAACGATTGAGGGATCGGATGGGGGAGTTGCGCCGGTTCGGCAGAAATGTGACCGCACTCTACCCCTACAAAGACGCCGTGAGTGAGGCTGTGGCAAATGCAGACCTGTTGATCGGGGCCGTGCTGATTCCAGCAACCAAGGCACCAAGAATCGTTGATCGGTCGCAGATCTCCTTGATGAGTCCTGGTAGCGTGGTGGTGGATATATCCGTGGATCAGGGCGGATGCATTGAGACAACGCGGCCGACCACATACGAAGATCCAACCTATAAAGTGGATGGGGTGACTCATTTCTGTGTGACCAATATGCCAGGCGCGGTGCCGAGAAGCGCCAGTCAGGCCCTGTCGGCATCGATGATGCCCTACCTGCTTCGTCTGGTTGAAGAGGATTGGCAGAATGATCAGCAGCTGTGGGGTGCGGTAAACCTGGCAAAGGGGGAACTGGTGCATCCTGTCTTGCGTGATCAATACTTGTGAATCAAGAATAACAAAAATATGTAACTCTATAATATAGAAGTGAATATTGATAGAATAGTCCAGTTTAAAATATCTGGAAATGAGCGATTGAGCGAAGCCCCCTATGAGAATACTCATACTTTGGGCGCTCGCTCCTGATTGAACCCGCAAGGGTCAGCGATTGGATTGAGACGAAACTATGGCCGTACAGGCAAAAAGCCAACAAACAACAGCACAGAGCGCCTTTCATTCCCATGTCAGTCATGCCATGCGGGAAGGCATCATGTGGAGCCTGTTCTGCCTCAGTGGTTATCTGCTGCTCTCATTGTTCAGTTACTCCCCGCTTGATCCGGGTTGGTCCTATACCGGCTCGGAAGCCAAGGTACTCAATTCAGGGGGGCCTGCCGGCGCCTGGTTTGCGGATGTCTTTCTCTATCTGTTTGGCATTTTTGCCTATCTGTTTCCGATCATGCTGAGTTGGAGTGCGGTACTGGTTTTTCGCCGCCGCAATCCGGACGACTCTGTGAATATCAATCTGGTACTGGTTCGCTGGCTCGGTTTTTTCATCACCCTGGCCTCGGGGTGTGCTCTGGCGGCACTGCATACCAATCATCTGATGGCCAACCTGCCTACCGGAACGGGAGGGGCTCTGGGAACGCTGCTGGGTAACTATTTCGAAGCCGTTTTCAGTAGTTCAGGCAGTAGTCTGTTGATGTTGGCTCTGTTTCTTAGCGGCTTTACCCTGTTTACCGGCGTCTCCTGGTTCACCGTAATGGATTTTCTTGGTGGTCTGGTACTGAAAACCACGCACGCTCTTCAAAAAGGTTTTGTTTCACTGCAGGAGCGTCATGCAGCGAAGCGTGCCCGACAGGAGCGGGTGGAGTTGATCAAGAAGGAGCAGAAGAAGGAGAAGAGCCGCAAGCAACCCAGAATAGAACCTGTGATCAATGCGCCGAAGCCCAGTGCGCGGGTTGAGAAGGAGCGCCAGGTCCCTCTGTTTGATGCTGATCCCAACAGCGAGCTTCCACCTCTGGCACTGCTCGATCCGGCCAAGCAGACGGTGCAGGCCTATTCCGCTGAGGCCCTGCAGGCCATGTCGCGTCAGGTTGAGCTTAAATTTGCCGACTTCGATATCGATGTCGAGGTGGTTGCGGTTCATCCCGGACCGGTGGTCACCCTCTACGAATTGAAGCTGGCGGCAGGTACCAAGGTCAGTAAGATCAGTGGCCTGTCGAAAGACCTTGCCCGGGCACTCTCAACCGTTGCGGTGCGGGTGGTGGAAGTCATTCCGGGAAAATCGGTGATCGGCCTGGAGATCCCGAATGAGTATCGGGAGATGGTCTTCCTCAGTGAGGTCCTGCAGTCGGAGACCTACGAATCCTCAAAGTCGCCCCTGACACTCGCCCTGGGTAAGGACATCGCGGGTAATCCGATGTGTGCCGATCTGGCCAAGATGCCCCACGCACTGATCGCAGGTACCACCGGTTCCGGTAAATCCGTTGCGATCAATGCCATGATTCTCAGTCTGCTCTACAAATCGAAACCGGATGAAGTGCGGATGATCATGGTCGATCCGAAAATGTTGGAACTTTCGGTCTACGAGGGCATACCTCATCTGCTGACCCCGGTGGTGACCGACATGCAGGAGGCAGCCAATGCCCTGCGCTGGTGTGTCGGTGAGATGGAGCGTCGTTATCGCCTGATGGCCAGTCTGGGGGTTCGTAACATCACCGGCTACAACCGTAAAGTGAAAGAGGCGATCAAAAAGGGCGAGCCGATCAAGGATCCCCTGTTTCAACCGGAACCGACCGAAGTCATCGAAGCCATGGCTCATCCGACCCTGGAACCTCTGCCATTTATTGTGGTCATTATCGACGAGCTTGCCGACATGATGATGATGGCAAGGAAGAAGGTCGAGGAGTTGATTGCGCGATTGGCACAGAAGGCCAGGGCATCCGGTATCCATCTGATCCTGGCGACCCAGCGGCCCTCGGTGGATGTCATTACCGGTCTGATCAAAGCGAATATTCCTACCCGAATCGCTTTCCAGGTCTCATCCAGAGTCGACTCAAGAACAATCCTCGATCAGATGGGGGCTGAACATCTGCTGGGTCATGGTGACATGCTCTATATGGGGACCGGCAGTAATATACCCCAACGTATGCACGGTGCCTTCGTTGACGATAATGAAGTGCATCGGGTCGTGAAACACCTGAAGGCTTCGGGACAACCCGACTATCTGGAAGAGATCCTGCAGGAAGCGACGGAGTCGGTACCCGGGTTCCCGGCTGAAGGCGGTGACACGGAGGACAGTGATCCTCTTTATGATGAAGCGGTACGAATTGTCACAGAGACCCGGCGGGCCTCAATATCCGGTGTGCAGCGCCGGTTGAAGATCGGTTATAACCGAGCTGCCAGAATGATTGAAGAGATGGAGCGTACCGGGATTGTCGGACCGGCCGAAAACAATGGCAGCCGTGCTGTTTTGGCACCACCTCCGCCTAAAGATTAATACAACTCGTAAACGGATCACTCTATGAAAAAGTGCCTGAGTGGCTTGATGCTGCTGCTGTTCGTAAGCCTCTCCCAAACCCTCTGGGCGGAGAGTGGGATCAGACAGCTGGAGACTTTTTTGCAGGATCTGAAAACCCTCAAAGCCGATTTTCGCCAGACCCTGCAACAGCCCGATTACGAACAGGTCTACGCCAGTAACGGGGTTTTCTATCTGAGACGCCCCGGACAGCTGCGCTGGGAGTATCAGACGCCCAGTGAACAGTTGATCGTCGCTGACGGGGATCGGATCTGGTTACATGACATCGAACTGGAACAGGTCTCTCACCGCAGCCAAGAGGCGGTATTGGATGGTACGCCGGCCCAACTGTTGAGCGGTACCGGACCGATCTCACAACACTTTCAGGTCAATGAGCTCGGTATTGAAAGTGAACTGACCTGGGTTGAACTGGTACCGAAAAGTAAAGAGGCACAGTTTGCCAGCGTACGCCTGGCACTCCAGGAGAACCGTCTCGAACGAATGGAAATGTTTGATAATTTTGGCCAGGTCACCCGGTTTTTCTTCGAAAATATGCAACGCAACCCTCAGTTGGATGACGCGCTGTTCGAATTTGAACCACCCCCTCTGATCGACCTCATTGGCGATCTATGAGCGGTCAGGATCAGGATCTCTTTACGCAGAGTCAGATTGAGGAGTTTCGTCCTCTGGCGGATCGTATGCGACCCCGTAAAATGGCGTCGTTTATTGGCCAAAGCCACATCATCGGTTCCAATAAACCGCTGCGGCTCGCAATCGAAGAGGACCGTCTCCACTCAATGATACTCTGGGGTCCCCCTGGGACCGGCAAGACCACCCTGGCCGGGATGATTGCCGAACATTCCGGTGCACAGTTTCTCAGCCTTTCCGCGGTACTATCCGGGGTCAAGGAGATCCGTGCGGCGGTGGAAAAAGCAAAACTGTTTCAACAGCAGCAACAGCGACCGACAGTGCTCTTCATTGACGAAGTACACCGTTTCAACAAGTCACAACAGGATGCCTTTCTACCCCATGTAGAGGACGGCACGGTGGTGTTCATTGGTGCAACCACGGAAAATCCATCATTTGAGTTGAATAACGCGCTGCTCTCAAGGGCCCGTACCTATGTTCTCAAAGCGCTGACGAAAAGCGAGATAGAGCAGATTATCCTGCAGGCGCTGGAAGATGCGTCTAACGGTCTTGGTGTCAGGCAGTTGAGTATCGAAAAACAAGCCCTGGCCTTGCTTGCTGAGGCGGCTGATGGGGATGCCCGAAGGGCGCTTAACCTGCTTGAAATTGCCGCCGATCTAAGTGATTCAAAAAAGATTGGAAGTGCCACGGTAGAGGAGGTGGCGAGTGGCACCCTGCGGCGTTTCGATAAGGGTGGTGAGGCCTTTTACGACCAGATCTCGGCACTGCATAAATCAGTTCGTGGATCCTCACCGGATGCTTCTCTCTACTGGTTGGCCAGGATGATCGATGGGGGTTGCGATCCCCTCTATGTTGCCCGCCGGGTGGTCAGAATGGCCTCAGAGGATATCGGCAACGCAGATCCCCGGGCCTTGCAACTGGCGATCAATGCCTGGGATGTCCAGCAGCGATTGGGCAGTCCGGAAGGGGAGCTGGCAATTGCCCAGGCTGTGGTATACATGGCCTGTGCCCCTAAAAGCAATGCGGTCTACATGGCGTGGAAAAGCGCACTGGCGGACGCCAAATCCTCAGGCTCTCTGGAGGTGCCGTTGGCACTTCGCAATGCACCGACCAAGCTGATGAAGTCTCTGGGTTACGGTAAGGCCTATCGGTATGCCCATGATGAACCCCATGCCTATGCGGCTGGTGAGAGCTACATGCCGGAAGCGCTGGACGGTCGCCAATACTATGTCCCGGTGGATCGGGGTATGGAGATAAAGATCGCCGAAAAACTGGCGTTTCTGCGCAAACTGGATGAGCAGGCAGGTGAGGAGTGATGTCTGTTTCTTAAACATCTGCGAGATATAACAGGCACTATACATTAGCCGAAAATAGTGGGAATCAGCGCAAATAGACGCTAACACCCCAATCGCTGTTCAGATCCATTGGCATCTTTAATCACGGCTTATATAGATCTAGCGCATCAAGTCGAGCAGTCCACCACTGCCTTTATTGGCCTTGATATATTCAGCAACCTCATCGTGATTACCCTGTTTGGCGAGGTCCTCGGCACTCTCGCGTCGGAGGTTGAGATGGTGCGCGTTGGCTTTCATCTCCAACAGGCGTTTCACAATGGAGAGGTGTCCCTGTTCGGCTGCGAGCATCAGAGCACTGTTACCCGCATTGTTGCGATGTTCCAGATTTTCCGAGTAGCGTAACAGGATATTCAGGGTGTTCAGTGAACCGCTTCTGGCTGCCAGCATCAATGCAGTATTGCCATTATTACTCAGCCGATCCACATAGCCTTCCCTTGGTATCAGCTCTTTCACCATATCGGCATGACCATTTGCAGCGGCGCGCATCATTGGAGTGAGTCCATCATCAGCCTGCAACTCGATTTTTGCGCCACTCTTCAACAGCCGATGAAAAATCGCAGGATCACCGACATCAATCGCATGGTAGAGTGGGGTCCGGCCCTTATCATCTGCCTGATCAGGTGAGGCACCGCGCGAAAGCAATATATTAACGATCTCAGGCTGGGATTTGAGTACAGCCAGAATCAGTGGTGTGATGCCGGTGTCGGTGGTCTTGGACAATCGGGCATTGTTTTTAATCAACAGTTCAACCAATTCCTGGTTCTGTTGTTCGATCGCCAAATGCAGCGGCGTTATCTGATGTTTGCCGGAGACATCAATTATTGCACCTCGTGCGATCAACAGTTTTACCAGCTTCAGATTGTTCTCACGACAGGCCAGCAGCAGTGGGGTAGGGCTGCCGCTGGCGGCCAGATTGGGATCAGCGCCATGATCAAGCAGTAACGTGGTCACTTCGTTGTGGCCTTGCCATACGCTTCGGCTTAACGGAGTTAACCCTTCCGGGTCCAGTGTATCGAGTTCACTCTCCTGCTTGAGCAGAGCCTCGATCAAAGGCTTCTGGCCGCGCCAGGCGGCAAGATGCAACGTGCTCCAGCCTGCAAACGGATTACTCTGATTATCCGGGTTTTCGTTCGACAGGGATATTGATGCAGTGATCTTTGCAAGATCCGGGAACTCTTTAGTCTTGTTTCGAGTTTGGGTTGCAATGCCTCCGGCTGCCTTAAGTTGTTTGGCAATCGCTTTGTCATTGCGCAGCAGTGCCATATCCAGCGAGGTCTGTTTTTTGCGGTTTTTGGCATTTACGCTGGCACCATTGTCAAGCAGGACCTTGACGGCCTCCAGGTGCTTTCTGCCGGTGGCGACCAGTAAAGGCGTATTTTCGTTGGCGTCCAGGGTTTCCGACTTGGCTCCAGCCTTGATCAGGCTGCGCACAATCGATGCATAGCCCAATCCTGCAGCCGAGTGGAGCGGGGTGTCACCGAGGCTGTCGCTGGTATTCGGGTTGGCGCCTGCCGCGAGCAGGATTTCAACGGCATCTGTTCGGCCATTGATGGCTGCCTCATGCAGCGCACTGCGACTGAACTCATCCCGGGTATCGGGTGAGAGACCTGATGCCAGGATACGCTTCAGGGTTTCACTCTTGCCCGCCGCCGCTGCGCGATTGAGTAACTCAGCCGCCTGTTGGTCGCTCAAGCCGGTCACCGGGGAGGTGGTGGAAAGATTCTCCAAACGCTTTTTCGCCAACCGATGACCCTGAATGGCGGCTTTGTCGTACCATTCACTGGCGACTGCTGAATCTGCATCGATACCCCAGCCGTTTTCATACATGGTCCCGGTGGTGTATTGCGCTTCGGGATGCTCCTGGTTGGCTGCTTTCAGGTACCAGTGGAGCGCCTTGGCATAATCCTTTTTGACACCGCGGCCGGCACGATAGAGCCCTCCCAATGCAAATTGCGCCTCGGCATCTCCCTGTTCTGCAAGTTGTGTGTAGATTTCGACGGCACGATTGAAATCCCGGATACGTATGGCCGCTTCAGCCTCGGCATGTTCTGCAGAGAGTATTGGAAAGGGTGCAACCAGCATAAGACATAGCAACAGTACCATCCCTGTCTGTCTGATTATTGTGTTTGAACTAGGCAGTGCCATGTTTGGTTTCCACATTGATACCAGTCTCTTTAAGAAAACCTGTTGGAAGTATACCGCCGGCACAGATGATGGCAGCGTCATTGGGAATTTCAATCTTCTCCCCACCTTTGTCGATGGTCACAGTCTCTTCTGTGAATTCAGTGACATTGGTACTGAGCAACAGATTGATCTGGCCTGATTCTGCAGCCTGATCCACCTTTTCCCGATTTTTTTTCTTCGCCCGGCTAAAGGCGCCACTGCGGTAGGAGAGGGTGACTGTAGTGCCAGGTTCCGCAGCGATACTGGTTGCAGCCTCAAGCGCACTGTCACCGCCGCCAACCACCAGGACATGCTGGTTTTTATACTGTTCCGGATCGATCAAGCGGTAGGTGATCTTACTCAAATCCTCTCCAGGCACACCGAGTTTTCGGGGAGTGCCCCGTCGGCCGATAGCCAGCAGGACCATGCGGGTATGATAGGTGTCCTTGTTGGTTTTGACATCATAGCCACCTGCCGGGTTGGCTGTAATCTTCTCCACCCGCTCATGGTAGCTGATCTGCACACCGGTCTTGCGTTCTACATCCTCCCAGAACTCAAGCAGCTTCTCTTTGGTTGTTTCAGTAAATTTTACCTCACCAACCAGCGGCAGTTTTACCGGCGCGGTCATCACCAGTTTGCCTCTGGGAAATTGAAAAACCGTTCCCCCCAGAGATTCCTGCTCCACAGTCTTGTATTTGATCTTTTTCTCCATCGCCTGCAATGAGGCACAGAATCCGGCCGGTCCGGCGCCCACGATCAGCAGATCCAGGGGTGCGCTGCCCTCACTTTTGAGTGCCTCCAGGATCTGATCCATGGCTTTGGTTCCCTGCACGATGGCATTTCTGATCAGACCCATGCCACCCAGTTCACCGGCGATGTAAATGCCCGGCATGCTGGTTTGAAAATTATCCAGCAGGGGAATATCGACGCCGCGACGTTCAGTGCCGAAGACCAGGGTAATGGCATCGAAAGGACAGGCGGTTTTACAAGCGCCGTGGCCGATGCAGTTGGTCGGAGCGATCAGCTCGGCCTTATTGTCGATCAGCCCCAGTACGGGATGGTTGGCCTGCTCCGGGCAGGCTTTCACACAGGTTCCGCAACCCATGCATTTTGCCGGATCGATCAATGGGTGGAGCGAAGCCGGTTCGGTCAGGCCTGCTTCGAACTCTTCTGTCTTAAGAGCAAGATTCTTTTTACTTTTCCTGCGGCTATGCAATATGTAAATAGCCCATACAAGCAGTATGGGTATTAGGTAGATCAGCAGGAAATCGATGGTGTACTGCATTGTTGATCGTGTCTCAAAAGCTCAAAAGAGTGCTAACTGTCACAGTTTGTGGGAAATGATGCCTAAATTGTACACAGTAATTTCAATCACTGAGGTTTCTGCCGAAAACATAAATGTATTTAGAGTGATTTTTTGTGAAGCCCTTCATGGATGGGAAATTTGTCCCAACATAACATAGAGACGTAATGTGGAGAAAATGCTGATCGCGGCTCTCATTCTAAATAAAAAGCAGTAACAAAAAAGTAAGTGATTGTAATTAATACCAAATATGTAGGTGATGTCGATGCAAACAGCAGCCATATCAACCAGTGTAAATGAGTCAGTACTGGAGAGCATTCTCTCTGCCTGGCAACGCAGAGCGGGGTTTATAACAACCCTTGGATTTACCCTGTTTTCACTCCTGCTGCTCTATATGGCCTGGTTGAACCACTCCCAGGCGGTGTGGACAGCTGAGGTCGGCTGGGGCTACTGGTTCGGTATCGTCGGTGGCAGCATGATGTTGCTGTTGCTGCTCTATCCGATGCGCAAACGCCTCCACTTTATGTCCAAATGGCTGACTGTCAAGTTCTGGTTCCGCCTGCACATGGTGTTTGGTGTGCTGGGTCCGGTGCTGATCATGATGCACTCCAGCTACCATATCGGCTCCCTGAACGGTCGGGTGGCGCTCTATAGTATGTTGTTTGTTGCAATCAGCGGTCTGTTCGGGCGTTACTTCTATACCCGAATCCACTACGGATTGTATGGTAAAAAGGCTACATTCGCTTCATTGCACGCCGACTCTTTGGTGTTGACAAAAAAATTGGGACGCCTGTTTGAACTGAATCCCAAAGCCAAGGAGCTGATGAAGCAGTATGAAAAGGATGTCATGAACACTCCTACCGGCCCGATCGCCAGTGCCAAACACTGGGTCAAGATGCGCTATACATCTGCAGTGCTCTACCCGAAAGTAATGCGCTCACTGAACAAGAAACTGCTGGCAGTGGGCTACAAAAAAGGCTGGTCAAAGTCGAAGGTTCTGCGCAATCAGCTGCGCATCAGAAAAATGCTGTTGTCCCACAGGTCTATCCTTCGGCAGATTCTAGAGCTACATTTCTATGAAAGACTCTTTGGGATCTGGCATCTGCTGCATATGCCGCTCTTCATCATGATGGTGATTACCGGTTTTGTGCATGTCTATGCTGTGCATGCCTACTAGACCGTTAAGCAAGCAACACTCTACCTACATTCGTCATGAACCGATTTGGCTGGCATGTCATTTGCGTACTATTGCTGATGATATTTACTCTATCTCCAAGCTATGCAGGGAAGCTGGATCTACTGTTGATGCCGGGGCCGGTAATCGAAGGTCACGCCGAGTTTGAAGAGAAGTGTGAGAGTTGCCATGAGACCTTGAAAAAAGCCGACCAGGTAGAGCGATGTCTCGCTTGTCATGATCACAGTGATGTGGCCAAAGATATCGAGCAGGGTACCGGGTTCCACGGCAGACTGGATAAACAGCGAGCCGCCAACTGCAAACAGTGCCATACCGATCATAAGGGAAGAGATCGGGATATCGTCAATCTGGATACGGAAGATTTCGATCACTCACAGACTGATTTCCAGCTCAGGGGCCGCCACGAACAGTTGGCCTGCCAACTCTGTCATACCAAAGAGCAGAAGAAATACAGTCATGCCCCCTCACTCTGTTTCGATTGCCATGAGTCGGACGATGCCCACCGGGGGGAACTGGGCGAAGAGTGCGATAAATGTCATAACGAAAAAAGCTGGCGCAAACAGGATTTCGATCATGATCTGGATACTGACTATCCACTGACTGGCAAACACAGGGATCTCGATTGTAAGCTCTGTCACGCCGATGAACACTACAAAAATACCCCCAAGGAGTGTATCGGCTGCCATTTGATCAATGATGCGCACAATGGTCGTTACGGCAAAGTCTGTGCAAAGTGCCATGCTACCGAGGATTGGAAAGAACTGGCTTTCGACCATCGAGCCGATACTGAATTTCCGCTGGAAGGCCAGCATAAAGATGTGCCTTGTGATACCTGCCACACCCGTGGGCCGTTTGAAAAGAAAATTTCTAAAAAATGTTTCGCCTGTCATGAGAAAGATGATGACCATAAAGGGCGAAATGGTGAGAAGTGCCAGGATTGTCATCGTCCCTCAAGTTGGACAGAGACCCAGTTCGATCATGGTAAGGACGCTAAATTTGAATTGAAAGGCAAGCATAAAAAGCTGAGTTGTCACGCCTGTCATCGAAATGCCGCGATGGATGATTTGAAAGAGGCCGAGTGTATCACCTGTCATCGGGCCATCGATTTGCACAAAGGCGACCTGGGTGAGGATTGCGGCTACTGCCACAATGAAAAGGGCTGGACAGAGAAGCTCTTTTTTGAACATGACATAACACGCTTCCCTCTGATCGGTATCCATAGTGTGACCGCCTGTGAATCCTGTCATCTTGATGCGGTCTACCCACAAACAGAGATTGTATGCTTGTCCTGTCATGAAAAAGATGACACCCATGAAGGAAAAATGGGTGAGTTGTGTGGTGATTGCCACAATCCAAATGCATGGATGCTATGGACCTTTGATCACGACGAACAGACAGAATTTCCATTGGATGGTAAGCACGGCGAGGTTTTCTGCCATGCCTGCCATCGTGCTGAGCTGACCGAACATAAACAGTCAGCCAACCATTGTTACGGTTGTCATCGGGGTGATGACATACATCGGGGTGGTTTTGGCCGGCATTGCGATCGCTGCCACACCACCGAAACATTCGAGAATCCGGAAATTCGCTGATCGAGTCTGTATGGAAGATATGATGATGAGACTGCCCAAATTGAGATTACTGCTACAACAGGCCAGTTGGCTGCTGCTTTTTGTTGTCAGTATGTCATTGATGAATTTCGTCCATGCAGAGAGCTCTGAATTCGACCACTTTGAAACCGGCTTTCCGCTCACTGGTGAACACCGCAACGTTGAATGCGATCAGTGTCACGATAAAGGCCAGTTCCAGGGTACACCGGTTATGTGTGATGGCTGCCACAACGATACCGATGCAGCCGGTAAGCCGATCGATCATATTCAAAGCGATGACCGCTGTGATGATTGCCATACCACAGTCGGTTGGCATGTAGCCCGTTTTGATCACGGTACCATCGACAGTGGCTGTTTCTCCTGCCACAACGGTTCAGCAGCTCAGGGCAAGGACAGTGATCATATCAGCACCGGGAATACCTGTGAGTTCTGTCATACCACTTTCAGCTGGGGACGGGTCAGCCGTGTGGATCACTCGGTTGTGACCGGCACCTGCGAAAGTTGCCATAACGGCAACATCGCCCGCGGCAAACACGATACTCATATCGCAACTGAAGAGCCTTGCGATACCTGCCATATCACCAACAGCTGGCTGCTGGTCTTTTTTGATCACTCGGCAGTTGCCGCCGGCAGTTGTGAAAGCTGTCATAACGGCATCAGTGCCACAGGTAAATCGGCCAATCATATTGTGACCAATGAGGCCTGTGATCTCTGCCACACCACCAACAGCTGGCAAGTGGATAATTTCTCCCACGCCGGGATCCGGGGAGATTGCGAGAGCTGTCATAACGGGGTCAGCGCAATCGGAAAGCCGGTCGGTCATGTACCAACCAGTGAGCCGTGTGAGATCTGTCATACCTCGACCAACTCCTGGTTGGTGGTCAACTTCGTACATGGAGAGGAGGTGTTTGGCCGTTGCTCCAGTTGTCATGACGGTATCACACAGCCAGGTAAAGATGCGGATCATGTACAGACCACTGCAGAGTGTGATACCTGCCATACCTCAACCGAGGACTGGAGTGTGGTTGGTTTCGATCACAGTGAAGTTGTACCGGGTACCTGTGCAAGCTGTCACGACGGAGTACAGGCGCCAGGCAAACACGATACCCATATTGTCACCAACGAATCCTGCGACGTCTGCCATGCAACCA
This sequence comes from Candidatus Thiodiazotropha endoloripes, assembly GCF_001708965.1. Taxonomy (NCBI): domain Bacteria; kingdom Pseudomonadati; phylum Pseudomonadota; class Gammaproteobacteria; order Chromatiales; family Sedimenticolaceae; genus Candidatus Thiodiazotropha; species Candidatus Thiodiazotropha endoloripes. The sequence continues at coordinate 1,974,270 of NZ_LVJW01000003.1, read as the reverse complement.
CCGCAAACTGGCATGTCATCAATTTCAGCCATGACGGATTCCAGAGTGCCGGTGTCTGTTCCACCTGTCACGACGGAACCCGGGCGACCGGTAAGCATGCACTGCACATTCAGACCAGCGAACAGTGCGATGTCTGTCATCTCTCTACTGACAACTGGCTGAATACCAGTTTTGACCATAGCGGCGTGGATGCCGCCGGACGCTGCTCCACCTGCCACAACGGCAGCCAGGCAACCGGCATGCATGCGACGCATATTGAGACCACCGAGCAGTGCGATGTCTGTCATAACTCAACCAGTAACTGGAGTGATGTCAGCTTTGATCACAGCTCGATTGAAACCGCAGGCGTCTGCTCAACCTGTCACAACGGTGTACGCGCCACCGGCAAACACGCCAATCACCTGCAGACCAACGGCGAGTGCGATACCTGCCACACAACCACTGCCTGGAACGTCAACAACTTCTCCCATGAAGGGATCACTGCGGATTGCGAATCCTGCCACAATGGGGTGACCGCCACCGGCAAGCATTCGGATCATATCCTGACCACATCACCCTGTGAGGCCTGCCACTCAACCACTGACTGGACTCTAACAGGATTTACCCATGAAGGGGTCTCCGGTACCTGTGAATCCTGCCATAACGGCAGTGTGGCCACCGGTAAACACGATAACCATATTCCGACCACTGCTTCATGCGACAACTGCCACACTACCAACGCCTGGACGATCAGCAACTTCAGTCATGAAGGGGTCACCGAGAGCTGTCACTCCTGTCATGATGGTGTTCGTGCCACCGGCAAACACGATACCCATGTGGCCACAACGGCGGTCTGTGAAGGTTGTCATACCTCGACAACCAGTTGGGCGGAAGTCACATTCGACCATTCCATCGTTACAGGGACCTGCGCCAGCTGTCATGATGGTGTGACTGCAACTGGTAAATCGGCCGACCATATCGAGACCGATGCGGCCTGTGACAACTGCCATATCTCCAATGAGACCTGGACAGCGGTGCGCTTCGATCACAGCGGCATTACCAGTGGTTGTGAATCCTGCCACAATGGGGTGGATGCCACCGGTAAACCCGATACCCACATACCCACCACGGAGCCCTGTGAGAACTGCCACAACACCATTACCTGGAGCACCGGTCGTTTTGATCACGCCGGTGTGGCAGGAGCCTGCTCAAGCTGTCATGACGGTGTGGTTGCAACAGGCAAACACGCCTCACACATTCCCACGGATGCCCAGTGTGACAGCTGCCATACGTCAACCATCGACTGGCTGCTGACCACCTTCAATCATGACAATGTGGCTGCCAGCGGCAACTGCTCCAACTGCCACGATGGCACACAAGCAACCGGCAAGCATGCGCAACATATCGAAACGACCGCTCAGTGTGACATTTGCCACCTCTCTACCATCAACTGGCAGGATACAAGCTTCGATCATAGCGGGGTGACCACCACCGGAGTCTGTTCAAGCTGTCATAACGGTACCACCGCCACCGGTATGCATAGCAACCACATTGCCACGACTGAGCAGTGTGATGTCTGCCACAACTCGACCACCACCTGGTTGAGGGTCAGCTTTGATCACAGTGCCGTACCGACCGCCGGAGTCTGTTCGAGCTGTCACAACGGAGTACGGGCAACCGGTAAGCATGCCGGTCATCTGCAGACCAATGCACAGTGCGATACCTGTCATACGGTTGATGGATGGCTGATCTCCAATTTCGACCATGCGGGGATTACCGGGGATTGTGAATCCTGCCATGACGGCACCACAGCAACCGGCAAACATGCTGGACATATTGCCACCACCCAGCCCTGTGAAGATTGTCATACACCGACCAACTGGAACCTGAACGGTTTTACCCACAGTGGGGTCACCACAGCTTGTCATCTGTGTCACAACGGGGATATTGCCATTGGTAAATCACCATCCCATGTATTGACCAATGCGACCTGTGATACCTGTCATACCACCAACAGTTGGACAATCACCAACTTCAACCACGACGGGGTAACGGACAGCTGCCAATCCTGCCATGACGGAGTCCGGGCGACCGGCAAGCATGCCGCCCATGTGGCGACCACAGCCTCCTGTGAGGCCTGCCATACCTCCACCAATAATTGGTTGCAGATCACTTTTGATCACGCGGTGGTCTCCGGTGCCTGCGCCAGCTGTCACGATGGCAATACAGCAACCGGCAAGCCGGCAAACCATGTGCAGACCAATGCGGCCTGTGACAACTGCCACATCTCCAACACCACCTGGTTGAACATCCGCTTCGATCACACCGGTATCGTCTCCGGCTGTGCCAGCTGTCATAATAATGTCGACGCCACCGGTAAACCGGCCAATCACATACCGACCAATGAGCCGTGCGAGAACTGCCATACCACGGTAACCTGGGCCACCGGCACCTTCGATCATGCCGGCGTTGCGGGAACCTGCTCAAGCTGTCATAACGGCACCATCGCTACCGGTAAACATGCGACCCATATCGCCACCAGTGGTCAGTGCGACAGTTGCCATATCTCCACTGTCAACTGGCTCTCGGTACGCTTCGACCACAGCACGGTAACCGGCACCTGTCAGAGCTGCCATAACGGCACCATCGCGACCGGTAAATCAGCCAGCCACGTGGCCACCAATGCGGCCTGTGATGTCTGCCATACCTCCCAGACAACCTGGACAGCGGTCAACTTCGATCACTCGGTGGTTACCGGCACCTGCTCAAGTTGCCACAACGGGGTTACCGCGACCGGTAAACCGGCCAGCCATGTACCGACCACGTCCGAGTGCGACGCCTGTCATACCTCTCAGACGAACTGGTTGTCGGTCAGGTTCGATCACACCAATGCGGCGGGTAACTGCTCCAACTGCCATGACGGCATTACCGCTACCGGTAAGGATCCGGGACATGTACCTACCACAGCCCAGTGTGATGATTGCCATCTCTCGACAACCAACTGGCTGAATGTACGCTTCACCCACGGCAATGTGGCGGGTACCTGTTCAACCTGTCATAACGGTGTGACCGCAACCGGCAAACACGCCGGCCATATCCAGACTTCAGGTCAGTGCGATACTTGCCACATATCCACAACCGACTGGGCCAACGTCGATTTCAACCACGGCAGCATCATTACCGGTTGTTCCAGTTGTCACAACGGTTCCCTGGCGACTGGTAAGCCTGGCAACCATATACCGACCACGCAAGAGTGTAATATCTGTCATAACTCAACCGACAACTGGTTGAATGTGACCTTCAGTCACACCAATGTGGCCGGAACCTGCTCCAACTGCCACAACGGCACATTCGCAACAGGTAAGTCGGCCAACCATCTGCCTACCAATGCTCAGTGTGATGATTGCCATACCTCAACCAGTAACTGGCTCAGTGTGACGTTTGATCACAGTGGTGTAACCGGTAACTGCAACAGCTGTCACAATGGCACGATTGCCACCGGGACTCCTCAAGGGCATTTCGTTACCACCCAGCAGTGTGATGCCTGCCATACCACCAATGGTTGGTTGCCCGTGATAAATTATCGTCATACATCCGGAAACTATCCGGGCGATCACCGGGCTAACCTGTCATGCCAAGACTGTCACTCGAGTAACAGTGAGTCAGTTCCTTGGCCGTTTCCGAGCTATGCTCGCTCTTGTGCGGGATGTCATGCAAATGATTATGAAAGAGGTGAAGATGACCATAGCGGACTCAGTGCTGATCGCAATTGCGGAAGCAGTGGCTGTCATAGAGTGAGCGACAGGGAGTGGTAAATGATATCCGAATAATCCCTTAGTGATTAGGGATTATTCGGGTCATTTTAAGCACTTTGTTCATTATTCTCATGACCTGATAGGATGGCCTTGCAGCCCATCAACCAGCAGTCTTTAATTAATGACATTTTTTAATTCAATCAGGTAACAAGCGTGCAGCTCAAAGTTCAATCGAGGGTCTATTTCTGGCTGTTGTCAATCGTGTTGTTGCTATTGACCACGCAGTCACAGGCTGCATCCAGAATTCTCGATCGTATTGAAATCGATTCTGAAGCGGGGGCAAATGTCATTGCTGTCCACTTCAATGTGCCGGTCCGTTATGTGTCTCACCTGATCAATGAGTCAAACAGTGAACTGGGGGTGCAGGTCAGGGTAGGACAGACCACGGATGAACAGCTTGGTGCGACAACCGAGCAGGACCAGGATGGTGAGCTCGATCAGGAGGATCAACTGACCTGGAGCCCATCCGCTGCGATACCACTTGATAAAGTGGTTTTTCAGGGTAGCCGTCTGGGCACCTCCACCCTGCTGGTCTCCTTCGCCACGCCGGTCAGAGATGTAAAAATCCGCCAGGGCAGGGATTTCTATGTGATGGAGTTTGTTCTCCCGGAACAGGTCAAACGCAGCTCTGGTTTCGGTCAGGCCAGATTGAAGACGCTGCAGACCGAAGTGCCTGAAATGAAGGCGCCATTGAGTGTCAAGTCACTGCCCCTGGTGATCTATGTACTCAATCTCGGTGTCCAATCCGAACCGGTCGATTATGAAGAGATGCCACCGGTGCCAATCGGCGAAAACCAACTGCTCTACAGCACCAAGGGGGAGATCGAAGGTAATCCGATCTACCGCCTGCGGCTCGGTTTTTTTCGTACCAAGCAGGATGCCAAACGGCAGTTAGAGGCGGTAAAGAGCTTCTATCCGAATGCCTGGATCGACACGGCGGATATTGTTGAAAGACGCCAGGCCTTTTTTGAAAGAGGGCTGGAGCCGGGTCTGGACGGTCAGTACATGGAGGAGCCTGAACTGGCCAATGTGGATCCCCGTATCACCAAGATGATGGAGATGATCCGGCGCACCATCACGGCGGGTGACTATGCCAAAGCTGTACGCTTACTGGAAGCCCTGCTGGAAGAGCCTGACAACATCTACACCCAGGAAGCCCTGGAGCTGCTGGGTCTCTCCCGTGAACGTAACGGTCAGATTGCCCATGCAAAAGGGGAGTACAGACTCTATCTGGAAAAGTACCCGGAAGGTGAGGATGCGGAGCGGGTGACACAGCGTCTGCTGGGCCTTGAGACCGCACCTCAACGGCCCAAAGAGACCTTACGCAAAAGGCCCAAGCCGGGGGAACCAGGCAGCGAAGAGGAAGGGGAGAAGGCGATTTGGGATGTCTACGGCAGTTTCTCCCAGAACTACCGCCGGGATAAGATCGACAGTCCCTTCGTCGAGGACGAAGACAGTATCTCCCGTTCGGAGATTGAGAGCTTTGTCGATTTCAATGCCCGTCGCCGTAGTGAAGAGTACGATATGCGCATGAAGATCACCGGCAGTTATATCTCCGATCTGCTGGATGATGGGGAAAATGATACCACCCTCAGTGACGCCTATATCGATGTTGAACATCTGGATAGCCGGACCAGCGCCAAGTTTGGCCGTCAGAGACTCCGTTCAAGCGGTATCCTGAACCGATTTGATGGATTGGTACTCGGTTACGAGCTCACCCCGGATATCAATATCCGGGCGTCAGCGGGTCTGCCGGTCGAACGCTCCCGGGATACCTTTCTGCATGAGCACAAACAGTTCGCCGGGATCAGTGGTGATTTCTCCAGCATCTTTGAAAACTGGGATGCGAGCCTGTTTATTGTCGAGCAGCGGGTGGATGGCCTGGTTGACCGCAGGGCAGTGGGTGGCGAGGTCCGCTATTATGATCCTCAAAAGTCCATGTTCAGCCTGGTCGATTACGATATCTTCCACAAAGAGCTGGGTATTTTCATGCTGCAGACCAACTGGCGTCTGGAGAACAAAACCAGCCTCTACCTCAATCTGGATTATCGCACCAGCCCAATCCTGATGACCTCGAATGCCCTGAGTGGACAATCCGATCCGGACACTTTCCTGCCGATCGGGTCGGTTGAGGAGTTGCAGGATTTCTACAGCGATGACGAGATCTACGACCTTGCTCAGGATCGCACCGCCAAATCCTCGAGTATCTCCTTTGGTGTCACACATCCTTTCTCCGACACCCTGCAATTGAGTGGCGACTTCACAGCCAGTAAAACCGGGGAAACCCCCGCCTCAGGCGGTGTTCTTGCCACAGAAGCCACCGATACAGAGTTCTTTTACTCCTTTCAGGTGATCAAGAACGATCTGCTGAAACAGGGGGATATCGGAGTGTTCACCCTCCGATATTCCGATTCGGACACCTCGGATACCTACCGGATTGGGGTCAGCAGCCGTTATCCCATCACCAACGCCTGGCGGGTCAATCCGCGTCTGGATGTCTCCTATCGTGAAAACAAAGAGAATGAAGGAACCCGGTTTACGGTCAGTCCGTTTCTACGGATGGACTACCGTTTGCGGAAAGACTTCACCTTCGAACTGGAGGGGGGACTCAACTGGTTTGAAGAGGATGATGGTACGGAAGTGACCAATTTTACCGACTACTTCTTCTATGCGGGCTACCGATGGGATTTTTAAACTTCAGCAAACGGCCACTGAAAGCTCTAGGGATGTAACAACGGATCCTTTTTTGGTCTAAATATTTTAATTTACCCTAGCCAAAAGTCCATCAACAGCGGTTATAATCCCATCTTTTCCAGTCCCTAGGATTCCGGATTGTATCAACTACTCGTTATTGCCAGCGGCGGTGCCGTCGGAGCTCTGTTCCGCTTTTGGGTATCCAGCGGCGTGTATGGGGTTTTGGGACGAGGGTTTCCCTATGGCACCCTGGTGGTCAATGTATTGGGTTCCCTGGTGATGGGATTCCTCTATGTGTTGTTTATTGAACGCATGGCGGTCTCGACTGAATGGCGGGCCGGATTGTTGATCGGCTTTCTGGGGGCTTTTACCACTTTCTCCACATTCTCTATGGAGACTTTGAACCTGCTGGAGCAGGCCGAGGTTCTAAAAGCGGGCTTGAATGTTCTACTCAGTGTGGTTGCCTGTTTGTTGGCTTGCTGGCTGGGTCTGGTACTCGGGAGGCAACTATGAAACAGGCCGAAGTCACCATGGTGCGGGTCTATATCACCGAGGGAGATCACCAGCTGAGAAAGCTGCTCGACTTCCTGCATAATGAAGAGCAGGTAAGGGGAGTCACTGCATTTCGCGGCATTGCGGGCTTTGGCCGCTCCGGCAGAGCCCATGAGGCGTCACTGTTGGACATCTCCATGGATCTGCCTCTGGTGATCGAGTTCTTTGATAGTCCGGATCGGGTGGAAAAAGTTTTGCAAGATTTGAATCAATGGGTCGAGCCGGGTTACGTAGTGAGCTGGCCCGCCCAGGTTAATATGGGTGAATAATCGATGTTGGATCCACGACTGATAAGAAACAATCTGGAAGAGGTGGCAGCACAGCTGCGTCGCCGTGGTTATGAGTTGGATATCCAACTCATCGCTGAGCTGGAGGAGCGTCGCAAGGGGCTTCAGGTTGAATCCCAGGAGCTGCAGAATGAGCGTAACAGTCGATCAAAATCGATTGGTAAGGCGAAAGCGGCCGGCGAGGATATTCAGCCACTGTTGGCTGAGGTTGCCGAACTGGGAGACCGGCTGAAACTCCTGCAAGAGGATCTGAATGGGGTTCAGGCTGAACTCTCCGAGATCACCCTGGGCATTCCCAATATCCCTCATGAAACAGTACCTGAGGGCCGGGATGAAGCGGACAACCGTGAAGAGCGGCGCTGGGGCGAACCCCGTGAGTACGATTTCGAGCCCAAGGATCATGTGGACCTGGGTGATGCCAGTGGATTGCTCGATTTCGAGGCGGCTGCAAGGATTACCGGTTCCCGCTTTGCGGTGATGGCCGGTCCATTGGCCAGACTGCATCGCGCCCTGATTCAGTTCATGCTCGACACCCACACCACAGAGCATGGCTACACAGAGGCTTATGTCCCCTATATGGTCAACAGTGACAGTCTGCGGGGAACCGGTCAGCTGCCGAAATTCGAGGAAGACCTGTTCAAACTCTGCGGTGAATCCGGTTACTACCTGATCCCTACCGCAGAGGTACCGGTCACCAACCTGGTCAGGGACCAGATCATCGATGCGGATGAGATGCCGAGAAAATGGGTGGCACACACCCCCTGTTTCCGCTCCGAAGCAGGCTCATACGGAAAAGACACGCGAGGCATGATTCGACAGCATCAGTTTGAAAAGGTCGAGTTGGTACAGGCGGTCAGGGCGAGTGAGTCATTTCAGGCTCTTGAAGATCTGACCGGACACGCTGAGGCGATTCTGCAGAAGCTGGAGCTGCCATACCGGGTTGTCACCCTGTGTACCGGGGATATCGGATTCTCATCCACCAAGACCTATGATCTGGAGGTCTGGCTTCCGGGACAGAGTCAATACCGGGAGATCTCCTCCTGTTCCAATTTTGTCGATTTTCAAGCGAGAAGATTGCAGGCCCGCTGGCGAAATCCGGAGACCGGTAAGCCGGAGCTGGTCCACACTCTGAATGGATCAGGACTGGCTGTTGGCCGTACCTTGGTAGCGGTTATGGAGAACTATCAGCAGGCTGATGGTTCGATCCGGATCCCGGAAGCCCTGAAGCCGTACATGGGTGGCCTGGAAAAGCTTTGATGGTCCAAGAGGTGGTTTGCTAAACCATCATGATGAGTAATGCCACAAAACCGACAACAGCGGCCAGTGGCAGAATGGCAGCCATCCAGTCTCCCTGTTCTGCCTTGGGGCTGTTCTTCATCCAGTGTTTGGCCCTGGGCCAGAGGAAGATGATCCATCCCACGATGAGGATGGCGGAGAATATTTTCACCCAATCCATCGTTTTGCCTGTTCTATAAAAAACCCCGGCATAGCCGGGGTTCTCTCATCACTTCAACTGTGCTGATTAATCTTCCCCACCCAGTGCGCCAAGCAGATGCAGCAGGCTGGTGAAGATGTTGAGAATGGCCAGATAGAGACTCACCGTGGCCATGATGTAGTTGGTCTGAGCGCCATTAACCATCTGACTGGTCTCAAACAGGATATAACCGGACATCAGCAGGATCACGGCTGCGGAGATGGCCAGGTGCAGGCCAGGCATATCCAGGAACAGACCGGCAAGTGAAGCGAGCATCACAACAATCATACCGGCAAAGATAAAGCCGCCCATGAAGCTGAAATCCCGCTTGGTCGACAGGGCATAACCGGAAAGCGCAAGGAAGATGATACCGGTACCGCCAAATGCCGTCGCTACGATCTGACCACCATTAGACAGGGCGACATAGTAGTTCAGAGTAGGGCCCAAGCCAAAGCCCAACAGGCCGGTGACGCCGAATACTACCCACAGACCTGCGGCAGAGTTGGCATAGCGGGGCAGTACAAACCAAAGCACCACCAAGGCACCGAGTGAGGTTCCCAGGGAGATCATCGGTGAAGGAGCGATGGCCATGGAAACAAGCGCCATCAACGCACTCCAAACCAGAGTGGCGGATAGCAACATATAAGTGTTTTTTATTAGCTTATTAGTCGAAAGAGTGGACTCAATCGATTGCGTTGCAGTGAAATCTAGACGATTCATTTTGGTGTAATCTCCTGATTTATTCCCAAAAATCAAACTCTTTGTATCAGACAGTGGCTGCCATGAAATGTTCAGCACAGCATACCGTGCCGGCACAAAAGGTCAACACATATATAGGTAGGGATAACACTAGCAATTTCAAGGATGGTTATGTATCCTAGCGCCCCTTCAGGAGAGGTGGCAGAGCGGCCGAATGCGGTGGTCTTGAAAACCATTGAGGGTTAGTAGCCCTCCCAGGGTTCGAATCCCTGCCTCTCCGCCAATAAAAAAAGGGTGCTCGAGTGAGCGCCCTTTTTTTATTGGCGGAGAGGCAGGTTTTGGTGCGAACCCTTCGTTCGAAAGGAACGCAGTGACGCAGACGCCGCAGCGCAGCGTAGGCGCCCCGTAGGGGTGAGCGCAGCGAATCAATCCCTGCCCATCAGCAGGCACCGAAAACCTCGCGTGGCGAGCACTCTTTACTATTGGCGGAGAGGCAGTTTTTGGTTCGAACTCTTCGTTCGAAAGGAACGCAGTGACGCAGACGCCGCAGCGCAGCGTAGGCGCCCCGTAGGGGTGAGCGCAGCGAATCACCAGGCGCAAAGCGACGCAGGACGCCGCAGCGTAGCGTAGGCGCCCCGTAGGGGTGAGCGCAGCGAATCAATCCCTGCCCATCAGCAGGCACCCAAACCTCGCGTGGCGAGCACTCTTTAATTATTGGCGGAGAGGCAGGTTTTGGTGCGAACCCTTCGTTCGAAAGGAACGCAGTGACGCAGACGCCGCAGCGCAGCGTAGGCGCCCCGTAGGGGTGAGCGCAGCGAATCACCAGGCGCAAAGCGACGCAGGACGCCGCAGCGCAGCGTAGGCGCCCCGTAGGGGTGAGCGCAGCGAATCAATCCCTGCCCATCAGCAGGCACCGAAAACCTCGCGTGGCGAGCAC